>JAKAWK010000005.1 GCA_021827365.1 Nitrospirota bacterium
GTTCAGCAACCGGATGTTTACGCCGAAGCGTCCCGAAGCGATCTGCTGTCCGCGGCTCTTCGGGTATTTTCCGAGCATGTCCTGGATCTCCCCGCCCTCCCCGTTTAAGGAGAGGATGCCGAGCTGTTCGGAGGCTTCGGCATAGGCCCGGTAGGCAACCTCGCCCTGGGAGCCGAAGGACATGGAGCTGATAATGAAAGGATAGGTCTGGTCGAGAACGGAGACGTCGACCCGGTCCGGAGGAATGGCTGTTCCGTGGGGAACGAGGTCGAGGAGATGGCGGATGGAAATGGGATTCTCCGCCTCGATCGCCGAAAGCTTTTCCTGATATTTGGAATAGGGCTCGTTGGAGTTGGCCACGTCGAGGGCCAGCTTCCAGACCTTGGGATAAAGATGGAAGACCTTGGTCGGCTTGTCGGTCCTGGGAGCGTGAAAGAAGGGAGCCCGGGCCCGGGCCTCCCCCTCGATCCTGGACCACGAGAGCCCGGACTTTTCGCTGGTGAAGAAGTTTGGAGTGGCGAAAAGCTCCGAGACATCCACAGAAAGTCCGATCGAGGACATGAGGCGTCCGTAGCCTCGCATTTCGTGAATTCCCATCGTCGAAATGATCTTTTCGATCCCTTTCTGCATGGCAAGGACCGCCCGGTCCATGCGGGCCTCGGCCTCCGTTTCCGAAAAGGCGTCTGCGCCCTTCGGGGGAACCAGGACCGACTCGAGCATGAGGAAGGGGCACATGGCATCCGCCCCCATCGAGAAATAGAAGATGAGGTCGTGAAGGTTTCTGAGTGCCCCGCTATGGACGATGAGGGAGAGGGTCCGCCTGAGGTTGGGGGAGCCGGGGGCGACAGCGGCCCGGCGCAGGGCCCGGTCGACTGTCGCGACGGTCAGGGCCGGCTCGACCCAGTCCCGTCCCGGCCTTAATGCGGCGCTGTCGTCGATCACCAGGATTTCTGTTCCGTCCCTGGCCGCCTCGATCGCAGCCCTGCCAAGAGCCTCGAGCCGATCCCGGACATTGGCGCCCTCCTCCATCGTCGAATCCAGGACACGGATGGCTGAACGGGGAAAATACCGGGGCAGATCCTCAAGCAGATAGGTTCCGTGTTTTTTGGCCAGGGTACGGTAGGCCTCGACAGGGAGAGGAGGGGCTCCCGAAAGGTGTCCACCCAGGAGGATGGGAAGGGAGATGTCGAGTCCCTTGGGGACGCGGACTGAGGTTCCGAAGTAGGGCCGGGGACCGAGCACGATCCGGGGAGAAAAGTGTTCCATTTCCCTCTCCCGGTCGATGGCCGGATTGGTCACCACCGCGACGCTCTCCTTGAAATAGTCCGGAATGTTCTGGCGTTCGGTGTTGAGAGAGGCCAGAGGGCCGTCGAATCCCAGGGATCCGACAGGATCCATTCCTATCGAGGCCATGCCGGAGAGGATGTCGAGATCCTCCGTGGCAAAACCGAAGGGATTCCAGAGGGTCTGGACAGGCCGGTCGAAGGTCGGTCCGTCATCTCCGAGGGCCAGAAATTCCCTGGCGGAAAGGTCACCCAGGTTCGTTTCGTGCTTCGTTTTGCTGATGGCCGGCCGAATTCTTTCGTTGAAACGCTCGAAGAGGGTATTCTGGATATCCGGATATCCCAGAAGGCGGACCCCGTCAGGGGAGAGCAGAACCGCCATCTTTTCCCCGGGTGAGAAAGGCTTGGGTTCGGAAACCATCTGGTGGGCCCGGATGATTCCCCGTTCGGAGGAGAAATAGAGGGTGCTCTCCGTTTCGAAGGTCCAAAGGGGACGGAGTCCCAGGGCGTCGACGGAAAAGACCGCCTCGTTCCCGTAGCGGGCAATGATGGCCGCCGGTCCCTGGGCCAGGGGGCCGAGGAATCGCCGGTAGAGGAAATACATGGCCTTTCTTTCTTCGTCGAGGGCGGAAATGATATGGGTGACGGGAGGAAAAAGGATCTCCATGGCTTCGATCAGACTGAAGCCGAATTGGACCATGAGACCTTCAAGTGTCCGGTCGAGGTCCTGTGAGTCGCTGCCGCTGGCCACGGGCGGGATTCCGAGCATGGCCGATTCCCGTCGGAGCTTGTCGATGGTGTTGATCTCTCCGTTGTGGCCAAGAACCGAGAAGGGCTGGACGCGCTCCGTCACCGAGAGGGTGTTGGTCGAGTACCGGCTGTGGCCCAGGACGAGCGTTCCCTGGCACTGGGGGTCCTTGAAATCCAGGAAATAGTCGGAGAGGATGAAACTCGTGCCCTTGACCTTGTAAACGACAACCGTCGGGGAGAGGGAGGCGATATGGAGAATTCCGTCCCGTTCGAGACGGGTGCGGGCCTGGAAGGTGGCATGGAGAGGGTTGGCCCCGGCAGGGGAGAGGAGGGCCACCTGCCAGAAATGGGGCTGGTTGTCGGGAAAGGGGGTGACCCGCTTGGGCAGGGTCTGGCCCTTCCGGACCATCAGAACCTCGAATCCTTCCTCCCGGAAAATCTTTTTGATGAAGCCCGGCTCATTGTCCGGATGGTCGCCCCTCAGGTAGAGATGGCCGGCCACGAAGCGGGGATCCTCGACCAGGGATCCCTCGAGACCTTCCTTCTGGAGCCAGCGCCGCCAGAGTGGCTTTGGAATGTCCATCTGGATCCCGCAGCCGTCTCCCTCGTTCCGGATCTGTCCGGCTCGGTGCTCCATCTTCTGAAGCGCCTCGAGGGCTTCATGGACCAGACGGTGCGATCCTCTTCCGGTCTTGGAGAGGACGGCGATGACCGCACAACTGTCCCTTTCCTGGTCGGAAAATGAGCCGGAGAGGCTGGGGATCATGTCTTGCGCTGTCTTGGCGGGAGAAGGCCGCGAGGAACTGTCGGGAGAAGATTCAGTTATCATTTGTCAGACCTGGGATAAATGAAAAGTGGATGGACAGGAATATAGGGAAAAGATGATCAGGGCGCATGGTCTCTCAAGGGTCCCGGGACAGCAGGAAAAAAGGCCGGCAGGTCTCCGGGTTCGCAGATTAAAGAGTTTTATGAAGAGCCGAAGGAGGCTCTCTCAAAGAGACCTCTCGCTTCGGATTGTCCGGCAATTATAACCGAGGTCTTTTTCCTGTCGCAACATTTTTGTGCGGCGGGAGCTTTCGCAAGGGACGGGGACCCGCCCCCCGGATGGCCGTGAGTTTGGACGGCCGTTTGTGAGATGATGGGAAATCCTTAAGGGTTTTGCGACGGACTTCCCTGAGAGGAAAGTCCTGGACATCGACCCTTTCCTTTTCTTCTCCAGCACTTGGACCATGACAGGAGGAAAAGCGCAAATGAGAGGGCTAAACAGAGAGGACCTGCTGGATTATCTGGAGCGGTGCCGCATGCCGGACGGCGGATACTGCTCCTTCCATGACCCCGAAAGCGGAGCCGGATTTTCAAATGTTGCGGATACCTGCTTCTGCCTTTCGGCCTTCCGACTTCTTGGGGGAGAGATTCCCGAACTTTCGAAAACCCGAAGTTTTATCCTCCAGGTGCTCTCGACCGACGGTTTACATCGCCAGTCTCCCTATCTTTCCTGGGCCTTGGAATCCAAGCTTCTCGCGGGACTGCCCCTTTCCGGAGAGGAGGGGCAACTTCTCCGAAAAGAGACGGTCCGCCTTCTTGCGGCCAAGGGATCCTGGATCGAACAGTCTGATCTTGTTGGCGAGATCGCCCGTCTCATGAACGTCCGCCTCCTGGCGGATCTTCCCCCAAATCAGGAGGAGATCGGACCCCTCTCGGCCCTGATCCGGGAATCTCCCGAACTTCCGACAATTCTTGAGCTTAGCGATCTTGCCCTGCTCTCGGGACTCCTTCCTGGAGGCCGCCGGGTCTCCAAGGCGGAGAGCCTCTACCGTCATCCCTCCCTTGGCTATGTTCTCGTTCCCGGATCCTCCCGGTCGGACCTTTTCATCTTGCTGGCCGGTCTACGATTGAGAGAGGAGCCCCTGGATTCCGGAGAGATCCTGCGCTTCCGGATTCGGGTGCTTTTCTGTCAGGGGCTTGGCGGAGGATTCGGGCCTGTCGGAGGGGCCCGTCCCACCCTCGAAGCCACCCGGGCGGCCCTTGAAATCCTTTCCCTTCTCTCCGATGAGTCTTTAGGGCAAAACACAGGGTCAGGAATTGTCGGAAATGGAAAAAAGGCCTAGGATAGATCTTCGTCCCACCCGGCCCGTTCAACGTTCTCAAAAGAAAGAAAAGGGGAGAGGATTTGGGTGCAGAAGACTTCATGCCCCATCTTTTCAGAAAACAATTTCTCCTGAAATCGGACATATTTTCCGAATACCTCCTCAAGGTCCTGGCTTTTGAACGAATTCCGCTGGTCTTCCTCTTCGACAGCCACGTGCGGCTCATCTATTCCTCGATGGTCATCGAAGCCGACCGGCGGGAAAATCTCCTTCTCCTTGACGCCCTCCACCCCGAGATGGGAAATGATCATCTGGTCTCGGGAAGTTCCGTCACATTTGCCGGGAAGGCCAAGGGGGTGGAGACCGGCTTCCGGGCCAGGATCCGGGGGGGAACCACGGTAGCGGGACAACCGGCGGTCAGTCTTTTTTTTCCCCATGAAACCTACCATGCCCAGAGACGACAGGCGCTTCGGGTTCCGCTTTCCCCGACCACCCCTCCGGTGCGCCTCACGACACCTCACGGAGGACAGGAGTTTGTCAGGCCTGTGAATGTGGGGAGCGGCGGAATGCGGGTGCTCTTTCCCGAAAAAAACGAGAAGGGGGAACCCAACGACCTGTTCCGGGAAGGGGAGACGGTCCTTATCGAGAGCGCTGATCTGGGAGGTTTCCGTCTGCCGCCTCTTTCCGGGCGAATCATCTACCTCGAACATTCGGGCCGAGAGACGGGCACCGATCTCATGGCGATGGGAATTCTCTTCCTCGACTTTCCGAAGGAGTGCGAGGAGCCCCTCATCGACTTTGTCGCCCGGAAGGACCGGGAGAATCTGAAAAACCTCCGGAACGATCCCCGGGGATGACCGGAGTCTCTTTACGAGTCGCAACCGGCGATTCCGTGGACTATAATGGAGTGACGGTCCGGCCTTCCATTCACCTCCCTCTGCAAGGACTCATGCCATGGCCTCAAAAAAGGGCGTCGCCCTTGTCAAGACCAAGACGTTAAACGAAGGAAAGAACGGCCCTTCGCTCTTCCTGACGCTGACCTTCCGCGGAGACCGGAAGGAGGATCCTCCCGTTGACTATCCGGCCCGTCTCTGGGAAAACGCGGGGGCGGTCGATCCGGCGATCAAGGTGGGAAGCCTGGTCATGGCCGAGGGCCAGCTTGTCCTTTACAATAACGAGCAGCAGATCCGTCTCTCCCGGATCGAACCCCTCAAGGCCTCGGAGGAGGAGATCGCCGCCTTCATCCCGAAAAGCCGGGTCGAAGCCTCCTCGGGCATGGCCCGTCTTCGGGAGTTTATGGACTCCCTGGCCGATCCCCAGCTGCGCGCCTTTGGTCTTGAAATCCTTGCGGACCCGGAGGTGGCCCAGCTTTTCCCCCGGGCCCCGGCGGCCAAGCGGAATCATCATGCCATGGTGGGCGGGCTTCTCGAACACACCCTCGAGATCATGGCGATGGGTGACGCTGTCGCTCCGATCCTTTCCCTTAACAGGGACCTGCTTCTTCTTGGCCTTTTTCTCCACGATATTGGAAAATGCTGGGAAATTTCACCATCCGCCGGGTTTTCCTACACCGATGAAGGGCGTCTGGTCGGTCACATGGCCCTGGGAGTCGAAAAATGCACCCAGGTCGCCCGCCGGCTCCCCGAATTTCCCGAACGTTATCTTCGCCTCCTTCACCATTTCATCCTGGCCCATCACGGGGAACTCGAATACGGCTCGCCTCTCCTGCCTGCCACTCCGGAGGCCATGGCCGTCCACATGCTCGACAATCTCTCGGGGCAGGTCTTCGCCATGCGCCAAGTCTCCGCCGGTCCTGATGGATGGGGATACGAAAAGAACCGGGGGGCTTTCATCTACAAGGAAGGCTCCGACCTTTCTCGACTTGACCATACCCCCCTGGGGAAGGGGATCCGTAAGGTTTTCGGTCCGTGAGCCCTCCCAAAGTCTCTTCCGCCTTTCTCTCCGACCTCCGCTCTCTTCTGGGGTCTGACCGTGTCCTGGCAGACGAGTCGCACAGGAAAGCCTATTCCTACGATGCGGGGATCCACAGAATCTGGCCGGCGGCGGTGGTCCTTCCGGAAACGGCCGAAGAGCTCTCGAAGATCGTGGCCTTCTCCCGGCGGACGGGGGTTCCCCTGACGCCTCGTTCGGCGGGGACCAACCTGACCGGAGCGGCGATCGGCCCGGGGATCGTGGTCGGAATGACCCGTATGAACCGGATCGATCTCTCCTGCCTGGAGGAGGGTGTGGTCCGCGTCGGTCCGGGGGTCATTCTCAAGGAGCTTTCCGACCGTCTGGCACGCCTGGGACATTTCTTTCCCCCCGACCCCTCCTCGGCCCAGGCCTGCCAGATCGGGGGGATGATCGGAACGAATGCCGCCGGGGCCCATGCCCTCAAGTACGGAGCCATGAAGGACAATGTCCGGGCCCTCTCCTTTCTGGATGACAGGGGGAATCTTCATCCTCTCGCCACCGTCTCCTACGGATCCTGGGAGGAGCTTCCGAACCGGGTTCCCGTCCGGGGATTCCAGGACCTCCTTCGCCGTCTCCCCGCCTGGAGCCCTCTTCTGATTTCCCGGATGCCCCACGTCTCCAAGAACTCCTCCGGATACAATCTCTTCGATCTGGCGGTGGCCTTCGAGAGAGGCAGAAGCCACCCGGAGACAGGGGTCTTCGATCCGGTACGCCTTGTCGTGGGATCGGAGGGGACGCTGGGCTTCGTGACGGAGGCGACCCTCGGGGTTTTGCCTCTTCCGAAGCGGCGGGTGACTCTCCTTGCCTACTTCCTGAGCCTGGGCGACCTCGGGGCGGCGGTGAGTGAGCTCCTGGATCTCTCTCCCTCGGCCCTCGAAATGATGGACCGGGCCACACTGGATCTGATCGGACGCTCCCGGTTCGGAATTCCGGAGGAGGCGGACTCCCTTCTACTGGTCGAATTCGATTCGGAGCCCCAGGAGGACTTGATCTCCGCCTCCCGGACTCTTCTTGCCCGCTATCCCTCTCCCGCCCCTCTTCAGGTGGCCGTGGATCCGGAGCACCAGAAGATTCTCTGGAAGGCCCGCCATTCCCTCTTTCCCACCCTTTACCGCTATGACGGAATCCGCCGGCCCATCAACTTTGCCGACGATGTGGCCGTTCCTGTCAGGCGCCTTCCGGAGCTTTTGGCCTTTCTGCGGGATTTCTTCCGGGAGGAGAGGATTCCGGTGGCGGTCTACGGCCATATCGGAAACGGAAACGCGCACATCAATCCCCTGATGAATGTCCGGGAGGAAGGAACCCCCGAGCGCCTCCTCCATATCAGTCAGACCATCCATCGCGAGGCGATTGCGCGCTTTCAGGGGGTCCCCTGCGGAGAGCACGGGGAGGGGAGGGTCCGGGCTGAGTTTTTGCCGATGGTTTACGGGGAGGAGATCTACGGAATGTTCCGGGAGGTCAAGCATGCCTTCGATCCGGAGGGAATCCTGAACCCGGGGGTCAAGATCTCGACGGCTTCCTTTCTCGACGATCTCGATCTCGAACGTGTGGCCCGGCCCTGCGCCACCTGCGGAAAATGCAATACCGTCTGTCCCCCCTTCGATGTCCTTCGGGAGGAGACCTCCGGTGCCCGGGGCTGGTACCAGATCCTGTCCGATCCCTCTCTGGGACCGCCCCCGGACAGTCTCCTCGATGCCTGCCTGAACTGCAAGTCCTGCCGCGCCACCTGTCCGGCAGGCGTGGACGTCTCCCGGGTCATTCTCGACGCCCGGGCGAAGAGGGGTGGAGATCCTGTCTCCCGCCGCCTCTTCCGGGCCCTCATCGACGGTCGGCTCGACCGGCTGGTTCCTCTTCTCGGCCAGACCCAGGGGCTCTGGGACCGCCTCTTCTTCCGGAGCCTTCTCGAAGGACTCTCCCGGAGGCTTCTCAAAAGGGTGGCTCCGACCGCCTTCATCCCCCGGACGCTTCGGCTTCCCGTCATCCGGAAGAAGACGCTTCGGGAGAGATTTTTCTCCCTCACCTCCGAAGGGGGGCGGACCGGGGACCTGGCCTACTTCCACGGCTGCGCCGCCCGGTATTTTGACGACGGAATCGGGGAGGCTGTCATTGCCCTTCTCATGCGATCACCCCGAACCCTGGTCCTTCCTCCCCAGACCTGCTCGGGGACCCCTATTGAAACCTACGGCCATGCCGACCTGGTTCGGGAGGCGGCCCGGAAAAACCTCGACACCCTTTCCGGCTATCCGGTCATCGTGACCGGATGCGCCTCCTGCACGCTGGCCCTCAAAGACATGCCGGAGCTCTTTGCCGAGGGATCATCCGAACGGGAGAAGGCCCTGATCCTCTCCTCCCGGGTCCGCCACATCTCCGAGTACATGTTGTCGGAGGAGATGGAGCCGGTTCTTTCTGAAATCTCCGAAAAAACACGGACGCATCCCCTGGCCGAAGGGATCACCTATCATGAATCCTGCCATCTCCGGGCGGCGGGGGTGACCGAAGCCCCCCATCGTCTGATCCGGCAGATCTTTGGTCGGGATTTCCATACCATGGCCGACGAGGACCGCTGTGCTGGAGGAGCCGGATCCTATCTTGTCAAGAATCCGGAACTTTCCGGACGCATCTTTGAACGAAAGCGGGCGGCGGTTGCCTCCTCCGGGGCCAGAACGGTGACCACCGGGTGCCCTGCCTGCCAGATGAAGCTTCAGGACGGGCTCGGAGCGGAGGCCGACGTGGCCCATATGGCCATTCTTATGGCCCGGGCTCTCGATCACTGACATTTTTTCGAAAGGACGGTCATGGCAAAGAGGTTGCGCTTCGAATGGCAGTATCCGGCGGATTTCCAGCATCATCCGGTCTCGGGGATCTACGGGGGTGTTCTTCCCTCCGGGGATTTGGTCATGGAGTTCTTTCTCGAACGGATGCCCCCGCCGGAATACGAGGTCCGGGAAATTTCCCCCGAGCTTCCGACGGGAAAACCGGTGGAGTTTGCCGAGCAAAAGGTTGTCCGCCTCGTCCAGTGCGGCATGGTGGCCAATCTCCAGACCGCCCGCTCCTTTCACGAATGGCTAGGTCACACCCTCCGGCAGATTGACGAGGCCCGGGCCGGTAGCACCCCGCGCGACGAGAAGAAGGGAGGGCCGGGCGGATACCTCTGATCTCCCGAGTCCGGGGGGAGGGGGATTTCGCGCATCATGGGAAAGAAAGGAAGGCGTTCTGACTCCAGGGAGAGGCAGGAACACAAGAAATCTCTCTCGGAACTCCGGGAGCGGGAGATTTCAGCGGTCCGGCGCATCCTTCCCCTTCTGGCCAAGGACCTGTGGCCTGGTGCCAGACGGATCCAGAAGAGTTGGACCGCCTGGCTGGGACCCACCAATTCGGGCAAGACCCACGAGGCCCTGGGGCGACTGAGAAAAAGGGGGGGGAGCTATCTGGCCCCTCTCCGCCTTTTGGCCCAGGAGGTCCATGAACGCTTCGAGTCGGACGGGATCCCGACCAGCCTCCACACCGGGGAGGAGCGGATCCATCGGGAGGAGTCGGTTCATGTCTCGGCCACGGTCGAGATGGGGTCGACCACCCGCGAAGACGGATGCGTGGTGATCGACGAGATCCAGATGCTCTCGGACCGGGAGCGGGGCCATGCCTGGGTCCGGGCCCTCCTGGGCTCGCCTGTTGAGGAGGTGCTCCTGTGTGGAGCCCCGCACTCCGAAGGGGCGATCCGTCGTCTGGCAGACTATGCGGGGGTGCCGATCGAGATCCATCGCACTGTCCGGAAGACCCCCCTGACCCTTTCGCCGGAACCCATCCCTTTGGGACAGGTTCCGGACGGGAGCATCGTGGTCGCCTTCAGCCGGATGGATGTGCTCGACCTGGCCCGCCTTTTTCGCGACCGGGGGCGTCCGGTCGCCACGATCTACGGAGCCATGCCGCCCGAACTCAGACGGGCGGAATCGAAACGCTTCCGTTCGGGGGAGGCCACGGTCATGCTGGCCACCGATGCCGTGGGAATGGGTCTCAACATCCCGGCGGAATATGTGATCTTTTCCACCGCCACCAAGTTCGACGGGCGGGAGGACCGCATGCTGACTCCGGACGAGGTCCTCCAGATCGGGGGCAGGGCCGGCCGGTTCGGTCTCCACCGGGAGGGGATCGTGGCCGGAATGGACCGCAGGACTCACGCCATCGTCCGGCGGCAGTTCGACGGCCTGCCGGAATCTCTTTCCGGTCCCTTTCCCTTCATGCCGGACTTTCCCATCGTTTTGTCCGCGGCCTCGGTCCTCGCTTCGGAAAATCTCGAGACAATCTTATCCCGCCTCCACGCCTCGATCCTGACGGACGCTCACCTCCGGTCGGGAATCGGGCCCGAGGTCCGCCAGCGTGCGGCGAAGATCGAGCAGGCCTGTCCGGGGCTTCCCCTCGCCGAGCGGTGGCTCCTTCTTTTTGCTCCCGTCAACCGCACTACGGAGTTCGACTTCTGGCGATGGGTGGCAACGATCGGGAGAACCGGACGACCGGAAGGGGTACCGGTGGTGCGATGTCCCCCTGTGCGGGAGATCTATGGCCGAAAAGAAGGAGAGGAGACTCTGGCCCGTCTCTCCCTGTACCGATGGCTCTCCCTTCGGATTCCCCACCGGTTTCCGGAGTATGATGTCTCCCTGGGACGCTATCTCCGGGTTCTTGAGGAAACCCGTGTCATTCTCGAGCGGGAGGGGAGGGTCCGTCGCCGGAGGAAGCACGGGGATCGGATCGCAGAATAGGGTCTTGACGACTCATAGGACCCGAAAGCGGGACAAATCGGGAGGATGAGACCGTCAGGTCCTCTTTTTGTAGCGGCCCAGGTGAAAGGGGAGACCTCCAAGAGTTTCTCTCCAGGATTCTTCCTCCAGAAAAATGCGTTGAACGGAGAGATCGGTGGTGCGGTCCAGGTGGCAACCGGCGGCCAGGTGCTTCCAGAGGGGGGTCGCCAGTCTCTGGACGGCCGCCAGCGGGGGAGAGTCGGAGAGGACATGTTCCATGAGGAAAAGGGTTCCCTCCGATTTTAGCGTCCGGCTAATCTCTCCAAGACTTGCCGGGAGGTCGTCGACGGAGCAGAGGACGAGGGTGACGACGATGCTGTCGAATGATTCATCCGGAAAGGGAAGGGCGGTCGCCGATCCCACGACGGGATAGCCCGTTCTGGACAGACCTTTCCCCAGCCCCTTCTTCAGCATGAAGGGGGAGCGGTCGAGAAAGACCGTCCGCGTGTCGGGGAGATCCAGAAATGGAAGGTTGCTCCCCGTTCCGGCCCCGATGTCGAGAACCCTTCCCCGGACCCCGGAGAGGAGGCGTGACCGGAGGGGAGAAAGGGTCTCCTTTTCGGTGCGGGCCAGAAGCGGATCGTAGACGGCGGCAAAAAGACGTTCATACCACCCCGCCTGTGAATGTTTCATCTTCCCTTCCTTTCCATTATGCTCATTCTAACTGGAATTCGTCCGATTTTCTCCCGGACCATTCGTTGACCCTTTCCAAGGAGACCTCTTATGGCCCCTCAAAATCGATCCCCCCGTTCCCTATTGTCTGCCCTGTTTTTGGCCGGATGCCTTTTCCTTCTTGCTCCCGGTAAATCCACCGCAGCTGTTCTTCCGCTCAGCCTCTCGGTTCAGGGGATCGGAATCGGCGTGCTGTCCGGTCAGTCGACCCTTACGAACAGCGTCGGGGGATATACCGGAGGGGGATTCGGAGCGGGATTTTTAGGGACCCTCCATCTTTTTGACAACCTGGCCCTCCGGGGACAGGCGAATTACCTTCACTTCACAGGAAACCCCCTCATGACGGCCTTTCCCGTGACCCTGGGTCTCGAGTACGACTTTTTGCACTTTACCGACCTGATCTACTTTTACGGGGCTCTTGACGCCGGCTACAACAACACCCAGGCCGAAGGGACAGGAGGGAACAACTTTACCTGGGACGCCGCCCTGGGGCTCAACCTTGGGCCGGTCTATGCCGAAATACGGTACGCCCAGATTGCCGGACCCCTGGTGACGACAAGCCAGGGAAGCCTGGGAAGTCTGTCCTATGTGCCGGTCGTGGTCGGTTTCACCTTTTTCTGAGCGGAAAATTCGAGAGTGTGGCAGGGCCTTCCGGATAAGCCGGGAGGCTTCCCTTTCGAGCGTCATGAAAAGGGAACCTTTCACCTTGTGGCAAGGGCTTTCCTGGAACGGGAGAAGGACGTGACATCCTGGGGATGAAGGGAGAGGGAAGGGAGCTTTTCGGGTGTGTGGTGCCGAGGGGCGGAATCGAACCGCCGACACGAGGCTTTTCAGGCCTCTGCTCTACCGACTGAGCTACCTCGGCACAGCGCATGACTATAATCGTTTCCCGGGTCGTGTGTCAACAAAAAAATTCCCGGAAATCCGGGCGGGAGACGGCCGGAAAGACAGGAAAACAAAGGGGAGGCCCGACATTTACTGAAAGAGGGGCGGGCTTTCTTGGAAAAGGCTCCCGATCATGCTATAGTCTCGAAGGTTTGGACAAGATCAGGGGCTTTTTTGCCTCCGCGGGAACGGGCCCTTTATCCAGAGAATCCTCCCTTGAGCCTTTGCAGGATATTCCGTTGAATGCATGTCTTATCTTGAAAGATTGCCGCACTCCGAGACATCCTTGCCCTCTTCTGTTCCGCCGTCATGACACGGACCGGTTCATTGTCTGAATCTGACTCCGGCCAGAAAGCCACCCGGACAGGGAGGACCGCTGTCTTCCCACCTTTTCCGGCCTTTCTCGCGCTCTTTCTCCCGCTGCTTCTGGGCCTGTGTCTTTTTTTTCCCCATGCTTCCGGAGCGGCCGGAGCCTCTGAGCAAAATCTTGCCCCCGTCCAGATTACACGCATCGATATCGAGGGAAACCGGAAGATCGATACCGGAACCATCCGTCAGAAGATCCACAACAAGGTGGGTGACCCCTTTTCCCAATCGGCCATCTCCTCCGACCTCAAGTCCCTTTACCAGACCGGATACTTTGACCAGATCCGGGTCTACGCCCGGGGTTTCGAGGGAGGCGTGGCCCTGACCTTCGTCGTGACGGAGCGTCCGACCGTCGAAAAAATCAGCTTTGTCGGAAACAACAACCAGTCCGACGCGGACCTTCGTAAAAAGCTGACCATCCTTCCGGCCTCCTTCTACGACGGGTACGAGGTTCACCAGAACGTTCGCCGGATAGAAGAACTTTACCGGAAATCGGGCTACTACAACGCCTCCGTGGTTCCTGTCACCAGACGGATTTCGAACCGGAAGGTCGAGCTGATTTTCCTTATTTCCGAGGGGACCGTCACCCACATCACCAAGGTGAGCTTTTCCGGAAACAAAGCTTATCCCGCCTCTGTGCTCCAGAAAAAGATCAAGACCAAACCCTACAACTGGCTGACCTCCTGGTGGACCGATTCAGGAATCTACAAGAAAAGCCAGACCGATGAGGACATCCAGCGCCTCCGGGACTTCTATCTGAACCATGGCTACATCAACATCGCCGTGGGAGAGCCCAAGCGGATCTTCCACAATCACCGGAAGAGTATGGAAATCAAGTTTCCGCTCACGGAGGGGGACCAGTTCCGGATCGATCATGTGGGGGTCTCGGGAAATACCCTGTTCAGCAAGAAGAAGGTTCTGGAGGTCGTCAAGACAAAGTCCGGCGAGGTCTTCTCAAGGAAGCGCCTCCAGAAGGACATCAACAACTTGACGAGAAAGTACGGGCACAAGGGGTATGCCTTTGCCATCGTCACGCCCCAGATCGTTCCCAACATCCGGAGGAAGACTGTCAATCTGACATTTCTGATCACCGAGGGAGGATTGGTCCATATCCGGAAGATCAACATCGCCGGAAACGAACTGACGGGCGACAAGGTCATCCGGCGGGTCCTGGGGGTCCAGGAAGCGGGCATCATGGATACCCAGGCCCTCCAGGATTCCTACCGGAACCTCAACAACCTCAACTTCTTCAAGAATGTCCAGATCGTTCCGCAGCAGGTAGGGGACAATCTGGTTGATCTGAACGTCAAGGTCAAGGAAAAACCGACCGGAACCTTCTCAATCGGAGGCGGTTACAGCACGCTCTTCGGGGTTATGGGTATGGCGACCATTGCCCAGAACAACGTCTTCGGGACCGGAGACTCCGTCAGTCTCTCCGGCGAGCTGGGAGGCTTCATCACCATGTACTCCCTTACAATCACCGATCCCTATTTCCTGGATACCCCCACGGCCGCCACCCTGTCCTTCTTTGACACCTTCATGGACTATTTCACTTACTGGAACAGCGCCCTGGGCGGTTCGTTGAGTCTGACCCGCCGGTTCGGGTATTATTTTTCCACCTCCATCTCCTGGCTGGTGGAGACCGAACAGATCTTTCTCGTGGCGGTCACGCCCCAGCAGGCCCAGGAGGCGCCGGTTCTGGCGCCGTTCCTGCAACAGATAGGATACTGGACCCAGAGCGGTCCCTCCATCGGATTTTCCTACGACCGGCGGGACAACTACATGCTTCCCCACAGGGGCTATCACGTCTGGGGCAACATCGGAGTTTACGGAGGAACCTTCGGAGGAGACACGTCCTTCTATCAGGCGACGGGGAATGCGACGGTCTTTTTCCCCATCACCGAGAAATCGACTCTCTCTTTCCACTTTGCAGTGGGCTACGAGAACCCCTTGGGGCCGGACGGCTTCATTCCAGTCTGGGACCGGTTTTATGTCGGCGGAATCTATTCGAACCGGGGATACAATTTCGGATTTGCCGGCCCCATGCCCTTCGGCTATCTGGTCGGCGGCGACAAGGAGCTGATCTTCAACGCCGATTATGTCTTCCCCATCTTTGCCAAGTACGGGTTTTACGGAGATATCTTTTTCGACAATTCGGGGGAATATCTGCCGGGCCAGCCCCTG
The DNA here is from genome assembly GCA_021827365.1 of Nitrospirota bacterium. GTDB lineage: Bacteria > Nitrospirota > Leptospirillia > Leptospirillales > Leptospirillaceae > UBA4572. The sequence continues at coordinate 14,995 of JAKAWK010000005.1, forward strand.
TCCCTCTCCGGCTTCAACTGGCCTGGAACCGGCATGGGCATCATGTGGAACTCCCCCATGGGCCCCCTGACCCTCGATCTTGGCTGGCCGCTGGCCAACAACGCCTATATCAAGGGCTTCCCCGGCAACTATCCGGGGCCTGTGGTCAATTTCGAGATGGGATCCCTTTATGGCGGGTGACAACGGTCCCCGACAATCGGGGGAGCGGGCCAATGGATCCGCTCTCCTCTCTCACCAAGCAAAGGAGACTTGATGACACGCATGCGACAGTCCGCCGCGGCAATTCTTGCGGCCGGGATCCTTCTTATCACAGTGTCACCGGCCATGGCCGACAGCAAGGTGGGGACGGTCGACATCCAGCAGGTCTTCCAGAAGACGAAGCTCGGGAAGGCCATTCAGTCTCACCTCAAGAATTTTGCCGACCGTCGCATCTCCAAGATGCGGACGGAGCAGAAGGCCCTCCAGGACGAGCAGGGACAGATCCGGCAGCAGGTGGGGGTGATCAGCAAGGATGCCCTCCGTGCCAAGGAGATGGAGTTCCAGAAGAAGGTCCAGGATTTTCAGAAGCGCCAACAGAAGGTCCAGACCGAAATCGCCTCCGAGAGTTTTGTGGAGTTCCGGAAGTTTCTCGATGCGGTGAATGCTGCCACCGGAAGCCTGGGAAAGAAGTACGGGTTCACTGTGATCCTGTCCCAGCACCCCCTGCGCGTTCCCCTGGGACCCTATCCGCCTCCCTTTCAGTCCCCCCGTTACCTCTATATCAATCCTGATGCCGACATCACCCAGTCGGTCATCAAGTACGTCAACGAGCATGCGAACCAGTAAGGCTCCATGCGCTCCGTCCTGAGGGCGGACTCCGGAAGAACAAAAGGAGCTTCCTTGATCACACTCTCGCAGATCGCCGATCAGGTAGGCGGGGTTCTGGTAGGTTCCGACGGCAAGGAAGAGATCCGCTCCATCCGCCCCATGAACGAGGCAGGTCCGCAAGACCTGACCTTTCTTGCCAATCCCAAGTACCGGAAGGCGGTTCCGGCCCTCAGGGCCGGAGCCATCCTGGTGCCGGAGATCCTTCCCGAAGCCCAAATCCCCCAGATCGTGGTTCCTTCCCCTTACCTGGCGATGGCGCTCCTGCTACAGCATTTCTTTCCCCTGCCGACCCCTTCCCGGGGCATCTCCCCCCAGGCGGCCGTCGACCCTTCCGCCCGTATCGCCCAGGATGTGGAAATACGCCCGGGATGCGTGGTCGAATCTGGAGCCGAGATCGGATCCGGGACGATCCTCTTTGCCGGGTGCGTGGTCGGGGCCGGGGCCAGGATCGGGGAACACTGCATTCTCCACCCGAGGGTTTCGGTCCTTGACCGGGTGCGGATTGGGAATCGGGTCATCGTCCAGAGCGGTACCGTCATCGGCTCCGATGGCTTCGGCTATGCCGAAGGGCCGGAGGGACAGCGTCTCAGAATCCCGCAGACGGGAACCGTGGTCCTTGAGGATGACGTGGAGATCGGAGCCAACGTGACCATTGATCGGGCCACCTTTGGCGAAACGGTTATCGGACGCGGAACCAAGATCGATAACCTTGTCCAGATCGCCCACAATGTCCGGACAGGACGGGACTGCGTCATCGTCGCCCAGGCCGGCATCTCCGGGTCGACGCGGCTTGGTGACCGGGTCATTCTGGCGGGGCAGGTGGGGGTCGTAGGCCACATCGAAATCGGATCGGAGTCAATGGTCGGAGCCCAGTCGGGTGTCGCCCAGACCCTGCCGGCGGGATCCCGGGTTTCGGGGAGCCCGGCCCTCTCCCACCCGCTCTGGCTCAGGATCCAGGGGACCCTCAAGAATCTTCCGGCTCTTGCCCGGCGTCTTTCAGCCCTCGAAAAAGCCGTCTTTGGACGGGACACCTCGCGCGAACCCTCAACCGACTCCGAAGGGGAGACCCATGGGACCCATTGAGATTGGAGAAATTCTGACCATTCTTCCGCACCGCTACCCGTTCCTCCTCGTGGACCGGGTTCTCTCCGTCGAGCCGGGCCACAGGATCGTCGCGCTCAAGAATGTCACCATCAACGAACCCTTTTTCCAGGGACATTTTCCTGGAACGCCCATGATGCCTGGAGTTCTTCTGGTGGAGGCGATGGCCCAGGTCGGTGGCATCCTGGCCATCTATTCCGGACAGGAGAAGGAGGACCGGATTCCTTTTTTTCTTGGGATCGACGATGCCCGGTTCCGGCGGCCGGTCGTTCCCGGCGATACTCTGACCATCACCGTGACCACCCTCAAAGTTCGCGGAAGCTCCTGGAGGATGGCGGGAACTGTCCGGATCGGTGACCAGCCGGTGTGCGAGGCCACCCTTCTTGCAATGATCCGGAAAAAAGGGGAGGGAGACGCGAATGGCGGTTAGGAAAACACCCAAAGACACCTCCGGAGACTATACGGAAGGCGCTATCGTCGTCCATCCGTCGGCGATCGTCCATCCGGGGGCGATCCTCGAGCCCGGGGTCGTGATCGGTCCCTTCTGTACGGTCGGCGAACACGTCCGGATCGGGGTCGGAACCCGGCTTATTTCCCATGTCGTCATCGACGGCCATACGACCCTGGGATCCGGCAATACGATCTACCCCTTCACGACCATCGGGATGGCTCCCCAGGATCTCAAATACCAGGGAGAGCCTGCCCGAACAGTGATCGGATCGGGAAACACGATCCGGGAGTCTGTCACCATCCACCGGGGAACCCAGGGGGGCGGCATGGAGACCGTTCTGGGGGACAACAACCTCCTCATGGCTTACTGCCATGTGGCCCATGACTGCAGGATCGGTTCCCGGGTCATCATGGCGAATTCGGCCAACCTTGCCGGCCATATCACAATCGAGGACGGAGCGATCATCGGCGGGCTCTCGGGGATCCACCAGTTTGTCCGGATCGGACGGCTCGCTCTGGTGGGGGGCATGAGCGGGGTTCCCAAGGATGTTCCGCCCTTTGTCTGGGCTTCCGGAAACCGGGCCTTTCTTTACGGCTTGAACCACGAGGGGCTCCGACGAAACCATGTCTCTCCGGAAGCGGTTTCCCTCCTCAAGAAGGCCTACCAGATCCTTTTCCGGTCGGGACTTCCCATGAGCGAGGCCGTCGGACGTGTTCATTCGAGCCTTCCCATGACCCCGGAAATCGAGCATCTTCTCTCCTTCGTGGAGAGCTCCGAGCGGGGTGTCCTGACCGCCCCCCGCGAGAGCGGCGGGAGTTCCTCCCCGATGGAGGAGTCGTGACTTTGGAAGGTTCTTCCTCCGGGTCTCCCGTCGGCATGATCGCCGGAAACGGAACCTTTCCCTTTCTGTTTCTCGAGGCGGCGGCCAAAGCCGGCCTCCGGGTTGTTGTCGTGGCCCACGAGGGCGAAACCGATCCGGCGATCAACACCCTGGGATTTCCTGTCCGCTGGATCAGGCTGGGCCAGGTCGGGGCGATCTTCGACACCTTTCACCAAAATGGGATCCGCCAGGCCGCCTTCGTCGGAGGCATCAAGAAGCCCCGTCTTTTCGAACTTCGCCCCGACTGGAAGGGGATGATGATTCTGGGACGTCTGGCCCGCTACCATGATGACGAGGCCCTCCGGGCCCTGGCCACCGAATTCGAAAAGGAAGGGATCACCATCGAGCCCTCGACCTTTCTGCTTCCCTCTCTTGCGGTCACGGAAGGGGTCCTTTCGAAACGGGCCCCGACCCAGACGGAAGAAGAGGATATCCGGATCGGGAGAGAAGTGGCCCGGATCATCGGACCGGCCGATGTGGGCCAGTGCGTAGTGGTTCGGGAAAAGGTCGTGGTCGCGATCGAGGCGATCGAGGGAACTGACGAAACCATCCGCCGAGCCGGTCGCCTGGTCGGAAAGGGAACGGTGGTGGTCAAGATGGCCAAACCGGGACAGGATCTCCGGTTCGACCTTCCTGCGGTGGGGCCGGAGACGATCCGGGTGATGGAGGAGGCCGGTTCGGCCGTCCTGGCGGTTGAGGCCGGGAAAACCCTTTTGTTCGACCGGGACCAGACCGTCTCCCGGGCCGATGCTTCCGGCATCGTCCTTGTGGGGATTCTCTGATGGCTCCCGCGGAGACCCTGTCGGTCGGGGTGGTCGGCGTGGGCTATCTGGGCCAGCATCATGCCCGTGTCTTTTCCGAACTCCCCCATGTCAGACTTTCCGGCATCTTCGACACCGATCTCCGGAGGGCCCAGGAGATCGGCTCCCGTCTCAAGGTCCCTGTCATGCCGACTCTCGAGGAACTCGTGGACAGGGTCGACGCCCTCTCCATCGTCACCCCTACGGTGACCCACGCCGATCTGGTCCTGGCGGTCCTTGGCCGCAAGAGGATCCCTATTTTCCTGGAAAAGCCGATCGCCGATTCCGTTCCCGCCGCCACCCGGATTCTTTCAGCGGTCCGTGAAGCCGGAATCCTTCTCCAGGTGGGCCACATCGAACGCTTCAATCCCGGAGTCGTCGCCATGGTGGAATCCGGAGTCCGGCCCGCCTATATCGAAGCCCAGAGACTCTCCCCCTTCGGCCTTCGGGCCAACGATGTCCCGGTCATTGTGGATCTCATGATCCACGACATCGACATCATCCTGGCCCTGGTCCGATCGAAGATTACCTCCATGAGGGTGGTGGGAACTCCTGCGATTACACCCCACATCGACCTGGCCAACGCCTGGATCGAGTTCGAAAACGGCTGTCTGGCGCAGGTTACGGCATCCCGGGTTTCCCTGGAAAAGCTCAGGAAGATCCGGGTCTTCGACCGGAGGGGGCTCTACTTCTCCCTCAACTACGACACCCGGGAGCTCTCCCAGGCGCAGGTTCACCTTGTTCCGGGCCACATTCCGGAAATCACCCGCTCGAAACGGACCTTCGAGGCCGAAGAACCCCTCAAAAGAGAGCTGGGGACTTTCGTGGACTCCATCCGGGAAGGACGTCCCCCTCATGTGAGCGGAGAGGAGGCCTTCCAGGCTCTCGAGGTGGCCCTTGAGGTGAACCGCCTGGCCGAAGAAAGCCTCCTTCGTTTCCGGGATCTCAAAGAGAGCGATTCCCTCCCGTGACGCCCAGGCTTCTCGTCGTGGCGGGCGAGGCGTCGGGGGACCAGCACGGGGCTCACCTCCTCGCCGAGATGAAAAGTCTCTGTTCCGGCATGACCTGTTTTGCGGCCGGAGGGCCGGCCCTCGAAGGGGCCGGGGCCCGAATCATCGTTCCCATGGAACGCCTCGCGGTCATCGGCCTCTTTGAGGTGGCGTCGCACCTCCCGAAGATCTATGCTGCCTACCGCAAAATCCTGGAGACTGTCAGCCGGGAGGGGATCAGGACCGCGGTGCTGATCGACTTCCCCGACTTCAATCTGATCCTGGCCCGGGCCCTCCGGCGCCGGGGGGTCAAAATCTATTACTATGTGAGCCCCCAGATCTGGGCCTGGCGCAAGGGGAGGGTCCGGACCATCCGGCGGCTGGTCGACCACATGTTCGTGATCTTTCCCTTTGAAGCCGACTTCTATCGCGCCCACGGCGTCCCGGTGACCTATGCGGGTCATCCCCTCATGGATTCCCGCTTTCCCGGGGAATCGGACAAGGGGGCCCTGAAGAGGGAGTTCGCAGGGGAGGGGGAGGGTCCGATCCTCGTCCTGGCCCCGGGAAGCCGTCAGGGCGAGGTGGGACGCCTCTATCCCCGGATGCTGGGAGCCTATCTCCGCTTGCGCGAGAAGATTCCGGCTCTCCGGGCCCTGGTTGCCGAATCGCCCTCGCTCTCCGAGGCCTTCTACCGGGATATCGAAGCCCGGTCAGGCTTCGGGGCGGATCGGGACCCGGCAAGACCCCTCCGGATCCGGGGCCGGTTTCGGGAGGTGATGGGAGCGGGAGACTGCGCCCTTGTGGCTTCGGGAACCGCAACTCTTGAAACCGGCCTGGTGGGGACTCCGATGGTGGTGGTCTATGCATTAAACCGCGGAACGTACCGGATCGCCCGGCATCTCGTGAAGGTTCCGGCGATCGGAATGGTAAATCTCGTTTCGGGACGGACCGTCGTCCCCGAGCTGATCCAGGACGAGGCCAGTCCGGAACGGATGGCGGAAGAGGCCTTCCGGATCCTGACCGATTCTGAACGGAAGGCCTCGATTTTGAAGGATCTTTCTGACCTCCGGGAGATTCTGGGAGCCCCCGGGGCCTCAAGACGGATCGCCCGGCAGATCATCGACATGGCGGGATGGGACTGCACGCCATCTCCCGGGGCCCCGGACCCCCGGCCCTGATGAAGATCCTGAATCTTCTTCTCTGGCCATTTCTCCTTCCCGTTCTTCTTCTCGTCTATCTTCTCTGGCCGAAGGCCCGGCCCCATTTTTCCGAACGTCTCGGGCTTGGACGGCTTCGTCTTATGGAGGAGGGATATCTCCTCTTTCACTCCGCCTCCCTGGGAGAGGCCCGAGGGGCCATCCGGCTGATCGAAGCGCTTTCCCGCCGGGTCCCCCTCCTCCTCACCACCATGACGCTTACAGGGAGGGAGTCGCTTTCAAAAGCCTGGCCGGACCTTCCTGTCACGCTCTCCCCCCTGGATCTTCCCGGGATCTGGAGTCCCTTTCTTAAAAGCCGGAGAGTCCGGGGCATTCTTCTCTTCGAAACGGAGATCTGGCCGGGGATGCTCTCCTCGGCCAGGGAGCTTGATATTCCGGTGGGGCTCGTGAACGGCCGTCTTTCCTCCCGAAGCTTCGGCAGGTACCGGAAACTCGCCCTCCTCGTTCGTCCATTCATGGAAAGAATCGCTCCTGTGGCTGTCCAGAGCGAACGGGACCGGGAGCGATTCCGTCTCCTTGGCGTCCCTCTGGAGGCCCTTCATGTGACGGGAAACCTCAAATGGGACGTGAATCCGACGGCCCTCCTTCCGGAACGGGCCCCCGGAGCCCGCGAATGGCTGGGAATCGGAAACAATGGTGCGGAGGACTCTCCCAACCTTCGGGTTCTGGGAAGTTCGGTCCATCCGGAGGAGGCCCTGGCCCTTTTCCGGGCCTGCAGGAGGGTTACGGAGAAGGGGCATCCGATCTCGCTTGTTCTGGCTCCCCGACATCTCGAAACCCTGCCCGGGCTCCTGTCCCGGCTTCCGTCCTCTGCCCGTATTTCTCTCAGAACCTCCGAATCCGGCAGGGAAGGAGGGGAGGAAGCCCTGAAACCTTTGAGTCCCGATCAAAACCTTTATATCCTGAATACTTACGGAGAGCTGGGAGCAGTGACGGCCCTCGCCGATGTCGTCTTCGTGGGGGGAACCCTCGATCCGGTGGGAGGCCATTCTCCCGTTGAGGCCGCCTTCCACGGAAAACCCCTTTTGTGGGGCCCCCACCGGGACCATATAGCCGATCTGGCAGAGAGCCTCTCGGAGGCGGGAGCGGTGCTTGAGGTTTCAGGAGAGGCCGATCTCGAGGCGGCCCTTTCGACCTTGGCTTCCGACAGGGAGAGGAGAGTGCGCATGGGAGCGGCGGCCAGGGGGGTTTTTGAGGCCTGCGGAGGCCCGCTCGAACGCACCCTTTCCGTTCTTTCCCCCTTCATCGAGTCGATTTTTCCGGAGAGAAAATGAAACCTCTGGGGCCGGCAGCGCTTCCGCTCTCCCTTCTCTATGCTCTCGGAGCAGGACTCTTCCGGCTGGGTTACGAATCGGGGATTCTGGAACGGAAATCCTTCAAAATTCCCGTTCTTTCCGTAGGAAACATTGAAGTGGGCGGGGCGGGAAAGACTCCCCTGGTCCTCTCCCTTTGCCGATATCTCCTGGCCCTGGGAAAACGGCCGGGGATCGTCTCCAGGGGATACGGGAGACGGGATCCCTCCCGGGATCTCTTCGTCTGCCGGGGCCAGGGAGCTCTCGTCTCCCCGGAGGAGTCGGGAGACGAGGCGGCCCTTTATGCAATGCGCCATCCGGAGATTCCTGTCGTGGTGGCCAGAGACCGGCGCCGGGGGGTGGCGATGATGGAGGGGCTCTGCGAGATTGTTCTTCTTGACGACGGCTTCCAGTCCCTTGAAGTCCGTCCGGCGGCCTCCCTTGTCTTTCTTCCCGCCTTCCTGGCAGAACGGCCTCCGGGCTTGTCCGACCTTCTGCCTGCCGGGCCTCTCCGGGAGCCGGCCGGGAGTCTTTCAAGAGCCACCCACTGGGTGATGACCTCCGCGGGGGATCCGGACCGGGACCGCAAGAGGGAAGAGCGTGTTCGGCATCACCTTCTGGAAATCCTCACTCCGGAGGACCTTCGGCCAATCCTTTTTCAGCGTTTCCTCCTGTCAGAGGTCCGGGACCTTTCGGGGGACCGGATCTGTCGGCCGGAGGAGCTCTCAGGAAGGAGGGTGGCGGTGGTCGCCGGCATCGCCAACCCGGAGCGGGTGGAAGGGAGCCTTCGGAGCCTGGGCGCGGAGGTCGTCGGGATGCTGGCCCTTCCCGACCACGTCTCCTGCACGCCTCCGGTTCTTTCACGGATCGGCCTCTTTGCCGGACAGATGAAGGGGCAGGGGGCCACTCTACTTTTGACAACAGAAAAGGACCGGGTGAAGTGGCGAAACTCTCCGGCCGGGGATCTCCCGGTCGGGGTCCTAAAAGGGGAGGCGGAGCTAATGGAGAAAGAGAAATGGGAGGAACTCCTCTCGGCGCTTCTGGGAGGCGTGAGAAATTGAGCGGCACCTCCTCTAAAGGCCCTCCGGGGAGCGAGACCTTTCCCTACCGGCTCCGCTGGGCCGGGATGTCCCTTCTCCGGGAATTCTTCTGTCTCCTTCCGGCCCCGATGGCCCTTTCCATGGGGGAGAGGGCGGGAGATCTTCTCCGTCGTCTCCTTCCCCGAAAAAGGGCCATCCTCCGCGACAACCTGCGAAAATCCGATCTTGGGCTCAGGGGAGAGCGGGAGATCGGAAATTTCGAAACAAAGGTTTTCCGTCATTTTGGAAGGCTGGGGGCGGAGGTCATGCGGCTCAAGGTCCTTTCCGACCCGGAGATCGCCCGGATGGTGCCGGTGGAGGGCCTTGAGCACTTCCGGAGCGAATTCGGGAAGGGCCGGGGGGTCATCCTTCTCACGGGCCATATCGGAAACTGGGAGTACTCCCTTCGGCGAATCGCCCTTGAGGCTCCGGGGAAAGTCCACCCGGTGATCCGGCGCATCAAGTCTCCGACGGTTCACGACTTCGTCGACGACCACCGGGGGAAATATGCCAAGGGGGAATCAATCCTTGCGGATTCGGGAGTCAAGCCTCTCGTCCGGGCCCTGTCGAAGGGCCATGTGCTGATTGTTCTCCTCGACCAGAACGCGGGAGGTGAGGGGGAGGGGGTCTTCGTCCCCTTCTTCGGAAGGATGGCCTGCACCTATTCGAGCCTTGCGCGTCTCTCTCTTTTGATGGACCTTCCGGTCATTCCGGCGGCCTCCATCCGGAAGCCGGACGGAAGCTTCCAGGGGATGATCCGTCCTCCGATCTCTCCGATGAAGGAACTTCCCCAGGAGGAAGCGGTTTTCCGGCAGACGGCCCTCTACACGAAAGCCCTGGAGGATCTTGTCCGATGCTCACCCGAGCAGTGGATCTGGATCCACCGGCGCTGGAAGACCCGGCCCCCGGAGGAGAAAAAGGTTGGCCCTCTTGAGGGGCAGAGCCTTTCCTGATGTGCTAAACTTCCTTTTCTTTGCCTCTCCGGCTTCTACCCGGACCGGTTGCCTTCGTCGGCAACCCCAGGCCAGAATCTGTCGAAACTCAAATCTTTTACCTTCCGGAAGAGGGAAATGCGGTATTTCTGTTTGACCAAACTCCCGGGTCTGGTCGTCATTCTTCTAGGTTTTTTGATGTTATCCGTTCCCCCGTCTGCCATTGCCGCAGGCGGCTCCTCACCTCTTGGCGGCTCTGCCCCCCAACCGCAAACCCCGGGAAGTCCCGACCCGTATTCCGGCCAGGGGCCCACGTCTTCACCGCCCGCTCCTTTGGCGGATCCGCTCGTCGATCACCCGGGGGCCTTGCCGGTGGCCCCTTCAACGACGACCGGGATGCTCGCAAGCGGCATCGCCCATGCGGGAAACCGGATCTTCCTCGAACCCCTGATCGTCAAAGACGGGGACATCGACAACCAGCTCACCCTCATGCCGGCCTACGGGGGCATGCCAGGTCGATCAAGCGCCTTTACCACGCCGATCATGCTGGAGAAGCGCCTGACCCACCATTTCAGCCTTCGTGTCGACACGCATTATATTGATCTCTGGACTCCCGGAAAGGGTTATTCGGGCTTCCAGTATGCGGGACTCCAGGGAAAGCTTCTTCTCTATGAAAATGATCCTCACGAAATTTTCACGACCTTCATCATGCGGGGAATCACACCGGTCGGAGGCTCTCCCGTCGGACAGGGGAACCCCTTTACGCTCTACTCCTACCTTGTCTTCAATAAGGGTCTGGGAGATCTCTCCTCTTTCTGGCTCCGGCCCATCGCCTTCCAGACCGATGTGGCCGGAATCGTGCCCTTCGGGAATGGCCCCATGCCTCTTTCGGACTTCATCGGGCTCACCGATTACGGAGATTCCTTCAGGTTCGACGGGGCGATCGAGTACAGCCTGATGTACCTCCATGACATCGAGGGAGTGAGAATGCCGGATTTTTTTGCCCACCTGACGCCGGCGGTGGAGTCGCGGACACTGGTAAACCTCTCGAACAACGGGTTTTATGGGGCGACGGAGGGGTACCTCTCTTATGAAATGAATTATCAGGCGGACTGGTATCAGGTGAGTGTGGCCTACCAGCAGCCCTACGGGGTGGATTCATCCTTCGTGGGGCAGCGATATGTGCTTTATACGACCTTTTTCTATGGGTGGTTGTTGAAGAAGATGGGCTACCATTCGACGCCGTTCTAGGGGGAAAGAATGGTTCGAAATACTGGAGGGATTCGATCCCGGGTGCATGATGAAGGCCTCTTCCAAAAGACCTGGAAGGGACTTTTGCCGGGATCAAGGCCATAGAGGAAGAGTCCGATTTTTGGAGGACCCTTCGCCAAAAATTCCCTGTTCCAGAGATCGGTTCAAGCGGCCTTTCGGAAAACAGTCATCGGTGAGGGACCCTTTCACCCGAATCCCAATCATGAAAATAGGGGTAAACTGGAGAGGGTCTTTCCCTTAGACTCGGATTTTTTCCTGGCCCTTCCAGGTCCGGTCCTGGTTTGGCGTGGGAGAGTCCAGAGCCCCGAATTGGGCCCTTGAAGGCGTTGACAGGAAGCCCCTCCTCCGGGAGAGGCGGCGCTTCGAGCTTCATTCTCCTGTTTTCAGAAAAAGGACTGGATTTAACCCGGATCCACTGGGAGAATGATCATAGATTGACAAGTTTGAAGTAACAGCGGCATCGAACCCGGTTTTACAAGCTTCCTCACCCGTTCCATCCATATTAGAGGAGGTCCCATGAAATTCCTGGCCGTCCACCCGAGTTCTCTCATGTACACAAAAATATTTTTGAGGCTGGAACCTCTGGGCCTGGAGCTTCTGGCCCAGGCCGCGCGCCGGGGCGGGCACGAGGTCCGCCTGATGGATCTCCAGGTGGAAACTCACAGGGACTTTGTCCGGCTCCTTGACGACTGGAAGCCCGATGCGGTGGGGTTCTCGCTTAACTACCTGGCCAACGTTCCGGAGGTCATCGACCTTGCAAAACTCACAAAGAGCCGCCATCCAGAAGCTTTTGTCTTCGTGGGAGGACACAGCGCATCCTTCATCGCCCGGGAGATTCTTGACCATGGGCAGGGATCGATCGACTGTATCTTGAGGGGAGAAGGCGAAGCCTCCATCGAGAAGCTGCTTCTTGCGGTGGATCACGATAGAAATGCGATCGGAGCGGTCCCAGGAACGGTCTTTGCCGGAGGAGAGGGGCCCCCTCCCGTCTTCGTGGAAAGCCTAGATGATCTGAGGCCAGCCAGGGATCTGCTGCGCCACCGGAGGAAGTATTTCATCGGAACGCTTGATCCCTGTGCCTCCGTCGAATTTGCCAGGGGCTGCCCGTGGGACTGTTCATTCTGCAGTGCCTGGACCTTCTACGGGCGAAGCTACCGGACCGTAAGCCCGGACAAGGCCGTTGAGGATCTGGCGACCACCAGGGAACCCGGGATCTTTCTCGTTGATGACGTGGCCTTCATCCACGACAGGCTCGGGTTCGATATCGGAGAGGCGATCCTTTCGAAGGGAATCCGGAAGGAATACTATCTGGAAACCCGGGGGGATGTGCTCCTTCGGAACAAGGAGGTCTTTCGGCTCTGGAAAGCGCTGGGTCTTCGGTATATGTTCATGGGGATCGAGGCCATCGACGAGGAAGGTCTCAAGATGCACAGGAAGCGCATCTCCCTGGGTAAGAATTTCGAAGCACTCGAATTTGCGAGGACGCTGGGGATCACCGTCGCCATCAACCTGATTGTTGATCCGTCCTGGGACCGGAAACGTTTTGAGGTCATCCGGGAGTGGTGCCTGGAGATTCCTGAAATAGTCAATATCAGCGTCAACACGCCCTATCCGGGAACCGAGGCCTGGGTCAGGGAATCGAGGCCATTTACGACACGGGACTACCGCCTCTACGACATCCAGCATGCCGTCCTCCCGACCCTCCTTCCCCTTCCTGAATTCTACGAGGAACTGGTCAAGACCCAGCAGATCCTCAACATGAAGCACCTGGGCTGGCGGGCCCTCAAGGGAACGGCCTCCATCGTGGCCCGGCACCTCCTCCACGGCCAGACGAACTTCCTCAGGATGCTCTGGAAATTCAACAGCGTCTACAATCCGAAGCTTCAACTCTCCGACCACCAGCAACCGGTGCGATATGCCATGTCGCTTCCCTCTTCCGAGAGAGATTCCACCCGATCCAATGTCCAGTTCATTCACGAACCCCGCGGAAGGAAGAGCCGGCAAATTGATGAGGCGACAGAAGAGTTCGTCAACGGAAGCCTGACAGGCACATAGTCTCCCCGATCCCTTCCGCGCAGAACCGGCGGCGGGCGGATGTGCGGAGAGCCATCCCGGATTCCAAAGGGTCACCTGGCTCAGGCGACCGTCTCTGCCGGTCCGGAAGGGCCACCCCCCGGGAAGTCTCCGGATCCGGGGAGAGGGAAACGGCTTCCGGCTCGCTTGAATCCCTCCTTTCTTCCGGATATGCTAAAATATTCTGATGCATCCACACAGAGATCAATTACCCGCCCAACCGCCCGATGAAGAGGTCCCCGCCCCTCCCGAGTCCCTGAGAAGGCCGCCGGCATCCCTGCGCCCCTCCAGCTCCGAACTATCCTCAGGGAAAGCCCTGCCGCCCGGAAGTTCCGTCCTGGTTGTCCTCTTCGGGCGGATTGGGGATGTGATCTTCACCCTTCCCTCGGTCCAGGCTCTCAAGAGGGCCCGCCCGGACATCTCCGTCGACTGGCTGGTCGAAGACCGGTGCGCCGATCTTCTTTTGGGCCATCCGGCCCTTCGCCAGGTCTTTCTCTTCCGGAGAGGGGACTATTCCCGGGCGCTCAAAGCCCGGCGGTACGGACAGGCTATCGGAATTCTGGGGGATCTGGTGCGGAGTGTGAGGGAGGAGCGCTATGCCGCCGTCCTCGACTTTCAGGGACTCCTCAAATCCGGGGTGGCGACCTTTCTTGCCCGGGGGGATCTCAAGCTGGGATCTCCCTCCACCTACGGACGGATGAAGGAAGGGGCAGCTCTCTTTTCCCGGCAGGTTCCGATGACCCAGGAAGGGTTACATCTGGTCCAACGCCATCTCCTCGTCGTCCGGGAGCTTCTGGGTCGGGCCGTTTCGCCGGAGCCTCTTCGTCTCGCCTTTACAGAGGAGGAGCACCACCATGTGCGCTCCCTTGTGGGATCTTCCCCCTATGTTCTGATCCACCCCTTCGCCAGCTGGGCGACCCGAAACTGGCCCTCCTCTTCCTGGGCCCGGGTTGTCCGGGAAGTCTCGGGCCGGGGATTCCGGATCGCCCTGGCGGGGGCCGGTGGGGCGACCCAGGAGGAGATGAAGGCGGAGATTGAAAAATCGGTCTCCGGGGGTCTTGTCGATCTTCTGGGGAGACTCTCCCTTCGGGAGCTTTCTCTGGCCATGGGTCTCTCCGAAGCCGTTCTGGCAGTGGACTCCGGTCCCATGCACCTTGCGGCCTCAACCGGGACCCGGGTGGTGGCCCTGTTCGGGCCGACCGATCCGGTCCGCCTGGGACCCTACGGCCCCCGGGTGGGGACGAGGGGAGAGGAGGAGATGGGACCTAACGGAAGGGTGGTGACGGCAGGGCTTCCCTGCCAGCCCTGCATGATGCGCCGCTGTCCCATCGGAACGCCCTGCCAGGACCGCCTGGAGCCCGAGGCGGTGATCGCGGCCTTCGAGGAGGTCCTGAGGGGACGGGAGAAGGCGGGACAGGCCCGGGAGCTTATGGAGAGCCGGAGATGACAACACCCCCTTCCAAAGAGACCTCCTTGCGGACACTGAAAAACCTCCTGATCGTCAAGCCCTCGTCCCTGGGAGACATCCTTCATGCCCTTCCCCTTGTCGAAGAACTGCATTCCGCCTTTCCCGGCATTTCCGTGGACTGGGTGGCCAATGGAGAATTCGTTCGCCTGGTTCGGCGCCATCCGGGCCTCCGGAATGTTTGGGAATTTCCCCGCAAGGAATTCGGGCGGCCGGCCTTCTTCCGGAAGATGGGGATCCTCTCCCGGAATCTTTCCGCCAATCCCTATGAGGTCGTCCTGGATGCCCAGGGGCTCCTGCGATCGGCCCTCCTTTCCCGAATGGCGGCAAGGGGGGCAGGTTCGCAGGTCTTGGGCTTTGCGAGCGCCCGGGAGGGGGCGACGCTCCTGTATGACCGGACTGTCAAGATCCCCGAATCTCCCGGCCATCCCTTCCACGCCGTCCCCCGGAACCTCCTCTTTCTCCAGGCCCTGGGGGCGGGGGGAGGAGGGACTCCGGGTCCGCTCCGGCTCCATTACGCTCCCGAAGACCGGGAGACCGTCGATCGCCTCCTGGCAGAGTGCGGACTCTTGCCGGGAGAGCCCTTCATCGCCCTTCATCCCGGGGCAAGACGGGAGAGCAAGCGTTGGCCCTCGAGCTACTTCTCGGACCTTCTGCGGACCATGGCGAAAAAAGGTCTGCCCCGACCTCTCCTCCTGGGGGACAGAGGCGAGGCGTCCCTTCTCTCCCAAATCGAGGCCCGTTCGGGTGTTCCCGTTTCCGTCCTGGCGGGCCGGATCCCCCTCGATCTTCTGCCCCATTTCCTGTCCCGGGCCATCCTTTTTGTGGGGAACGACTCCGGACCCCTCCACATGGCGGCCCTTTCCGGTGTGCCCACCCTGTCCTTTTACGGGTCCTCCGATCCCGGCCGCACCGGCCCCTGGGGGGATCCGCAGAGAAACATCGTTCTCCGTGAGCCTATCGCCTGCTCCCCCTGCGGGGACTTCCGCAAATCCTGCACGCATATGACCTGCCAGGTCAGCCTTCCTCCCCAGTTGGCCCTCGACGCGGTCCTGCTTCTGCTTGAAGGGGCCCGGGAGCGGGGGAGCGGATCCGTCCCCCTCCCGACTCTCTCCGGGAGCGGTCCCCGATGACGGAGCCCCTCCCGAAAAACGGACGCCTTTATGTCCGGGGTCTCAACTGGATCGGAGATGCCGTCCTCTCCCTCGGAGCCCTTCAGGGCCTCAAAAAGGTGCGACCGGATCTCCATCTCACCGTGGGAGCCCCCCCGGCCACGGACGGGGTCTACCGGCTTTCAGCCGCAGTCGACGCGGTCGTTCCCCCTCCCGGGCTCCGCTCGGGTCTCAGATTCGACGCCGCCGTGATCCTCCCGCGCTCTTTCAGGAGCGCCTGGGAGTCGCTCTTCCTCTCGGGCCGCCGGATCGGTTTCGCCTCGGAGGGCCGATCCCTCCTTTTGACTCAGGTGCTGGACTATCAGGGCTGGAAGAGGGCCCATCGACATCAGTCGACCTATTACGAGACTCTTGTCCGGTCTGTCGATCCCGGGGCCGCCTTCGAACCCCCGGTCTTTTTCCTGTCCCCAGAGGCCCTCTCCCGGGCCAGAGGGCGGCTTTGGTCGTTTGTGGCGGAGGGAGAACGGGTGGTGGCCGTGAATCCCGGCGCCTTTTACGGTCGGGCCAAGACCTGGCCCTCCCATCACTTTGTCCGCCTCCTTGGGGATCTTCTCGAGGCCCGGCCGTCCCTTCATGCGATCCTCTTTTCGGGGGAGGCGGACCGTCCCCTGGCCCGGGAGATCGAACGCCGCCTTCCCCATCCCCGACTCCATTCGGTGGCGGGAGAGCTGTCTCTTCCCGAGAGCGCAGCCCTTCTCTCCCTTTGTGACGCCCTGGTGACAAACGATTCGGGAATGATGCATCTGGGATCCGCCACCGGCCGTCCCGGGGTCGCCCTCTTCGGGCCGACCGACCCGGTCGCGACCGGTCCGGTTCCTCCCGCGTCGGGCCGGGGAATCTCCGTCCTTTCGGTCCCGACCCCCTGCGCGCCCTGCCTTCTCCGGGAATGTCCCATTGACCATCGCTGCATGGAAGGGCTCGCCCCCGAGCGGGTGCTTTCCGAGATCCTGACGGTGCTGAAAGGAGATACGCTTTCGTGAAAAACAGGAAGAGACATCCGATGGTCCTGGCCGACCGGGACGGGACCCTCATCCGGGACGTTCCCTATCTCTCCCGTCTCGAGGACATCGCCCTTCTTCCGGGGGTGGCGGAGGCTATTCGCCAGCTCAACCGGCGCCAGATCCCGGTGGCGATGGTCACCAACCAGTCCGGGGTGGCCCGGGGGTATTTCCCGGAATCCTTCGTCCTGGAGAGCCATGCCCGTCTCATGGAGCTTCTGGCGGCGGAGGATGCCGCCATCCAGGGGCTTTACTACTGCCCACACCTTTCGCCCAAGGACCCTCATTCCATCCCGGAGGCCGCCCTGGCCCGATACCGGCGGGCCTGCTCGTGCCGGAAACCGGAGCCTGAGCTTCTTCTCCGGGCCCTTTATGATCTGGAAGGAGATCCGGAGAGGAGCGTCGTCATCGGCGACGCCGACAGGGACCTTTTGGCGGGCCAGGCGGCGGGTGTTTCGCTTGGATACCGCATCGTGGGCGGGGAATCAGGGGCACAAACCGTTTTTTCCCCGTTTCGGGTCCTCTCCTTTGCGGAAGGGGTGGAGCGTTTCCTTACCTGGCTCGACCGCGGGTGAGACCTCCGGGGGGCTCCCGGGAGGGGGCCGGAAATCCCGCATTTCCGGGAGGTCTCCTCCTGTATTCGGAACCCGGATCATGATATTCTTCTTCCAAAGATCACCGGGAGTTCCCGGTTACGAAAAATAACATACGGAGTCATCTTTCTTCTGGAGGTTCCCTTGGGTGTCGATCCCTTTCTTCTGTCGATTCTGGTCTGCCCGAAGTGCCACGGCTCCCTGACGCTCAGAAACAACCCCGACGGTCTCTTCTGCCAGCCATGCGGGCTTCTCTATCCGGTCCGGGACGACATTCCGGTGATGCTGGTCGAGGAGGCCATTCCCCTTGCCACAACCGGAGAAGGCCGCCCCTGAAGACCGTCCCTTCCGCCCCTGTCCGGAAGATTCTCCTGATCGGTCTCCGGAGCCTGGGCGACGTCATCCTCACGACGGGGGCCATCTCCGCTCTCAGGGAGCTCTATCCCGGGGCCCGGATCGATTATCTGACCCGGGCCCCCTACGACTCCCTTCTGGAGGAGGAACCCGGCCTCCACCGGGCCTTTTGTCTTCCTTCCCGAAGGGAGTCCCTGTTTTCGAGCCTCTGGGTGTATGGCAGATTTCTTCTGGAGATCCGACGCCAGGGCTACGATCTGGTGATCGACTTCTTTGCCCGGGGACCCCGCTCCCGGGTCATCACCTTTTTTGCCGGAGCCTCCTTTAGCCTGGGTCTGGTCGACAAGAGCGCCTGGATCCACCGTCGCCTGGACCCTCATGTTTACACCATGACCGTCTGTCCGCCGGTCCAGCTTGCCCTGACCCGGGACCGGATCCCCTACCTGATCAGCCGACTGGGAAGGCTTGGGGGAGTCCACCTCCCGAGGCTGGCCGTGAACGAAAAAGACCTGGACAGGGCGCGGGATCTCCTGGCCGAAGAGGGGATTCCGGAAAGGCGCTACTGGATCTTTTTCTGCGGCTCGGGGTCCCCGACCAAGAACTGGCCTCCTGACCGCTTTTCCGAGATTGCCGGTCGCCTCCTTGGGGAGGGCTTCCATGTGCTCTGTCTGGGAGGAATGGCCGATCGGGAGCAGCAGGAGGCCTTTGCCGCCTCCTTCGGAACACTTCCCCCCGGGGTCCATGTCCGGACCCAGATCCCCTGGGAAACCCTCAAGGGTCTCTGCCGGCTGGCCCGGGGAACACTCTCGAACGACTCGGGACCGGCCCATCTTGCCCAGGCCGTGGGTTCTCCCTGCCTGGTCCTCTTCGGCCC
Organism: Nitrospirota bacterium; assembly: GCA_021827365.1. Lineage (GTDB taxonomy): Bacteria > Nitrospirota > Leptospirillia > Leptospirillales > Leptospirillaceae > UBA4572. The sequence goes on from JAKAWK010000005.1 coordinate 33,404, forward strand.
GGGGGACCATGTCTCCTATGCCCCCTTTTTCGGGAGCTTCCTCAAGGCCGATCTGGCCTGCCAGCCCTGCCAGTCCTTTGCTGCCCGCTGTCCGGACAACCAGTGCATGAAGCTGATTTCATCCGAGACGGTCTGGGAAGAGATCCGGAAACTTCCTGCCCCATCGGCTTTGGCCTCTTTCTCCGGAGAATGACATGGCCCTCTCCCTGGGAATCATCCGGACCCGCTATCTGGGAGATGTCATCCTCCTGATGCCCCTCATCCGGGAGATCCAGTCCTTCGATCCCAAGGCCCGGGTCACGGTTGTGCTCAATGCCGGGACCACCTATCCCCTTGAGCGTGTCCCGGGAATTTCCCTCCTGACCATGGCCACAAACGGGAAAGTCCGCCGGTTTTTCAGCACCTTGTCCCTGGCCCGGGAAATCCGGGACCTAAGACTTGATCTTCTTCTCGATCTGACCGTCTCCGACCGGTCCCGTCTCATTTCCCGGTTTTCCGGGGCAAAAAGAACGGGGGCGGCAGGTTCCGCCGCCGATTTGCGAGAGGCCGACCCCTGGCAGACCTATCTTCCGGTTGACCTGGATTTCGGTCCGGAGCCGGTGGCTGTTCAGTATGGAAAACTTTTTTCGGCCCTGGGACTCCCCGTCACAGGGTCCGGCGACAAGGCCTATCCCCCGGATCCCCGGTGGAGCCAGGAGGCCCTGGATTTTTGGGCCCGGAACTTCCCGAAAAAGGAACCGGTCCTGTTCCTTCATCCGGGAGGGCGCCACTGGTTCAAGCGCTGGCCTCCCGACCGCTTCGCCAGGCTTGCCGACCTGTGGAGCCTGCGGACGGGAGGAGGGGTGATGGTGGCCGGCTCCTTCCCCGAACGGACCCTCGTCGAATCGGTCCTCTCCGGAGTCGCCCGGGCGAAGGTCATTCCCCTGATCGGAGCTCCGATCGGACTTCTTGATGCCTTAATCCGCCGGGCGACGGTCTTCGTGGGCGCCGACAGCGGACCGCTCCATATGGCCGATGCGGCCCATCTCCCGCTGGTCGGACTCTTCGGCTCGACCCTTCCCGCGGTCTGGGGTCCCACGGCCTCCCCCCGGCGGGAGGTGGTCTACCATCGCCTCTCCTGTTCCCCCTGTGCCCATACCGGTTGCAGCCGGGGACCGGATAACTGCCTGGAGTCCATTCTGGTCGAGGAGGTCTACGACCGGGTGGAAAGGGTCCTGGCATGACGGCCGACCTCAGGGTTCCGGTCCTCTACTATCATCGGGTGGCTCCGGATGCCGATCCCCGGACCGGGGTGACCCCCGGGCAGTTTTCGGCCCAGATGGCCCTTCTTGGACGTCTGGGATTTGTCGGGACCTCTCTTGAGCGGGCCCTGACCTGGAAGGAGGGTTCCGATCCGTGGAATCGTCGCCCTCTGGCGATCACCTTCGATGACGGCTACGAGGACAATTTTGCCTATGCGGCCCCGATTCTCGAGGGGTTCGGCTTCGTGGCGACGATTTTTTTCGTGGCCGGCCGAATGGGACAAAGCGTCGACTGGACAACGGATCCGGTCTGGGCGGGCCAACGCCTGATGGAGCCGTCAAAGGCCCGGGAGCTCGTAAGGCTGGGATTCGAGGCGGGCTCGCATACGGTGACCCATCCGGATCTCGCGAAGATTCCGGATCCGGAGGCCTGGCGGGAGATCCGGGATAGCCGGGAGCGCCTCTCCCAGGATCTCTCCTGCCCGGTCACGACCTTCTGCTATCCCTATGGCTCCTTCCGGGACTCCCATCCCTCGATGGTCCGGGAGGCAGGGTACAGGGCGGCCCGCACCGTCCGCCGCTACCGGCCCGGGGGAAGCTCCGATCCCTTCCGGATGGCCTGCCGCCCGGTATCGGGACGGATGGGGTTCCCCCGTTTTGCCCTGACGCTTTTAAGCTACCGGCTGGGTCTTCGGGGAGGGGATGTTCCATGACAGAGCCTCTCACAATCCTTCATCTCGACTGCACCATGGGGCAGGGCGGCCAGGAGAAGGACCACATCCACGAGGCGATGGCCTTTTCGAAGATGGGCCACCGGTACGTCATCGCGGCCCGTCCGGGAACCTTTCTCCTGAGGGTGGCCGAAAGCCTGGGCATGGGACTTTCCGTTCCCTTCCGCTCGAACTTCGACCTCCCCTCCTTCCGGCTCATCCGGCGCTTCATCAGGGAAAACAGGGTCCAGATCCTGGTGACGACCAGCTACATCGACAGCGTCCTTGGGTGGTTTGCCGCCCTTTCCCTGGGACGGGACCGCCCGGTCGTCATCCGTCAGCGCCACCTGCTCAATCCCCCGAAGCGGCTCATTCCTTATCGTCATTTCTGCGATTTTCTGGTGGCGGTCAGCGATATCGCCCGGTTTGGCTATATCGAGCGGTCGATCCCCTTCTGGAAGGTGGTCTCCCTTCCCCGGGGAATTCCCGAGCCGGGGGAGGGCAAGGGCCCGCCTCCCTCCGTCAATTCCGATATCCCCGAAGGAGCCCGGGTCGTCCTCCAGGTCGGCACCTTCCAGCGGGACAAGGGACAGCTCTCCCTTCTGGAATCCATGCTCCCGGAGCTCCTGATCCATCCCTCCCTCCACCTTGTCCTTCTGGGGGACGGACCTCTCCGGGGAAATCTCGAAAGGAGACTCTCATGCGAGCGCTTTCGAGAGGTCCGTTCCCGGATCCACCTGCCGGGGTGGTGCAATCCCGTTCCCTTTTACAAAAAGGCAGCTGTTACGGTCATCTCCTCCTTCCGGGAGGCCTTTTCTCTGGTGGCTCTCGAATCCCTTGTCCTGGGAGTTCCCGTGGTGGCCTTCCGGCAGGGGGGGCTTCCAGAAGTTCTGTCCTGGGCGAACTGGGGAGAGATGGTCGATCCCTGGGACTTCCCGGAGCTCTCCCGAAGGGCGGTCTCCTGGGCCATGAGGCCCGAGCTTTCATGTCCGGAGATCACGAGGATCCGCCGGGTGTATGATGAGCGGTACAGCATCGAGGCGGCGGCCGCACGGACCGAACGCTTCTACCGGTGGGCCCTTGAGCGAAAGAAGGCGGGAAGGCTCGGGGTCAACCCTTACGAGATCGCCGGGGGACGGGGGGATCCGTTTTTCCCACCCCTTTCATGACCCGGCATAACCCGAAGACTTGAGGAGAAAATCGATGGAGATTCCCATGCACAAGGGAGGAGGGGAGGAGAGGGCGAAGGCTCCCGGACCCACCACGCCCTCCCGGAAGATACGACAGGTCCGGATGAATCCGAGGGTGGCCCGGGGGCTTCCCTGCCTCGATGGAACACAGATCCCGGTCACGGTCTTTCTGGAGCTCTTCAAGAAGGGATATACGATCGACCGGATCGTCACGGAATGCTACCCGGAACTCTCCCGGGAGGACGTTCTCTTTGCGGTGGATTTCATCATTGACTGGGTGAGACGGGCTCCGGGCTATCTCTCTGATCTCGTCGACCGGTCCTAGAAGCCGGGAAGGGCCCCGGATTCACCCCTCCTCAAGCTCTCCGGAAGACTCGCTGAAGGTAAGACGGGAAGGATTCCAGACCGGAAGTTCGATCCCATTGGGCCGGGGTGAGCGTTCCTCGGACGGGAAGGTATAGGTGCATTCGAAGCCGACATCGGCCAGGTCGGCCTTGTTGATGGGGAAGGCAACGCAGGGGGATGGACGTCCGATGTGGTAGATCCGGCAGAGAGCGTGGCTTCCATAGATCTTGAGAAAGGGACAGGAGAAGGAGATCTTGCAGCAGTTTCCGCACTGGTTGCAGGAACCCTCCCGCTGTTCGACCGACCTTTTCACGTACCCGGGACGAAAGAGGCAGAGCAAGGCCCGTCGGGCCTTGCCCCGAAATCCTCCGAAAAAACGCATAAAAAAATCCATGATTTTCCACATTATCGGATATCCTCTGGAATGATTTTTCCTGATCGATCGAAATTCCCTCTATCTTTCAATGTAGTGCAACGGATTCTTCCGATCAACCCCCGGATTTCTGTTCTAAATTGTCAAATCTGATCCTCCGGCCGAAAAGAGAGCAGGGAGAGGACGAAGCCAGAGAGAGCCAGCCGCCCGGCCGGGGGAATGGCCTCGCCATCGGCCTGGAAGGGAATCTCCCCTCCACGGGCCGTGGGGTGGAAGACAACCTCTCGGACCTTCAGGGAAAAAGGCCGTACCCACCCCGGAGCTCCGGGGAGAAGGCCTGCAAAGGCTGTCACGATTTTCCACCGGCCGCCGCACACCAGCGTGAGGTTTATGCGTGGCAAATCAGGCCGGTCGTCCGGGAGGGTCCGGAAAGGGCCAAGGTAGGGGGGAAGGCGGCTGGCCAGACACCAGCGCACAGCGGTCCGGGTCACCTGATGGCCGTTTTCAAGGGTCAGGGTCAGGGAAAAAGCGGGAAGGTCCGGAGAGAGGAGGGAGGCGAGTCCCGCCAGGTAATAGGAGAGGGATCCCATAAGGAACTTCCCGGTGATCCGCCGGACAGCGAGACCGTCCCATCCCGCCCCGGCCATCAGGAGAAAGGGACGGGATCCGGCAAGGCCGGGCCGCACTCTCAGGACTCCTGCCCGGGGGAGTCTTTCCCAGAGGAGGTCGGGGTGGGACAGGAAGGGTGGGATGTCGAGGTAGCGGGAGAGAACATTTCCGGTTCCCCCCGGAAGGACGAGGATCGGAAGCCCGGACGGGGGAGAGAGGCCCAGGATCCGGTGAACCGTGCCATCCCCGCCGTAGACCACCAGAAGATCCCGGTCGGAGTAGCGGTCAAAGAAGTTCTCCGGAGGGGACTCCGGGAGAGAACGAAGGATGTGGCCCTCGGGAAACTTGGCCATGAAGGAGTCGAGAAGGGGGCCAAGAGCCGCTCTCCTTTGGCGGGATCCGGCCCCGGGATTGGCGATCAGCAATGGTCGCCGGAAGATCATGAAGCCGGGGCCGTCTCCTTTTGGTAGGAGGCGGGGACCGAAAAGGTTCCGGGAGGAACGGAACGGACGGAGAGAGCCGTGACCTTTTCACTCTCCACCTGGCGCTCGGGGATTTTCGAGGAATCGTAAAGATGGAGGGCGGAAAGAATCTTCACGAGGAATCCCTTGGAATAGTCGGTTGTCCGGACGGTCTCGAGGGCAAGTGGCATGAAGGGAGGAGGAACCGCGGTCTTGCCGGAGGCGCCTTTTTTCGCGAGGGCGGCAAGTCCCGTCTGGAAGTTCCGGTAAAGATCGCTTCCGGGGAAGGTCGTGGCCAGACACTGCACGATCTTCTGGTCCCCATTGATCATGCCGACCACGCGCCCCTTGAATCGGTGAAGGGTCGTCCTGTCGGTGCAGGGGACTCCTGCAACGGTCCGGATGAGCGTTCCGGAAATGACCTTGTCCTTGGGATTGCTTCCCGCATACTGTCCCAGGAGTTGGGAGAAATCGACAAATCCCATGATTTTGTCGAGGGAGTCGGCATGGTAGGTCCTCTTCCCGTTGTCGAGAGAGGCCACGGTCCGGGTGGAAAGGTTCCAGAGATAACTCCGGTCGCTCCCCTCTGCGGGGGCGTCGATG
>JAKAWK010000105.1 GCA_021827365.1 Nitrospirota bacterium
TTCCGATCTCTTTATGGGGATATCGTTCGGGGAATGCAGGCAGACCTCACCCTGGTCAGGATCCCTGACCTTCCTGCCCTTGAGCTTTACTGCTACCGGGCGGCCGGCGCTGTCGGACGCATCTGCGTCCCCATCTTTGGAGGGGACCTGGACCGTCTCGCCCCCTATGCCGACCGCCTGGGGGAAGCCTTTCAGCTCACGAATATCCTCCGGGATCTCCGCCAGGACGCAGAGCGGAACCGCATCTACCTTCCCGCCGACAGGATGCGTCATTTCGGAGTTTCGGAAGAGGATGTTCTATCAGGCCGATTTCATGCCGGAATGAAGGCCCTTCTCGAAGAGATCTGGAGCCGGTCCGAGGAGAACTATCGTTCGGCAGCCTCCCTCCTCTCAGGCCCTGAAGACCGCCAGACCATGATCGCAGCCCGGGCCATGGAGACGGTCTACCATGCCATTCACCGGAAGATTCGTCGGTCCGGCTTTGATGTCTACCGGAAACGGATCGCACTCGGACCGGTTGAAAAAGCCCGGGCCCTTTTTTCCTTCTGGAGGGAGACACGGAAGGACCGGGTTCGGATCCGGAGAACCGGATCGTGAGCGGTCGCCCCCGGATCATCGTGATGGGCGGGGGTCTGGCCGGAATCGCGGCCTGCGAGCGCCTATCCAGAAACCCCTCCCGCCCCTTCGACATCCTTCTTCTGGAAGGTCGCCCCCGCCTGGGTGGACGAGTCGGATCCTATTTCGATCCGGAGATCGGACGGGAGATCGACACAGGCCAGCATCTTTTCCTGTCATGCTACACCGGGACCCTGGCCCTTCTCGAGGCGCTCGGCACCCGATCGGATCTCGTCTTTTACGACCGGCTCCACCTTCCCCTCTGGGACCGGGAGCGGGGCCTTCACCCCCTGGACATCCCCGGAAGCGACAATCCCGTAGCCCTGGCCAGCGGCCTTCTTCAATACGAAGGTCTTCCCTTTCCCTCACGCCTGGCCTTCCTGACACTGTCACGGGCCATCCCTCAGGTTGACAACGACGTCGATCATCTGACCGCCTATGAGTTCCTTCAGAGAGCCGGCCAGCCAGAATCGGTCATCGACCGTTTCTGGGAACTGGTCATTCTCTCTGCGACCAATCTCCCCTCGCGACGGGTCAGTGCCGCTATCCTCGTTCGAATCCTCAAGGAATCTCTCCTGAAGGGGGGGAGCCACTCCCGTCCGGGCTACAATGCCGTCCCCCTCGCGGAGCTCTTTGTTTTTCCGGCGATGAAGCTCTTCGGGAAGCGGGGTGTAACCGTCAGAACCAAGACGCGCATCGTGGGTTTTTCCGAATCCCAGGGACGAGTGACGGGGGTCTTGACCTCCCAGGAGGAACTTCCCCTCGGTCGTTCCGACCATCTTCTTTCGGCCGTCCCCCCCTGGGCCTTCGAAAAGATCGCCCCGATTTCCCTTCACCAGTCACCCCTCGTCGACCAGATGAGCCGTCTCTCCTACGCCTCGCCGATTCTCTCCGTCAATTTTCTCTTCACCGAGCCGGTCCACCTGCCCCTCATCACGGGGTTCCACCAGTCCCCCGTCCACTGGATTTTCAACAGGGACGCCATGGAACTGCGCCTGGTCCCCGAGACCCGCTCCTGGTTCGACTGGTCCTCCCAGGCCGGAGACGATTTCTTCCCCACGCAGGTGGCGAGTGCCACCGTCTCGGGCGCCGACGATCTGCTGGGACTCTCCGACCAAGAACTAGGAGAGCTCTGCCTGGAACATGTCAAAAAGATCGATCCGAAAAGCCGGGCCTCTCTCAAGAGTGTCCGGGCAGTCCGGGACCGCTTTGCCACCCCCGTTCTCGGTGCGGGCCAAAGCACCCTTCGCCCGGAGGCCCGGACCGCCATAGCCAACCTCTGGATCGCCGGAGACACGACCGACACGGGATTGCCGGCCACCATGGAGGGGGCGATCCGATCAGGATACCGGGCCGCCGAGCTGATTCTCGAAGCCATGGGAGAACGATGATCGAGCTTGCCAGCTCCTACAGTTATTGCGCCAGGGTCGTGGAAAACCACTACGAGAACTTTCCCGTCGCCTCACGCCTTCTGCCGGCCTCCACCCGGCCCGCCATCGCCGCCCTCTATGCCTTCGCAAGGGCGGCCGACGACTTTGCCGACGAGGAGCCGGACGCCGGACGAGCCCTGGAGCTTCTTGCCGGATGGAGAACCCTCCTCTACAAGGCTGCGGAGGGCCCGGTGGATCATCCAGTATTCCGGGCCCTCTCCGACGTGATTGTCCGGTACAGGGTTCCGGTGGAATGGCTCGACCACCTGATCATGGCCTTCGAACGTGACAGGAGGATCGTCCGCCACGAAACCTTCGAGGATCTCCTCGAATACTCGGTCCTCTCGGCCAATCCGGTCGGCCGTCTTCTCCTCTGGATAAACGGAACCCGTTCCGAATCTCTCTTCGCCCGATCCGATGCCATCTGCACCGCCCTTCAGCTGGCGAACTTCTGGCAGGACATTGCCATAGACTGGCTCAAGGGTCGGGTCTACGTTCCCCAGGAGGAGCTACGGGAGGCCGGAATACCCGAATCAGCCCTGGCCAATCCCCTGAACACGGAAGAATTTCTCTCCCGCGAACAAAGGCTCAAGGATCGCCTCTTCGCCTACACGGCCGGCCTTTTTTCCACAGGCATTCCCCTTCCGGCGGCTGTCGGAGGTCGGGTGGGGCTCGAACTCTCCCTCGTCTGGAAGGGGGGAGTCACCATCCTCCAAAAGGGCCGGGATCCCCGGCGTCGCCTTCTCGAACGTCCTGTCCTCACGAAGGGAACATGGCTTGCAGCCCTCTTTCTCCCGGTCTCCCGGACCACTCTCGACAGAACCCTCCGGATCCTTCCCGACAGGGCCGGCATGGAAGAGCTCTTCGAGCGGGGCCGGGCCGTCTACGAGGGGAAGGCCTCAGCCCCACCCTGAGGCTCCCCCTCTCCTGAGCCTCCGAATTGTGCAAGAACCGTGTCGTGGAAGCGGGGCCTGAACTCCCGGATGCGGTTGTTGGTCCGGACCGGGTGGACACGGTTGGTCAGAAGGACCACAATCCGTTCTTTTCGCCAGTCGATCCAGAGAGAGGTCCCCGCATAACCCAGATGGCCGATCGAGGCCTCCGGGGTCATGAACCGGCCGCTGGAGGAACCGGGGGTAGGCGTATCCCAGCCCAGCGCCCACTCTAGCCCTGGTCTTCGGCTCCTGAAGAGCCTAAGCCAGGGTTCGGGGAAAAACCCTCCCCCGAGCCAGGGGCGGGCAAGTTCCCAGACAGCCCGGGCCGACCCGAAAAGCCCTGCGTGACCCGAGACGCCTCCCAGAAGCCGGGCATGCTCGTCATGGACCACGCCGGTCAGGGGAAGGCCCGACTCCGGGTCGATCTCGGTTGAGGCCACGGGAATCCTCCCCTCCCGGACAGCCTCTCCCAGGGGGGAGCCGGATGTCAGGAAATCCGCCCCGGCAACCTTCAGGGGGCCCGCGATTATTTCCCGATAAAGCCTGTCCAGGGGGGCATTCCACACCTTTTCGAGAATCCATCCCAGGAGCATGAATCCGAAATCGCTGTAGAGGGATTTCTCCCCCCTGGGACCGGCCGGAGGAAGGTCGAGGATGAGCCGGAACAACTCCCGTTTCCGGTCTTCGGGGGCGAGGGTGGAACTCACCCGTTCATAGAGGGGAGCCCATGCGCAAAGACCCGCCGAATGGGAGAGAAGCTCCGAGAGCGTGGCCCCTCCCGCAAATGTCCCTGCCGCTTCGGGGAGAAGGGAGACGACCGTCATGGACAGGTCCAGCCGGCCCAGGGCGACCGTCCGGAGAAGAAGGCTCCCGGTGACCAGGGGCTTGGTCAGGGAGGCCAGATCATAAAGGGTCTCCGGTGTTACCGCCGGCCCCGGATGAGGGGGGGTGGACCGGAGAAATCCTGCTGCCACTTCCCCCCGGATTCTCTCCCGGTCCCCCCACAGGGCGACCCCTCCCGGAAAGACTCCTTCGGAGACTCCCGTTTCCATGAGCTTCCTCACGTCCTCGATGCCCTGGCTTCCTTTCACGCATCCTCCCCTTCCGTTTCCGTTCCCGATTTTTCATGGATTCCGGACCGGCGTCCCCTGTATAATAAAAAAGAACGGCTGGCCCGATAAAATTTTGGAGATCCCGCCCTTTTTGTCCATGGGCCCCTGGTCCTTCATGCCCCCTTAGTTTTGCAGAATATCCGGAGGATTTCGACGTGACCACACCCCCCCGCCATGATATCGCCCTGTTCTTCGAACACCAGTTCGGCACCTCCCCCCGTCTTCTCGAGGGTGTGCTGGGATCGGCCGTCCTCTCCCCGGCGGTGGACGACGCCGACCTCTATTTCGAATATACCGTCAGGGAACACTACAGCATCGAGGACGGCATCGTGAAAAAGGCCGGCCAGGATGTCAGCCAGGGGGTCGGCGCCCGGATCGTTGCGGGGGAGCGGACCGGTTTCGCCTTCACCGAGGAATTCGACCCGAAGGCCCTGACCCGGGCGGTGGAGTCGGCAAGAAGAATTGCCGACAAAAGTGGAAATTCGGCCCCGGTCTCGGTCTCCCGCCCTGGTCGTCCAGCGTCCGATCTCTATCCGGTGACCGATCTCACCCTCGACCGCCCGGTCCCCGAGAAAATCGCCGTCCTTGAAACCCTTGACCGACTGGCCCGGGCCGAAAACAGCAAGGTCGTCCAGGTCATGGCGTCCCTGGCCTCCGAGATCAAGACCATCCAGATCGTCAGAAAGGACGGAACCATCGTTGCCGACCGGATTCCCCTGACCCGGATCAACATTTCGGTCATCGTCCAGGAGGGAGACAACCGGCAGACGGGGACCTACGGATGGGGAGGACGGACGGACTTTGGAGGGCTGGTCACCTCCGAAAAGCTTTCTCACGCGGCCCGGGAGGCGGTCAGACAGGCTCTTGTGAATCTCTCCGCACGCCCCTGTCCCTCCGGGACGATGAATGTGGTCCTGGGCCCTGGCTGGCCGGGGATCCTCCTGCACGAGGCGATCGGCCACGGACTTGAAGGAGACTTCAACCGGAAAGGGACCTCGGCCTTCTCCGGACGACTTGGGGAGCGGGTGGCCTCTCCCCTGTGCACCATCATCGACGACGGCACGATCCCCGGACGGCGGGGATCCCTCAATGTCGACGACGAGGGGACCCCGACCCAGCGGACAGTCCTCATCGAAAACGGAATTCTCCGGGGTTACCTCCAGGACCGCCAGAATGCCCGACTCATGGGAGCCAAGTCGACGGGAAACGGGCGCCGGGAGTCCTATGCCCATCCCGTCATGCCCCGGATGACCAACACCGTCATGCTGGCCGGGGAATCCGACCCGGGGGAGATCCTCTCATCCCTTGAACGGGGGATCTATGCGGTGAACTTCGGCGGAGGCCAGGTGGACATCACCTCCGGCAAGTTCGTTTTCTCCATGTCGGAGGCCTACTATGTCGAGAACGGCAGGATCCTTTATCCGGTGAAGGGGGCGACCCTTATCGGAAATGGTCCGGAGGTCCTGACCAAGGTCCGGATGGTGGGAAACGACATGGCCCTCGATACCGGCGTGGGAACCTGCGGAAAGGACGGTCAGTCTGTCCCTGTGGGGGTGGGGCTCCCTACCCTCCGGGTCGACGGGATCACTGTCGGCGGAACCCACTGACCACAATACGACCCGAACAAGGAGAGCTTGTGAAGACAGCCATCAGGGATTTCGACAGCGGACGGGAGGCCGTCTCCCATATTCTGGAGGCGGCAAGACGGGCGGGAGCCACATCGGCCGATGCCCTCTATGTCTGGACCGACGAAGAAAACGTCACCGTCCGCAAGGGAACCCTTGAAAAGATCCAGGCCTCCCAGAGCCAGGGGCTCGGGATCCGGGTCTTCGTGGACCACGCCCAGTCGAGCATTTCGACCCGCGATCTCTCAAGGTCGCACATCGACGAGCTGGTGGCCCGGGCGGTCGCCATGGCCCGGCACACGGCCGCCGACCCTTATGCCGGCCTTCCGGATGAACTCCTTGCCCCCGCCGCCGATCCCGAAACCCTCTTTCCCCCGGAAACGGAGATCCCGACCCGGGAGGCTCTCTTCGAGCGGGCCCAATTGGCGGAGGAGGCGGCCCTCAGGTACGATCCCCGGGTCACCAACTCCGAAGGGGCCGATTCCGCCCGTTCCCAGGCCCGGATCGTCTTCGGAAACTCCCTGGGATTTCTGGAAGGATACCGGAAAAGTTCCTACTCTCTTTCCTGTTCGGTGATCGCCACCGAGGGGGACTCGATGGAACGGGACTACTGGTATGTGGTGGGCCCCCTCTGGGATGTGACGAAGAATCCGGAGGCCGTGGGGACGAAAGCCGCCCTCCGGACTGTCTCCCGGCTTCATGCGCGGCGCATTCCGACGGGATCCTTTCCGGTCCTCTTTGACCCGGAGACGGCCCGAAGTCTGATCGGCCATTTTGCTGGAGCCATCTCCGGCTCCTCCCTCTACCGGAATGCCACCTACCTGAAAGACAGGGAGGGCACCCCCGTCATGTCGGAGAAGGTGACCCTCCGGGAGGACCCCTTCATCCCCGGTGGCCTGGGAAGCCGGCCCTTTGACGGGGAAGGGCTCCCTACACGAAAGAAAACAATCGTCGACCGGGGGAGGCTGACCACCTATCTTTTTGACACCTATTCGGCTCGGAAGCTCGGGCGCCACTCCACGGGAAACGCCGTTCGCTCCCTCTCCGACGGCCCGGGCGTCGGCGTGTCGAACCTGATCGTCACTCCGGGGACCAAATCCCTGGAGGATCTGGTGGCAGGCCTCTCCGAAGGGCTCCTCGTCACAGAACTGATCGGGTTCGGGGTCAATACGGTCACGGGAGACTACTCCCGGGGAGCCTTCGGGTACTGGATCAAGAACGGGACCATCACCCATCCCGTCTCGGAGGTGACCATCGCCGGCACCCTCGATGAGCTTTACCGGGGGATCGTGGAGGTCGGATCCGATCTCGAGATCCGATCCTCGATCAACACCCCCTCCCTCCTTGTCGAGGGGCTTCGGATCGCGGGAGAATAACGGTGCCGGAGAAAAAAGCCAGAACCTTGGCTCCGATCAACGCGCTCCTTTCGGAGCGTTTCAGCACCCGGGCCTTCGATCCCGAACGGCCGGTCCCCTTCGGGACCCTTCTCTCCCTTTTCGAGGCGGCCCGCTGGGCCCCCTCGAGCTTCAACGACCAGCCCTGGCGCTTCATCTTCTGGAACCGGTTCACCGACCCGGATGCTTGGCAGAA
>JAKAWK010000106.1 GCA_021827365.1 Nitrospirota bacterium
GAATGGCTCCCATGGCGGTGGGATGGGGGGCCGGGGGGGAAATAAGGCAGTCAATGGCGGTTGTTGTCATCGGAGGACTCCTGTCCTCCATGTTTTTTACCCTGGTTCTCGTCCCCGTCGTTTACGAACGGCTTGCGTCATGGGGGCGGGGAAGAGACCAGGGAAACGATTGAGACAATCCTCAAGAAGGAGGCACCGCATGGGGTTCATGAGATTGGCCGGGAAAGCCGGTTTTCCCGGAGTCATGGCGGGAATGGTACTTTTGGCCGGATGCTCATTCAGCCATCCGCATCCGACACTCAATTCGGCGGGCCTCACTCCCGATGCCAGCCCCAACGGAATCATCGTCCGGGCCATCAACCCCTTCTACAACAAGAAGGCCCTTCCCTACGAGCTTCCCTTCACGGTTGTCCTGGATGCGGACCACCCGTATGTCATTCATTGCGAACACAACAGGGTCGTCAAGGTTCCGTCCCGGTATCGTAAGGTGATCGTGCGTTTTATCGGACGCGAAAACGGATATGTCCAGTCTGTGGAGGTCAAGGGGACCGACTGGAACAATCGCATCGACAGAAGATTTTATTTTCACCCGGACCTGGACCGTTTTCTCAGGACCGTCTCCCCTGTTCCTGTCAATTCGCAAAAGGGAATCGGAATCGGAAACTACATCAATGGCTGTACCGATCCTCTTTTGATCCTGTCGGTCGCTCCCGGAAACCCGAAGGTGATCAACGAATTCACTTTCCTTGGTGATTTCATCCAGAAGGTTCTCGATCCGCAGAGTCCTCTCAAGGTCTTTTCATTCCTGCTGGTTGACCAGTAGCCACCCAGTCCTTGTCAGGACAACCGAAAGGACATCGGACTTTGTACAGTATCGAAGAAATGCGCCGGACGATCGAGCGTCACGCAATTCGCCTCACTCCCCAACGGTTGGCCATAGTTGAGGCCCTGTCTAAATACCCTGGCATTTTTTCCGTAGGAGATCTGCAGCGGCGCCTGGCTATCTCCAATCCTGACCTGGGAAGAGCCACCCTGTTTCGGGCGATCGACCTTTTCGTCCGTCTCGGTCTCCTGGAAAAGGTTCACAGGGAGGAAGGGGAGGACGGATATATTGTCGGGGTGACCGGTCACCATCACCATCTGATATGTCGCATTTGCGGGGATGTGCGGCATATTGATTTCTGTCCGATCCAGAAGGAGATTGACGAGATTGTCCTTAAGGAGGGATATTCCGATTCCGTTCACCGGTTTGAAATCGAGGGGATTTGCGCCATTTGCCGGGAGAAGTCTCTCAAGAAAAGGAAAAAGGAGGCGGGATCAGGGTCCTAGAGGCTGGAAGACGGGAAGTTCTCGTGATGCAAGATAGAGGCCCAAGATCAGAAGGGCGATCAGTCCAGCAATCAGAAGGAAAGGTTTTTTTCCGGAGGGAGGGGAAATGTTCACGAAAGTCATTCTAGGAAGGGGAGGGATCCCTGTCAAGAGAGTGGTCGTGGTTCTCCTTTTCTGTGGCGGGGCCTTTCTTTTCTCCGGATGTGCAGAAGGTGAGCGCACTCAGGACACGGTCTCCCTGTCAGTGGAGGGGGAGCAGCCGAGCCCCATCCGGTTCGAGGGACAATCCACCCCGGTCCTCCTTCCGCACACCAACCTTTATATTTTCCTGACTTCCAGCAGGCCGCTTTATTTCAGGGATGGAAAGTATTACCAATACTACCGGGACAACTGGTACCGTTCGGAAGATCTCAAGGGCCCCTGGGAACAGATTGACCCAGAAGAGATCCCCGATCTTCTGCAAAATCTTCCCCCCGACTACTACTACAACAATTTCCCGTATAAGCTTCGAAAGGACCATTGAACAATTGCCCCCGCTTTCCCTTCTTAGTCCGCAGGGCAAGACGGGTGCAAACGGGCGTTTTTGTTTTTCCTCATACCATTTTGATATTCTTTTCCCATGCAGACTGGGCAGACTGCCAAGCGCTTTCGCGCCTATCCAGCACCTTCCCAGAAAAGGATTCTGCTCCCATAGATCGGGCACCAGCGGTTCATCTATAACGCCAAGGTGTCAGAGGACCGGTATTGCCGAGCTTTTACCAAAAATACAGTCTCTCTTTTTTGGAACACCCATTCCCGTCGATCAGGAGTATGCCCGTTTCATCGGACCGGACACCCCCTGGCACCGGAATGTCCCTTCCCGGATTATTCGTAGCGGGGCGGTTCGCAGGAAGCAGGCCATGGCCCGTTTTTTCTCCGGGCTGGCCAAAAGACTCGTCTTCCAGAGAAAAGACGGACGACAAGTCGTTCTGGATCCCCTCCGAACCTTTTTCCTTCCGATATAACGACCAGACGCAAGAGAGCGAGCTTGTGTTGGGAACGAGGAAGTGTCCCATCGGACCGCTCAGGTTCGTGGCCCACACGGGCTGATCCGGTCCCTCCTCTCTCCATGTCTCGATCGCGGCCGGGACGTGGTTTCTCTCCTTCTCCTCGGAGGAGCCCCATGGGGTGGAGACGAACACTTGGCTTGGGATGTTTTCGGAAGAGGAACTCCAGGGGAAAACCCTGGGCTTCGACCGGGACGTGACCATTCCAGTCATGGCTGGCTCCGGGCGAAATATCGACTTTCCTTCTGTCCAGAAGATCCGGATCAAGAGGAAGGAACGACCCTGAAAACGCAGGCAACGAAAACTGGCCCGGCAACAAATACGGGTCGCAGAACCGGAAGACGACGAAACAAGGCTTGGTCCGGAACTTCGAATACACGAAAAATGTCCCGAAGTATGTGATCCCCAAGGCCACCCATGTTCTCGTCTCCGATCCGCCCAGGTGCCTCTTCGTCGAGGATCTCAAAGTCAAGCCCTTGACTAAAAAGCCGGACCCGAGACAAGACGGTTCCGGCCGGTATGTCAGAAAAGGAGCCAGAGCCAAGGCCGGTCTCGACCGTGCGATCCTGTCGTCCTGTGTGCAGGCTTAAAGACAACGCCGTTCACAACACCAGCCGGGTCATCGCCAGACGGGAAATCCGTTTTCTTCGGGAGGGAAATATCCCGAAGAAGTCCCTTAGGAACTGTGGGAGCGGACCACAGAAACGACAGGGGCAAGAACGGTCCGAAGTCAACGCCTCCGGAGAGGGCGTAAGATGAAAAGACCCAAACGCCTTCGCAAAGCCTCGGCGAAAGGGGAACTTTCGGTCGCGAGACCAGAAACCCCCACTACAGCGTCTGTCTAGTGGCGGGAGAGTTCATAAAGCCGGTGTTCACTCCGCTTCAATGAGAGGCCGGCCCTTTCCTCCCAGGACGGTGGTCTTCACAAACATCCCGGTCCGGAGTCCGGTCAGGCTGGCGGCGCTTCCCTCCCTGCAAAAGATTTCGAGCCAGCCGGAACTGTTGACCAGAACCCCGAGATCCCCTGTAGGGACCTCCTGATAGCGCGTGACAAAGGGAAGAGATCTCTCGCCCCATTTGACTTCCACTCTCCTCGGTGGCGTGAAGACCCGGTATCCAAGGAGAACATTTCCGAACCGGTCGACGTTCCAGACCAGAAGGTCTCCCTGGTCGAATCCGGAAAGTCTTGTGTCGCGAACGAGATCCCGGGGCGGGATCTCGGGGCCCAGCTCTCCGGGCCCTCTTCCCCGGCACAGGGCAGCGACGGCCGGCGCGAAAAGATCCCGTCCCTGAAAGGTGGGGGATTCCACACCACCGAAGATCAATGGGTCTTCCAGGTGAAAGAACCGGAGATTCTCCTTCCACAGTGTGAGAAAATAGGGAAGGCCATTGTCCTGCATAACAAACCGGGAACCATCCAGCTCTCCCGCCACTGCCCGGCGGCGACTCCCCACCCCGGGGTCTACGACCACGAGATGAATGGTGGCCGGAGGGGCTACCTCCATAATTTCGAGGAGGGGCGGGAGGGCAAGAAGGGGAGAGAAGGGGGGAATGTGGTGGGTCACGTCGATTATGATGGCCTCCGGTATCCGGGACAGTACCGCCATTTTGACGCTGGCCACATAGGTGTCGTCTTGTCCGAAATCGGAGGTGAAGGTGATGAAGGGGATCACGAGGGCTCCTTTCCTCTTTCGGGGATCCAGAAGGGGGCTGAGAGGGCAAGGCCCAGAAACAGGCCAAAGGCGACCCAGAAGAGGGGAAGGTTGGGTGTCGCCCAGAAGGACAGGAACCCTCCCAGAAGGGCCACGTTGAAAGCTTCGGAACGAAGCCCCCTGGCGAAGCCGCTTCGAAGAGGCCCCATCAAGGCCTCAAGAATATGGCAATTTTTTCCTATCGAGGGAATGAAGGGCGGGACCGTTTTCTTGTATTCTGCATATTCTGGAATCCTGTCAAGGAAAAGGCCCTCTTCGTGGAGAGCGAGGAAGACAAGAAAGGGGATGCCCACCCCAGCAAGGATTGCGGCCCCTTCAGGGGATGACATCAGGGAGAGCGAAAGGATCATTCCGGCAGAACCTGCGTACAGGGGATGACGAATGCAGGAAAAGAGACCTTCCCTGACCAGACGGGTGCCTTGGGGTGCCAAGCTCCAGACCGTTTTGCTTCCGAGAGTAACGGAGGCGGAAAGTCTCATCGCCAGGGAGCCCGCGTAGATTCCGACAGGCAAGAGAAGCACCAGGTGGCGTACACCTTCCGTAATCAAAAAATTTCGTCCTCCCAGGACCCGGATGGCCTCCGACCAGAGAGGATAAGGGTGAAGGCTGTTTTCTTTCATGGCGAGGCCAAACAGGAAGAGAAGGAACAGGACCCGGATCTTGTAGACCTTTTCAAGGAGGCGGTTCGCCAAAGAGTGTCGGGAAAGGTTGCGCATGTTGTTCGTTTTGGTCCTGTTGACATGGATCGATCCAATTTCCGGTGGAAGCCGGGAGATCGGCCGTAGACGTTGTCTTAAGATCCTAACAGGAAGGGCTATGGCATGAAAGAGTTCCGGAGGGCCGGAAGGAAGACGTTTGCGGTCATGGCTCTGTTCGCATGTCTGGAATCCGCCTGCGCCATGGCTCAGGGAGAGGGGCAGACCCTGCCCTCCCTGGAAAGGGAGGCTCACAAGGCCATGGGTCAGGGGGATCTGAAAAAGGCCAGGGACCTTGACCTCCGCGCATTGTCGCTTGCTCCCGACGATGTGGCAATCTTGAACAATCTTGCGGTTGTGGAGGATCGTCTCGGAGAAGAGGACAAGGCTCTCCGGACCCTGAAGAGAGCGAGCAGCCAAGCTCCCGGTGACGCCCGGATCCTCCTGAACCTTGCCCGGATCGAACTGAAACTCGGGCGTGAGGGAGAGGCCTTCCGGACGGCAGGGAAGATCGTTTCGATGGACAGATGGCCGGATGGTTTTCGGACCTTGATGGGCAAAATCGATATCGACCTTGCCCGTTATGAAGAGGCTCATGTCTATTTGCACGAGGCTCTGGAGCGTCACCCGGACAATCCGCTTGTCCACACCTACCTTGGAATCGTCCACTTCCGTCTGGGGGAACGGGCCGATGCGGAGAAGAATTTCCGGGATGCGCTCTCCCTCCATCCCTCGCCAAAACTGCGCCACTCCCTTTTGATGCTGCTCTCAGATCCGGAAAAGGTCCTCGGTCCCTCTCAGCCTCGTTCCATTCCCAGAAAGGAAATTTCCCATGGAGGACAGGAAGGGAAACCGTGAAAAATCACTTTCCTTTCTTGGGGAATATGGATAGAATAGAAAGATTCCGAACCGTAGAAAAGCGGTACAGGTTAGAGGAGGATTTGCGCGCATGTCACTTTCAAACCAAAACAATTTTTCAGAAGACGTCGTCACGGACCAGGATGAAAATCTCGGGCGGGACCAAATGGACCAACTCTATTCCGAAACCCTTCGGAATTTCGAGGAGGGGGCCGTTGTCGACGGAACCATCATCGCCATATATCCGACCGAGGTGGTCGTTGATATAGGCTACAAATCCGAAGGCCACATTGCCAAGTCGGAATTTTCCGAAGAGGAAGCCTCTGGACTCAAGGTGGGTGACAGGATCAGCGTCTATCTTGAGGAGCGGGAAGATGCCCAGGGGAACTTGGTCCTCTCCAAGGAAAAAGCCGATCGCATGAAAGTGTGGGATTCCCTCGAGGAGTTGTCCGAAAAGGGGGAGGTTCTCGAAGGAAAGGTTGTGAGTCGGATCAAGGGGGGGATGACCGTCGATATCGGTCTCAAGGCCTTCCTTCCGGGTTCCCAGATCGACCTTCGCCCTGTCCGGGACATGGACCGCCTTGTCGGTCAGACCATTCAGGTCCGCATCATCAAGATGAACAAGAAGCGTGGCAATATTATCGTGTCCCGTCGCGTTCTTCTCGAAGAGTGGCGTGACCGCCGCAAGAAGCTGACCATGGAGTCGCTCAAGGAGGGAGAGGTTCTCGAGGGTATAGTGAAGAACATCACCGACTACGGGGCCTTTATCGATCTTGGCGGTGTCGACGGACTTCTGCATATCACGGATATGTCCTGGGGTCGGGTCTCAAGTCCCCAGAACCTGATGGCCGTAGGTGACAAGATAAATGTGATGGTGCTGAAGCATGACAAGGAAACGGGACGGGTTTCCCTCGGCCTGAAGCAGCTGAAGAGTGATCCGTGGACCACGGTCGCGGAGAGGTATCCGGAAGGTTCGAAGGTGACGGCCAAGGTGGTTTCCATTACGGATTACGGCGCGTTCCTCGAGATCGAGCCCGGTGTTGAAGGCTTGATGCACATCACCGAGATGAGCTGGAATCATGAGGTCAAGCACCCCAGCAAGATCATGAATGTCGGGGACATGGTCGAGGCAAAGGTCCTGAAGATTGATGAAAAGAACCGGAAGATATCCCTTGGCTTGAAGCAGCTCGGACCCAATCCCTGGGATGTTGTTGAGGACAAGTACCCGATCGGAACCATCGTATCCGGGAAGGTCAAGAGTCTTACCGACTTTGGGGTCTTTGTCGGTCTCGAGGAAGGAATCGATGGTCTGATCCATATTTCGGACCTTTCCTGGACTCGTCATGTCCGTCACCCTTCCGAGGTCTTCAAGAAGGGGCAAAAGGTGGATGCCATTGTCCTGAAGATCGAAAAAGAACGTCAACGGCTCTCCCTTGGCTACAAGCAAATGACGCCGGATCCCTGGGAGTCGGAAATTCCCGAACGCTTTCCTGTCGGGCGGGTCATGAAGGGTAAGGTTACGAAGGTCATGGATTTCGGCTTCTTCGTCGAGATTGAGGACGGAGTTGAGGGTTTGGTCCATGTCAGCGAAGTGGACCTTCCGGCCGGGGAACGACTTGACCAGATGTTTCCTGTCGATTCGGAAGTAAAT
>JAKAWK010000006.1 GCA_021827365.1 Nitrospirota bacterium
GTCAGGTCGTTGACCGCGACCACCTCGATGTTGCCCGACGCGCAGGTCGGACACCGTTCCAGCATCGCCCGGTAGGTCAGCCGGCCGATCCGTCCGAAACCGTTGATTCCGATACGAACTCCCATCGCCGTCTACTCCTTGCTTGATGGTTGACAGTCACGGATCTCCTCCGGCAGAGGCGTTTTCTGGAAAAGCGAGACAAAAGCCCCCGCAGCCAAGGCCAAAAATGAGACCGCCAGGCCGGAGGAAAGACTCCCGGACCGGTCGGAGATCGTCCCTCCCAAGGCCGGGCCGGCGATTTGTCCCAGGGCGAAGAGCACCGTGAAAAAGGTGATCGACGGGCCCCATGACGTTCGGGGAAGCGAGGAACGTATCATGGCGGTGACGGCCGCCGGAACGTTCAGAAAAGCGAAACCGAAGACGAGAGCCGAAAGCAGCATGACCGGAAGGGAGCGGGAAAGGAGAGGAATCACGGCACCCAGGGAGGCCATCCCGATCGACAGCCCCATCGACCGTCCTCCGGGATGCCGAGACAGCATCCTTCTCCAGAAAAGAGGCGAGAGGATCACGGAAAGCCCCAACGTTCCCCAGACGAACGCGATCATGGCCGGACCGAATCCGGCGTTCTCGACCCACTTGACGAAATAGGTCATGTAGACGAGATACCCGGCCCCGAAAAGGAAATATCCCGAAAGAGCCGGAAGAAAGGAGCGCGGAGCCCAGGGTGCGGCGTTTCCTCCATGCACCGGAACCGTCTCCGGAGGGTAGGAAGCCAGGGAGGCCAAAGAGGAAAGACCGGCAAACAGAAAGCCCGCCGCTCCGAGCATCATCCAGGCCCTGGGCCAGAATCCCGGACCGTATTTCGCGAACAGGACCGGAAGGAAGAGTCCCGACAGCAGGATGCCGAACCCTCCCCCGCCCGTATAGAGGGAAATGGCGGCCCCGCTCCGCCGGGGATCCTGAGGAAACAGCCCGGAGACAAGAACGCCACCGCAGATGAAGGACAGGGCGGCGAAGATCCCTGCCGCGAGGCGAAGCAGAAGGAGAAGCGGATACGACGCGACGAGTCCCGAGACCAGAACGGAGAGCGAGGTCAGGACGAGTCCCCCGAGGAAAAGGTCCCGCACCGGAAAACGGCCGATGACGCGACCCGTCCCTATGGCCCCCGCCAGATAGCCGATCGCGTTGGCCGTATTGAGTCCTCCGGCTTCGCTGTAGTTCCACCCCAGACGGTCCATCATGGAGGGAAGGATCAGAGCGTAGTCGAAGCGGGAGAATCCGAGGGACACGGCGGTTCCAAGTCCGATGAGGACGGCCGGCAGAAAGGCGGCGAGATTCCTCATCGGCCGGACCCGGCCGGGGGGAGCGAAGAGCGGATCAGGGTTTCTGCGGCGGAGACGGCGGCATCGACCAGATCCGGACGTTGTTGGATGTAGGCCTCGGTCACGGCCCCGTCCCAGAGAATGAGCAGCTGCCAGGCGAGAAGATCCGCCTGCGCGGCGCCCGCCTCCTTCGCCAATGAGGCGAAAACCTCCCGAAGAGCGCTCTTGTACCGGGCCACCCGCCCGTGAATCGGATCCCCCGGGTCGGCCCTTTCCGTGGCGGCGTTGATGAAGGCGCATCCCCGGAAGCCTTCGGCCTCGACGATCCCCTTGAGCGACCGGAAGGCCCCCAGAAGACGGGACCCCGGATCCTTCCCCTCCCCGACCGATTCCTCGAGGCCCGTGAGCCGGATCTCCGCGGCATGGTCCAGGACGGCGAGAATGAGATCGTCCTTCGATTTGAAGTGGTAGTACAGGGACATCCGGGCCACGCCGGAGCGTTCGATCACCTCGTTGATTCCGACATTCTCGATCCCGTGCCGATAGAAAAGGTCCGCGGCCGTCTCGACCAATTTCCCGCGGACGCGGGATTCCGCCTTTTCTTTGGATCGCTCTGGAGGCTTCATGAAGACAATAATACTATACAGACTTGTCTATATGCAATACTAAAAGAGATTAGGGTTCCTCCGTCATCCAGGAAGCCTGTCGACATTTGACAACTTGTTTCCATATTAGTAAACTGGCTGTCATTATTCAGGAGAGATCTTTCGGAGGGACTCATGACGCGCTTCGACGAACCAAAGGGCCCGCCGGTCCGGGAAGCCATGGATCTTCCCGACGAGTCGCGGGCGGTGACCGAGATCATGCTGACGGTTTTCCGGATCAACGGACGTCTTCTGGAAAAGGGAGACGCCCTGGTCCGGACGCTCGGAATCGCCAGCGCCCAGTGGCAGGTGCTAGGCGCAGTTTCTCTTGCGGGGAAGCCCCTGTCCGCTCCCCAGATCGCGGAGGCGATGGGGATCACCCGGCAGGGCGTCCAGAAACAGCTCAACCGGATGACGAAGGAAGCCCTCCTCGAAAAGCTCCCGAACCCGCGCCACGAACGCTCGAGCCTGTACTGGCCGTCAGAGAAGGGCCAACGGATTTACTCCGAGGCCATGCGTCGCGAAACGTTCTGGGCACGGCAGCTCGCGGAGGGCCTCCCCGGCCCGGAGCTTGAGGGGGCGCTCGACCTTCTGAAAGAATTCCATCGTCGTCTCGAAGCCCCGCTTCCCGAAGAAGGAGAGTCATAATGAAGTCTGTCCTTCATGCCGCATCCGGCGCTCTGGCCATGCTCTGCATCGCGTCCTTCTGGATCTCGACCGCCGTGTCGGAACTGTTCCTTGCCCATCCGGCCGTCGCCTTCGTCAAGAGGGCGACCGTCTTTGGCCTGTTTCTTCTCGTACCCCTCCTGATCCTGACTGGGCTCACCGGCATGATGCTCGGGAAGGGCCGGAGAGAGCCCCTGATCGCGAAAAAGACGAGACGCATGCGCGTTATCGCCGCCAACGGACTCCTCGTGATGCTCCCCGCCGCCCTGGTCCTGAACGGGATGGCGGCGGCCGGCCGGTTCGACGCCGCCTTTTTCGCGGTCCAGTCGCTCGAGCTGGCCGTCGGGATCGTCCAGATGGTCCTCATGGGCCTGAACCTCCGCGACGGCCTCATGTTGTCCGGGAAGCGCACTCCTTCCCTCTGAACGATGGGACCCACCTGATCTCTGCCGCATATTCGAAGTGAAGATTGACTTGTCATTATTATACGTATATATATTATATGTAAACGTATTAAAGGAGGTCCGATGAAGCCGATCGAATGGCGCGTGGATACCTGCGCCACGCCGGAAGCGCTCTGGAGGATCTGGTCCGATGTCGGAAACTGGCCCCGGTGGGACCATGGGATCGAGTGGGCCCGTCTGGAAGGCCCCTTCGAGGAAGGAACCGCCGGCCGCCTCAAGCCGAAGGGCGGCCCCGAAGTGCCGTTCGTTCTCCTTTGGGCCGACCCCGAACGGGGCTTCTCCGACGAATCGCGGCTTCCGTTGGGCCGGCTGAGGTTCGAGCACCGTTGGCGCCCCCTTGAGAACGGGCGGATCGAGATTGTCCATCGGGTCAGCTTCCATGGCCCTATTGGATTTCTGTATGCATTTCTCATGGGACCTTCCTTCAGGAGGGATCTTCCGAAGGCCATGGAAACCCTGGCCCGGATGGCCGAAGGGGGCTCTTCGTGAAGACGCCGGAAGGCTCCCGGCGCTTCTGGATCGGGGTGGCGAGCCGAGACCATGCGATGCAGGGAGTTGTCGGCGGCTTTGCGCAACTCTGTCACGGCAAGGCGACCCCCCTTCTCCGGATGGTCCCGGGAGACGGCCTGGTCTATTACTCTCCCCGGGAGCGGTTCGGGGAGAGCGCGCCCTGCCAGCGCTTCGTGGCCATTGGACGGATCACGGGAAGCGCGGTCTATCCGTTCGACATGGGCCGGGGATTCGTTCCCTTCCGGCGGGATGCCGCTTACGTTCGGGGCGCCGTCGAGGCCCCGGTCCGGCCCCTTCTTCCCCTTCTGACGTTCGTCCGGGACCCTGCACACTGGGGGGCGGTCTTTCGCTTCGGATTCCTGGAGATCACCTCCTCCGACTTCTCGAGGATCGCCCGGGCGATGGAGGTTTACGATGAGCGGGTTTGACTGGACGAAAAGCCGGTTCGAAAAGGCCGAAGACAGTCCGGGATTGCTGCTATGGCAGGTCAGTTCCCGATGGCGCCGCATGATCGAGCAAACCCTTGCCCCCTTCGACCTGACCCATCCCCAGTTCGTCGCGCTGGCGTCGATCGCCTGGCTCGGGCGGAACGGATCCCCGATCAGCCAGGCCGACGTGGCCCGCCACATGAAACTGGACGTCAATACCGTCTCCCAGGTTCTGAGGTCCCTCGAGAAAAAGGGGCTGATCGAACGCAGACGGTCCCCCGACGAACGCGTCCGGAGTCCTGTGCTGACGGAAGTGGGCATCGAGCGCCTCGACCGTTCCCTTCCGGCCGTCGAAACCGCGGACCGGCAATTCTTCGGAGCGCTGGAGCGGGACCTTCCGGATCTTGTCCGATCTCTCCGGGTTCTTCTCCGGGAGGAATAAGCAGGACATTGTCTCCCGAGCATGGAAGATTCAGGAGCGATGCACCCCAAACCCTCCGACACTTGGTCGGTGACAGTCCGGCCAAATTGGCATCCGGCCCTCGATAGTGAGGAATCATGAACTTGCCCCTGCTCCTGTCGGGAGGGAAAGAGTCCTTCCGGTCTCGAGTCGAGAGACCGATTCCGGATCGTGAGCCGGAAGATAGACGAGCGGGCGCTGACGGGAAAAGAGAAGAATCCTTTCAAGAGTATCGACCGCTTTCCATGGATCTGTCGTGACGCCATCCGGCCTCTTTTCCAGCAGGGTCCTCTCGGAATAGCTCGCATCGCCGGCGAGAAAATAGCCGACCCCCTCGATCGTGACGAGAACCGACACATGTCCGGGGGTATGGCCCGGCGTGGGAACGATCGTCACGTCTCCGGAACGCGTCAACGGATATGCGGCCTGAAAAGGGCCAAAGGCGTCCCGGCCGAAAGGGATTTTCCGGAAATCGAGGCCGGAAGGCCATCGATTCGGAAGATAACCCCGGATCCGTCCGAGAAATCCCCGGGCGATGGCAAGTTCTCCGGAAGAAACCCAAATCCGGCTTTTCGGAAAATGATGCAAGCCTCCCGCGTGGTCGGTATGAAAATGGGTCAGAACCACCGTCCGGACTTCGGAGGGCGCGATCCCCAACAGGGAAAGCCGGTGACCGATCTCGTCCCCCTCCCCGACATCCATCTCGACCGCCCAGCGATAGTAGGGATGCCAGGAAGGAAAATACCCGTCGTCCATCGCGCGGCTCGTTTCTCCCGTATCCACCACGATCGGTCCTTCCGGATGATCGATCAGCCAGGCATATATGGGGAGCGGATCTGTCCATTGGGGATCGACGAGGACACGGAGCGGCCCTCCCGGCTTCCGAACACACTGGGCCGACTTGACCCGAACGGAACCCGTCCTTAACGGGTAAATGCGAACCGACATGTTTTCCTCCTCCGCTTCCGGTCTTCACCATTTCCGAAAAGATTCAACCCCGTCCTTTTCCGCCCGCGCCTTCAGGGCTTCGTTCATCGCTTCGAATCCGTGACGGACCCGTTCGAACCAGCGCCGGGACAAGAGCAGGACCAGAAATCCCCGAAATCGCTCCCGGTGCACGAGGTGCATGCTTCCGTCCGCCCGTTCGGTCAAGACAAACGCATGCTCCCCGCTGAAAAGACCTGGGACGGCCAAGGAGCCGAGCCACCGGATTTCTTTTTTCTCTTCCAGCGCTAGAAGAGTGGGATGGAAATTCATCGGCTCGCGCTCCGGCATCCGCACCGAAATCGCGATCCGATTTCCCCGAATCAACGGCCCTTCGGCCCGGACAATCAGGGGATTCCACTCCCCATATCGAGAGAAATCAGACAATATCTCCCAGACATGGTCCAATGGCGCCCGTATCGCGATCTCCGTCTCGACAACTACTTCCATCGGCACTCCTCCTGAACTCGCATGAATTCCATGAGTTAGCGATCGATAACCTTCCGGCCAAAATTTTTTTGGTCTTGCCCGGCCTGGCCGGTCATGCTGACCCCCATCTCTTTCATCAAGGCCGCGAATCGCCCCGGCTCTTCGTAGTGCGGCATGTGGGCGGAAGACTCGAACCACAACAACATCTTGCCTTCCGGCGCATCAAGGAGATCGAAGTAGCGCCGGGTCAGGAGACCCGGTGCGACCTTGTCGTGTCGACCTTGAACGAGAATGATGGGGACATCGAGTTTGGGGGCCTGTTGAAAAAGATCCAGATCCTTCATCGCGGGAAGAAGGGCGTCCTGCACGGCGGAGAGTCCTCCGAGCGCCCGGAACGCCTCTTTAACGGAGTAGTCCGGCGAGGAAAAAAGACGCCAGAGATTCTTGAGTAAGAGCGACCCGTATCGCTCGGTGCGGTGGATGGCTCCGAACGCCGTCATCCACTTCGCCCGTTCCATAAAGGGCGCGCTCCTCGCATACGGAGGATCTCCAAGTTTTCCGAGGACTCCGAGGGCTTTCTTGTGATTTCGCCGTATCGCCTCCTGCCACAGAAAGTCCTGGGCCATCGGCTCGCTTTCCGCAAGACAGATGTCCGACCCGACTCCTATGAGTGCATGGACTCCCTTCGGAGAACGCCGTGCCGCAAGAACGGACAGGCTGGCTCCGAGAGAAAATCTGAGCAGTGAAAGCTCCGAGACTTCCAGTCGTTCGAGGAGAAAATCGATCACCTCCCGGATATCGAGCACGAGCCTCTCCAGAGGCGCGTCTCCGAAAGAGACGTCCGGATGGGAGGATTTTCCGCATCCCCGCATGTCCCAGTAGACGACCCGGTAGGCGTCTTCCCATCGCAAGCGCTTTTGCAGGGCGTCCACCTCGTGAATGATGGGAAATCCTGGTCCAGCCTGGAGAATCAAAAGAACCGGAAGGTCGCGTCTCCCACCCCTCACGAGAACCCATTGGCGATCGTTCCCGATGGACACACGTTCAAGAAGTCGGACGGATGTACTCTTATTGGCCATCTCTTTTCTCTATTCCTTTTTGAACGAGAGCCCGGAGCAGAAGATCTTTGATCTCGTCCTGCCATTGGATCGCCGGCGGATCGCACTCCCGGAAATACAGCATCCGGGCAAACTGCCCCAGAAAACCGATGGTCAGCGTCACCAAAAGCCCGGTGGTTCCCTCCGGGTCGACCACCCCTTCGGATTTTCCTTTGCCGATCCAGTCGGCCAACAGTCCGACCAGAGGAAGAGCTCGCGTTTTCTCGTCGACATGGGGCCAATAGAGACGCAGATTTTCGTGGACGTAAAGGACGGAATCGAGACTTTTGTCAAGGAAACGGACATAAAACTCCACCAAAGCCTCCAGGTCCTCCTGGAACGAATGGCCCGGAGAGAGGGCCTGAGCGACCCCCCGGACCAATTCGCCATAGCAGCGCTCGAAGAGGTGGATCGCAAGGGCGTCCTTGCTTTCGAAAAACTTGTACAGCACCGTATTGCTGTATCCCGTGGCATTTGCAATATCCCGGAGGCTCGTTTCGCATAGCCCGTCACGGACAAACAGGCGCAAGGCCTCCCGGAGAATGGCCTGCTTCGAGGGAGGCTCGTCGGGAGATACCGGTGAAAAGGAGGAGTTTACCGATCGCATGCTTCAAGGTTAGCGATCGATAACCTTGAAGTCAAGGGAAATCCCGTCCTTTTAATCTTCGACTTTTTTGCGAAGGACAGCATGGGTCAAGGGGACGAGCTTGTTCATTCGGCCAGGAATGGATCGATCATTCATAGCTTATACGTAGGAAATTTGATCCTTATTTGTGGAATCCTATAATTCTCCGCATAATCTCATTATGGGATCTTCCTTACTGCTAAGGTCGGAAGAGAATGAGTGTGCAGGGTTCCCTCCCCGATCCGTCCCGTCAGATTTAATACCCCAGGGGCGAACCCCACTCCCCTTCATGAAGGCGTTGTGAAATCCTGTTTTCGATATTGACGCGCACCAATGGCCAGTCGTCGTCCGTCACCGAATAGACGACCGTCGTTCTCCACGATCCGTCCCGACGGCGGGCGTGCTTGCGAAGATGCCCCTCTTCGGTCGCGCCCAGCGAAAGGAGGGCTCTGCGGGAGCGGAGATTGAGATCATCGGCGTAAAATTCGACGCGGGTGGCTCCGAGGGCGCCGAAGATGTGATTGAGCAAGAGCAGCTTTGACTCTAGGTTGAACACTTTTCCCCGGGCAGTGGCGGAGATCCAGGTGTACCCTACGGTGATCCGCCGATGGGTTTCGTCCATGTTGTACATTGAGGTCGTCCCAATTATCCGGCCGCTGGACGTCTCAAGCTGGGTCATTACCTGTCGTCCGCCGGACCGCAGGGCAGATCCCAGGGATTCCATGGAGGGAGGTTCGGATTCGAGACCATACGGGAAGAACTTCAACGTGTCGGGGTCATCGTGGGCCAGTACCAGTCCATGGATATCGGTCATGTCTGTGGGGCGAAGGCTCACAAAGCGTCCATGAAGCGATGGGGTGATCCCCCAATGGTGCCGACTCATTCTGACCTTCTCCATTGTAAACGTCGGATCCAGCCGTTTTATTGTATTGGGGACCATGAGACGGCAACGACCCTCTCCGAAAAAACACGCCCACTGTGGCTGGTCTTCGGAGGAACCCGGAAGACGTCTCCCGCCCTCACTGCTCGAGTTTCATCGCCCACCCTCATCTCCATCGTTCCCTCAAGGATCATCGTAAGGACTTCCTCCGGGTGATGGTGATCGGGAATCAGGGTTCCAGGCTCAAAGTCCAGGTGCCTGAGATGAACCTTTCCCGCGGAGAGTGTCCTGACGAGAATTCCTGTTTCGATTTCTTCCGCCGACAAGACGTTGAATGAATAGAAAAAGGGGCCCATTTTTGTCTCCTGGAATTTTCGTGGATCACTTCTTTTCCCACACCCAGCGGAAAGCGGCCTCGAAGACCGTCCTCCCGTCCTCCCGTTCTCCGGGACCATCGCCCCATGGGCCGGAACGATCCTCGTAAAGGGCCACTCCAGCACCCTTTCCACTGAGGCGCGACACAAGCGTCTTCGTCCCAGAGTCCACAGCCGGATTCCCGGGTGGGGGAAAATCGATGGGCGACTCCGAGCAGCCGTCCCACAAGTCGCGTCATCAGACTCTTGCCCTCCAGACGAACAGAGATCGGCCAGGAGAAGGGAGCGGCTCTCCCAGTGAAAGAACACCGTCTCGCTGTGAAAGGGCCCCGCCGAAAATTCGTGCTGTTCGATCGCATCCCCCCAGGGGGATACGGCCCGATCCGAGAGCAGAAAGGTTCCGGGCCGGGACGAGTGGCGTCCGAAAATGGACCGGATCGCATGGAGCTCCGCCAAGGGGAACGCCTCGAGCGACCGATCGAGATGAAGGTCGTGAAATCTTGCCGGGGCGACAGTGTATCAGACTTCCCCCAGCTCCAAAAGGAGCTGCTTTCTGTCGTCCGTCATCTCCCAGGGAGAATGAACAGGCCTCCGTCCGGGAGAGCGATCACCGTCATGCGCTGGCCAAGATCGATACCGAAGATCTGCAGCGGATCCTCGGCGATCCAGAGGCGTGTGTCCACATCTTTGCAGAACGGATTTCCTGGTTCCGGAAGGAAGAGCCGGTTTTTCCTTCCGGTCAGATTCCCTCGGCCGACTGTTCGGAGGCGACCGCATCGACCCCGGCGGTGGCGATTACAGGGATCTTTCCGAAGCCTTCCAGAAGATCGCCCGTCCCGTTGTAGTGGTCGGGGTGGCCGTGGGTGATGAAAACCGCCTTAATGGGCTTGCCGAGCACGTCGGCACGTCGGCGAAGCGCCCGGGCGTCGCTCACGGTCATCATCGTGTCCACGGCGACCAGCGACTCTGCCGTTTCGACCAGAAAGACGTTGGTCAGAAAAGTCTCCGGTCCCGAGGTGACTGTGTGAATTGTGAACTCCGGCGTCGACATGCCTTTTTCCTCCCCGGCGTTTTTTAGACTCTCTCCTATTTCCCGAGGATTCGGATCATGCGGTTTCCTCCCCGCTGGAATTCATAAGGAACCGTTTCAATCGAAATATTGAAGCCTTCTTGTTCCAGATTTTCCCTAACTGGTTCCAGATGGCGGGATGGAACGGCTCCTAACTCGAGAAGTGGAAATACTCTTACCTCCCGGGCCACTCGGCAAAGCTCCCGGATCGACTGGAGATGAAAATCGAAGGAAAGGTGGGGGCTGTAAAGAAAGAGGTAATGAGAGCAAAGGGCGAGTCCGAATTCGCCGGTGTTGAAGGGAAGTTCCGGTAGGGAGGTGTCGAGATACCGCCCCTCTTCGAGGCCCCGAGTATAATCCTCTAGAAATGCGTTCATGGCCTCCCGGCGCGTATCCCCCAGACTCTCCACGGAAGGGATGGAGGTCCACAGAAACTCATGGGCGTTCTTTCGGGTTTCATCGAGAACGGTGTCGAAAACCTGGTCGATCCTTTCCCGAATCTCCTCGCGGGAAAACCGGTAAATTGGATCGACTGACACAACCGCGCCGCCCCGCTTGGTCAGTCCGTCATTGAAGCTTGCCGGTCCATCGGCACATCCCAGAATTCTTTCCGAGAGATTTTCCTCCGAAAGGGCGAACATATCCCGGTATTCCTCATAGGAGCGCCCCCAGGGGACGATCTCGTTCAGAGTAAAGGCCACTCGATCTCCTTTCAAAAATATGGAAAAAATCGTTCAGGATTTCCATTTCTCGCAAGACGGTGCCCGAAGCCCGTCAGACATGAAGTGTTCGAGGCAAATGCCAGGAATGAGGAGACGTTGCGTTGGCGTACCAGCATGACGCAATCCCACCCTTCATCCTCTGGACCGATCAGATAAGATCCCCCTCGCCAAGGAAGATCAGATCGACGCCGCTTTCCCTCAGACAGGGAAGCGTGTGAGCGATATTGCGCTCATAGGCTTCGGCTCCGCTTGTTGGGGCAGAAGGCGCCAATTCGGGGCTGGCCGAATAATCGGCGACTTTGCGAAACCGAAGCAGGTTCAGTACCACCACCTCGCCTACGATCCTACGCGAAAGCAGGTCTCGAACCGAATTCCGCTTCGGCCCCAAGTGGTTGATGCTGGAAAGCCCTATTCGGGAGCTTTCTCGATCCGTTCTTTCAAGGCCCGGTTCATGGACGCAAAGGCCTCCCGGACCGGTTCCCGGATCCGGGCCAGAAGCGTTCCCGCAAGAAGGCCGGAAAAATCTTCTCCATGGGTCAACGCTGTCCGCTCCGGACCCAGGGGGTCGATCCGGAAATAGTGCTCCCCATCGAAGAGTCCCGGAACGACTAGGCGCCCGCGCCAGCGGAACTCCCTTCCCTCCTCGGCCACCAGCACCGTCGGACGGAAGGTCATAGCCTTTCTCCCCGGAAGCGTCATCGTGACACGGAGGACTCCTCCTTTCATGGAGGTGCCGGATATTTCCCTGATGAACGGATTCCAGAGTGGATAGTCCGGAAAATCTAAAAGGACCGACCAGACCTGCTTCGGGGTGGCCGAGATCTCGATTTCCGTCATGATTTGGTGAAGAGCCATCTTTTTTTCCTTGTAATTCGAGGGATCATTTTTTGAAGCCGGTTATTCCCCTGATGTGAGTTCTGGTTTCGCCGGATCTCTCAGATGACCCAATCGGCCCCGTGCTGAAAACATCGGCCCTTTGGCCGCCGCGACAGGTGCAAAACGAAGGAATCCCGTTTCTTCCACCATGTTCCCGTAAAGGGCTTCCATCCCTCCCCGCATGAAGTATGTCTCATGCCAGATGCCGGTCCCTCCCGTATCTCGAAGGAATTGATTCCACCAGGCACGATGAGGGTCCGAATGGGCCCAATCTTCCAGTGATTCAAAGTCCTTCCAATACTGCCGCATGCCGATGTGAAGCGGAAAGAGCGAAAAGAGAAGGGGTTCATGCAATAGAAGGCCTTCCGGGCGCGCCGCAACAGACCGCGATATCTTTGGTCCGATACCGATCACTGTTTTGATGCCGGAGATCCTGTTGACGCGCATTCCAAGGTAAATGACAATCAAATCTGGAAACTTAGTAAGATCAACGGTACGGCGGGCCATAGTCATTCCCGATTTCTCCTTCCAGGATCTTCGTTCCTTTGATGCCGAACAGGGATTTGAAGAGTCTCACATGACGAAGACGAGCAGTGAAAAATAAGCATAAAATCGTTGGCTCTTCCGGGAGTCGCAGGGGCAAGCATGGAGATTTTCCCTCAGTGTGTATGGACAAGAATCGCGCCAAGCTTTGATCCTGATCGGGACATCGTATGATGGTCGAGGGTTCTGTCCGGACCCTCACCATCATTCCATCGAATGCAATCCGATCATGTTTCCTTCCGTATCGAACACCAACGCGATGAATCCGTATTGCCCGATGGAAAACTTTTCCTTGAAAATTCTTCCCCCGTGAGAGGCCGCCCTTTTGGCCTGAACAGCGCAATCCTCGCAAGCAAAATACACCACGGTACTGTTTGCACCGGAAGGAAGCCCTTCCATTTTGACGAGTGCCCCGGTGGCTCCACAACTGCCCTCCACCCATGGGAATCTCCATAACTCCATTCCCGGCAGCGGACTTTCCAGCTTTGTGAGGCGCGCTTCGAAGACGGATTCATAGAACGACTTGGCCCGATCCATGTCCTGGACGCAAACCTCAAACCAGTTGATCGGATTGTTCATGAGATCCTCCAGTTTGTTGGCAGTGAGCGGATCATTGACCTCCTACGGAATTGATTCCAGTTTACAAGTCCGGATGAGATCCCGCTTCTCTTATCTTGCTCACATCGATGGAACAGGATCCGGTCTTCCGAGACAGGCCAGAAGGGCCACGAGAAGCGGCGGGTCGAGCGGACCCGGAGAGCGAAGGGAGAGCTCGATGCGATCCGGATCGGACATGTCGGCGAGGGGCAGAACTCCGACCAGGAGATCGTCGCCGGGAATCAGGTAGGAGCTCGGGTCGTGGAAGGAGGAGATGCCGGCGGCCATGAGAAACCCTTCGGGAGCGCCCCCGGGAATATGGAAGGCACCCGGACCCATCAGAAGGGTGCCCGCCACAGGCCACCGCTCCGGGATCGATTTGGGGAAGAGTCCTACAAAGACGGGGCCGGAGAAAGACGATGGAGCCCGGACCGTTCCTCGAAGACCCGGGTATTTGCGCCACTTTTCCTGGCGATCGATCCGGATTTCGAGATCTTTCGGCGTAAAGCCGTCCACCAGTCTCCTGAAGGCGACGGGGGAGACGCAAACAAGGGACGAGAAGCGGCTGGTGAAGCTGCCCAGACTGCTGAAGCCCAGATCGAAGCAGATGTTCGTGACTTTTTCCGGGGTTTTCAGGAGAAGAGTCTTGGCGAATTCGATACGGAGGGCGGCCAAGTACTCTCCCGGGGGGATCCCCACCGCCCGGCGAAACTGGCGGATGAAGTGCCATGGCGTGATCCGCGCCTCTTCGGCCAGTTCCGGGATGGATGGAGGGTTCCGAAGGAAGCGCCGCATGGTGCGGATGGCGTTCTCGGCCTGTTTTTCGAAGGCCTGTGATTTTTCCTGAGCGAGCTCTTCGGGTTGGGGCAGGAGTCCGACCGATATCATGGTTCACCGTTCTCCGGGCCGGAGGAATTGTACAGACTCTTGCGGCCCAAGGCCCGGATTCATCGAAAGCGCCGAAGATAGCGGAGGTTCGGAGACATCCAGCAGGCTGTCCGCATGCGAAGGGAGCCTCGCCAGGAGAAGAAAAAAGGGGACCGCGAAAATAAGCATGACCGACCCTACCAGTTTGATTGCGGGTTTCACTCCACCCCCTCGGGGCCAAGAATGACCCCGAACTCGACACCGGATTCAAAATTGAGTGTCGTGTTGACGATGTCGCTCCTTTCGTCCAGACACTCCATGAACGGACAGACCTCTTCGAAGGCTGTAAACATGTTGTCGGCCACGATGATCGATCCGGCCTTCAGGAGAGGGTCCACTTTTTTGAAAATTTCGAGATATCCGTTGGCCCAGATATCGTAATAGTCCAGGTCGAAACGACTACCTTCCTTGAAGGGGTATAGAATGCTGAGGTTGACCAAGAGGTCTCCTTCCTGTTCTGTGGATGTTGCAGGGCCTGTTTCCGTCTTTCGGATCCGAAGCGGTATAGGAGAAGATCTCCCTGTCTTTTCGCGGTCAGAATTCGAGGACTTTCTGATAGTGGCCGTCGATCACCAGCAATCCGCGCTTCAAGGCTCCTGTCCTCTCATTGCATAAGCCTCTTTCGTCAGAGATCCATCACCAGATACTCCACCGGTGCTCCGTCCGCATTCTTGATGCATTCTCCTTGTTCGACAAAGCCGGTCTTTTGCACAGGCGGATGGCCGTCGGATGGTTCTTTCGCACGAGCGAGAAATAAAAGCTGTTCCAGTGAACTCCGACTCCCATCAGGAGCTTTGAATCGGGGTTCCCTGATGAAAGACCAGCCTCCATCCCCGGTCGGTTCGGGTCCACACGGAACTGCGGAGCGTATGACGAACGGTTCCGTCAGGATCGCGGAGAATGCTCTGGTAGGTCACCAGGGCGACCGAGGACAACAACAGCCTTGCGGAAAAGTTCGGTAGGGGAAGCTTTGCCCCGATCTCCCGCGGAGGGGTCCGGATCGTGACCTGCCTGTCGTAGATGCGCCCCGAGCTTCCGAATTCGAAAAAACCCTCTGCCAAAATATTCTCCATCCGCTCCTGGGAGAAGCGGGTGTCCGGAAGCCACAGGCTTTCCTCCAGCTTTTTTAAATCCTCCGCTTCCTCCCCGGACAATGCCGTGGGACCGGGAAGATCCTTCAACGGTCCATCAGGGAGATTCTCCTTTTCAGCCAGGGGGAAATCCGGTCGGACGGAGGATTTCTCCCTGCCGGGGGAGTGCCCGGAAATCACCGGGATAT
The DNA here is from genome assembly GCA_021827365.1 of Nitrospirota bacterium. Taxonomy (GTDB): domain Bacteria; phylum Nitrospirota; class Leptospirillia; order Leptospirillales; family Leptospirillaceae; genus UBA4572. The sequence goes on from JAKAWK010000006.1 coordinate 14,897, forward strand.
ACCATTTGGGCCTCATTCGCCCGAAGTCCGTGCGGACATTGCTGCGAAGGCCCCTCTTCGGATCGAGCACGACGGCTCTTCCGGAGTCGCGGGCGAAGACGACCCAGTGCCAGGAAGGGACCCCCTTTTCGAGATGCCATTTGATCGCCAGCAGAGCGAGGTCGGGAAGCCGCTCCCAGGAGGAAAAGGGAGTTTCCCCCAAAGGCGCCTTTGCGCCGAAACGGTTCAGAAGAGCCCGAACATGCGACGTTTCAGTCCACAACGCCCTGTCGTGGGGAAAAATGCCCAGAGACTTTGCCGTTTCCCGCACTTCCCGGTATGAAAGGCCGGTGATCGCAGCCACGCTGGCGATTCCGCAACCTGTTCTGTCGATCTGAACGACAGGATTCACCGAATTGGTTCTCCGTCAAAGAGTAGTCTGAAGCGAAAGAAGTCGGAATATCCTACCGCCTTCCTGTGAATCACATATTACAACAAGGGAATGTCGATCTCTCCCGCCAGATATGTCACCGCTCTTCCCGAGAGAAGAACCCGTTCTCCCCTGACTTCGCAGAAAACGCTCCCGCCCCGCTTCGACAGCTGCCGGGCTGTCATCACGTTTTTTCCCAGCAGCTCCGCCCAGTAGGGGCCAGCGCACAATGGGAGGAGCCTGTGACCGGATCCTCGGAAACGCCGACCTTCGGAGCGAAGTAGCGGCTGACGAAATCGATCCCCTTTTCAGACGTTCCTCCCGGAGCTGTGACCGCGATCCCCGGCCAGTCCAGGGAACCCAGAATCGCGTGGTCGGGGTTGAGAGAGCGTAGATCCTCAGCGCCTTCGAAGACGGCGATGCAAGTCTGTCCGGTCAGGACCTCCACCGGGACGTTTCCCAACCCCATAATCAATTTGTCAGGAGGCGGACAGGGTTTCGGTGGACGTGCGGGAAAGTCCATGACAAGGAGTCCGTTTTTCTCTTTGACGACGAGATCGCCACTCCGGGTATCGAAAACGAGTGAATTCCCGGGATAACCGAGGTGACGAAAGAGAACGTGGGCCGAAGCGAGAGTGGCATGGCCGCACAGGTCGACCTCGCAGGCCGGGGTGAACCATTGGAGTTGAAATTCCGGTCCCGAAGGGACGAAGAAGGCGGTTTCGGAGAGGTTGTTCTCGGAGACGATGGACTGGAGAAGGGCGTCGGGCAGCCATGATTCGAGAGGAACGACCGCGGCGGGGTTTCCCTCTAAAGACGATCCGAGAACGCATCGATCTGGAACAGCCTGAGCTTCAAGGATCCTCGTATTTTCCCTTTTCATCTTTAGAAATCTTAGAGGGGAGAGGGCCACAAAACAAGCTGTCAGAATTGACAGGTCGCACCGGGGCCTCCTTCCCCGACGTCCCGACCTCAGTCGATCAACCCCAGCGAGAGGGCAGTCGCCACCGCCTGGGCGCTGTTTCTGGCCCCCAGCTTGCACATGGTGTTCCGGAGGTGGAACCAGACAGTACGTTCGCTGATTTTCAGAGCCTGAGAGATTTCCCACGAGGTCAGCCCCTCTTTTTTCCAGCTCAACACCTCTTTCTCCCGCGCCGTCAGGGGAACTCCGGAGAAAGAAGGAGGCGAAAAGAGTTTCGAGATCGCCGAATGAAGATGGGGAAGGAGGCACTCGAGCAGGACCATGTGCCGCTTGTGCCGGGGAATCTCGCACCCGGAAAAGGAGAAGCAGCTCCCGGCCGACCGAAAGGGCGGGCGGTATCCCATCGTCACGCCCTCCTCCAGACCGAAATTCCGGGCGCAGTCGATAAACTCCTTCTCCTCCTTCCGGGTAACCTCCCGATAGGTCTGTGTCCAGATCTGGGTTCCGTACTCCCCAAAATGCTTCCGGAACACGGGGTCGACAAGGTGGAACCCCCGTTCCAGGTACATGGAAAGCCAGGAGAGGGGAAATCCCCCGTTGACGATCCAGCCGGTCTCAAGAGCCGGAAGCATTCGGGGATCGGCGGAGGGAATGCCGGCCACGATCCCCGTCGTCGGGACAAGTTCGGCCACTTCCCGGAGGAGATTTTCCATATCCTCTCTGCTTCGGACGGAGAGGCTCCGGTAGGCTGTTTCCGAAAGGGAAACAAGGTCGGATTTCGAGAGACGAGAGAATTTTTGCCGCATGACACCCAGGTTCGTCCTATTTAGCCCCGATATTCGCTTCATTTGTCCTCCCTTTGGGCAGATGACCGTTTGGATGGTCCCTTCGAGCCTCTTTCTGAATCCTTCGGTTCCGATTGGATTATTTTCAAGTCCGTGGAAAAATGAGGGGCCGGACCGTACACTCATTTAATTACAGACGATTGTCCTCCTCCATTAGGGACTGGGGAAAAAAGACGAATACTCCAGCATCAGGGCGCCATTCGGGTCTGATATGGTGGGAGCATCCTGTCATGATCATGACTATGTTACTATCAATGATTTATTAATATTTAATTTAATGACGCTTTTCCCCTTTAGAGGTTTAGGGAACAGTCCGGAGTGGAATGAGAGGCTAGGACGGTTGGCAAAGGTAATATCCGCGGATAAAAAACACGCATGTCAAAGATTCGTCGTGGATAACCTTTCTCTTAGGGGGATAGAACCTGTTTTTCCTGGAAGTAGCAAACACAAACCGAGGATTCTCCAGAGACAGCTCGCATTCCTGTTCAAATGGTCCTAGATCCCCTTTTGAGTTCGAAGGTGGCTTTGATCGTCTTCTGACAATCCTTCCCGCTTATGAATTTTTAGCCTCATTCTGGTCAAGCGGTCAAGGATAGGTCATGAAGAAATTGAGTGAGACTGTCCACACACAACTCAGATCCAGCTTCCCATCAATGCCCCTGCCGGGCCTCCTACTCCCTTTCCACACCGACCGTTGAGCGGGCTAAATACCTCTGTAGTACTAGGTCGATCGATAATCAAAAAAATTTTACTTCATGTATTGATTTATATTTTTACATGATGTAAATATATCCTATGCTTTTCTGCCAATCCTCCACTGGGCGTCCAAGAAGTCCGGAATATCAGGATCCGGAGGGGTTCGCAAAGAAGGCATGCATATCACGGATAATCAGTTTCCACCCCTGAAGTGAAGAGATACTTCTATCGGAAGACAGGTTCGCTTTTCTGATTACTCGGAGGGTTCCAAATCGTTGACGGGAGTCGCGCCGGAGGGAGGAGCAGTTGGATGGAGAGACAGGATGGGAGTGATCGAGAATTTCCCCGACAAGTCGACAAAAAGGGTGTCGATCACATGACTGGGCAGAGATCAAATAAACTCTGGCGGGACAAATTTCACTCCTGGTGGACGAATCAACCCCTGGGGATCAAGGGAACCCTTCTTGTCGGGGGGATCGGCACGAGCGTCTTTCTGACCGTGTTCACGTTCGAAAAGCTCCACACGTCCCCACCTCCCTCCCTGACCGCCTTACCCGTCCCGGGCACGGTGGGGCTCCGCTCCCGGACTCCGATCCGACCGTTATCACCCATTTCCGTCAACGTATCAGGCATCCGGTCTGCGGGAGAACCGGCTCTCCGGACTGCTCCCCTGTCCTCTCCACCCGGCCCGGCTCAAGGCATGACCCCCACCCCGAACCCGTCAGATGATCGAGTCCCTGCCTCCCAGTATCCCGTTCCATCCCCCGAACTCCTCGGACGCCAGATGGGGGCGCTAACGGTGGAAGTGGCCAGTCTTTCCGAGGCCGTCCGACGGCTGGAAGCCGAAAACACCGCCCTCCTGAGAGGCCAGGAATGGATGGAACAAACGATGTCCCGGAACCTCACGCCCCGGAAGGCCGCCGGCGATCCGGTCCGCTCCCAGTCCTCGGCCCCCCTAGCGGACGACCGGTCCGCATCATCTCCACCTCCCTCCTCTCCCGTCCTGTCCGGCTGGCGCGTGATCGGGGTTTCCGGGACGGGGGCGGTCCTCGTGGACCCCTACGGCCAGGACCATCTGGTCCGGAAAGGCCGCGAGCTCCTGGGGGTCGCCGTGACGGGGATCGACCCGGAGACAGGGGCAGTCGCGTTCTCTGACGGGGAAGTGTTGAAGCCGTGAACGTCTTTTCGCAGATGGTGGCCGAGTACGCCTCGCTCTTTTCGATGCTGACGATGGCGGCCGGCGCCCTGGGGATCGGGCTCGGGGGCTACGGCCTCCGGAACATGGCGCTCTCGAAGCTCCAGCGGGAACCCGGGGTCGCCGGCCTCTGGCCGTTCGCCTCGGGGGCCATGCTGGTCAACGCGGGCACCTGGATGGACGGGGTGAGCCAGACCTTCCTCCAGACCTCGAGCTACCACGCCCTGGCCTATTCCGGCGCCTCCGGGCCCGGAGCCTCCGCCTTCGTGGCTTTCGCGGTCGACACGGTGCAGCTCGCGGGCTTCGTGGGGGTCATCCGCGGCCTCTATGGCCTCCGCCTGGAGACGCGCGGGAGCGGAGCACCCGGTGGGCGGGCCACCTCCCTGGGACAGATCGTCTTCGGGACGCTGGCCGTCAACATCGTGCCCACGCTCCATCTCGCGGGCAACACGATCGGAGGCCCCCTCCAGTCGTTCATCAACCGGGTGGTCGTGTAGACACGGCCGAAAAAAAGGAGAAGACCCATGATCCTGCGGCATCCCATGAAACGAATTCTGGAAGAAACCTGGTACCGGGCGGGGGCGACCTTTTCCGCCGCCTTTTGCGGAACGGGAACGGACGGCGACCGGATCCGGGGCGCCCTGTGCACCCTGGCCCTGTCCGCCGGAGCCTTCGCCCTGTCGTGTCTGTCGGCCTCCGACGCGGGGGCCGTCACCGACCTGAACGGAGCGGCCTCGAATCTCCAGACCGGCTTCCAGAGCGCGGGACGGGCCCTGTACTACGGGATCGGGGCGACCGGACTCGCCGTGACGGCGGGGGGCATCAACCACGCAAAAAACGCCAGCAAGCCCGGCGGCCACGGGAGCGTTTCCCACGGCCTGATGGCGGCCGGCGCGGGAGCGGCCATGACCGGCATCGGCACCTACATGGCGTTCTTCAATCAATCTACGATGCAGGACACGGGCGGGATGAGCACCAACGCCATGGGCATCCCCCAGTGACGGAAGAAGGCAGACAGCCGGGACGGGACCCGAAGGCTTCCCCGTCCCGGGAGGACGGAGAGGAAGCTGTGACAGGACCGGTCCTTCCGGACGCGGCCGCCGTCACCGACGCGGTCGGATGGAGCCGGTGGATGGGCGAGAGGCTCTTCACTCTGCTCGTGGTCTGCTTCGTCGCCCTCCTGGTCTCTGTGACCGGGAACGTCCTCCTGTTTCTGAAGAGGACGCCCCCGGCCTATTTCGCCACCACCTCGGACGGGCGGGTCCTCCCGATGGTCGGGCTTGCCGACCCGCTCCGGAGCTCCCGGTGGCTCCTTTCGTGGGCCTCCCGGACCGCCGTGGACGCGCTGACGATGGATTTCGTGAACTGGCGCCGGACCTTCGCCCGGATCCGGGGGCGCTTCTCCCCGCAGGCCTACGACGACTTCTACCGGGCCTTCGAGACGGGCGGCATGAAGGCCCTGATCCTGGACCGGCAGATGGTGGTGTCGGCGGTTCCCGAGAACGCCCCGGTGATCGTGGCGACGGGCGTTCTCTCCGGACGTCGGGCCTGGAAGATCCAGATCCCGATGACGGTGTCGTACGCAAACGGGGCCGGAACGACCCCGAAACATTACGTGATCACGATGATGGTGGCCCGGGTGCCTACCACGATCAACCCTTACGGGGTCGCCGTGACCCAGTTCGTGCTGGCGGAAGGATGAGGCGATGAACGGGAGAGCGCTTCCTTCCCTTGGGTTGGCGACGCTTCTGGGAGCGACGCTCGCCGGACCGGTCCTGGCGGCAGATTCTCCCACACCCGGGTCCTCCGACCCGGCCTTCCGGGAGATCCTCCGGCAGAACGCGCCCCTGACGCCGGACGAGATTCGGCAGTACCGGCACGTCATGAACGAAAAGCAGCGGGCCACCTACGGGAGCCGTCCGCCGACGCTTCGGCAGACCCAGGATGTGGTGCATCTGGGGGGCGGGGCGGCCCCGCTCGTCGTCCGCGTCGCCCCGGGGTACTCGGGAGCGCTCGTGGTCACGGACATCACCGGGGCCCCGTGGCCGGTGACGCACCACAAGGTCGCCTCCAAACGGTTCCTGGTGGAGCATCCGGGAACAAAGGCCGGCAACACCCTGATCGTGACCCCCCGGGGGTACTACGGGAGCACCGATCTCCTGATCTTCCTGAAAGGGCTCGACACGCCGGTGGCGGTCCGTCTCGTGAACGATCCCCGGTCGATGGACCTGTCGACCCGTCTGGTCGTGGCCCGCCCGGGGCCGAACGCCCGGCCGCCCGAAGTGGGGCCCGCCCCCGCCCCGGTGGTGACCGACGTCCAGGAGCGGTTTCTCGCGGGGATCCCGCCCGCGGGGGCCAAGCGCCTCCGGGCCTCGAAGGACTACGTGTCGGCCTGGGCCTTCGGGGGCCGGTATTTCATCCGGACCCGGGAGGTGCTGGCCAGCCCCGCCCACCTGTCCCTGTCGCACGGGGAGGACGGCGTGGCCCTGTACGAAGTGGCGCCCGTTCCGGTCCTGATCGTGGACCACGGCGGAAAGAGCGTGATGGTGACCCTGGAGGAGCCCGACGATGGCCGCTGAGCCGAAGGACCCGAACAGCCCGAAAGGACGGATTCGCACGGCCCTACTGGGGTACGGCCGGTTCGCGGGGATCATCGCGGCCCTGGGGATCCTGATCCTGGGAGGGGCATTCTGGGCGCTCCATCGGACCCCCGGCAAGGAAGGGGCCGGGGTCCTCCTTCCGGCCCCGGCGATCGAGGGAACCGGGAAGGCAGGAACCGCCGCCACCCCCGAGTACCGACGGATGGTGAGCGACCGGAACCGGACCTCCGCGCAGGCGGCCCTGGCGACCGGAAAGTCGTTCGTGCCGAACCCCCTCGGAACGCCCACGGGGACCGGGAGCGCTCTCCCGCAGACTCCCCCGGCCTCTCCCTCCGGACCGCCCCCGGCCCTTTCCGCCCAGGCGGACCGGGACCGGGCGATGCGTCACGCCCGGGAGCGCCGCATGCAGGAGCTTCAGCGGGAGCGGGACCGCCGGAAGGCGGAGGCCCTCCGGGAGAAGGCGATGCTCGGGGAGATGGCAGCCATCAACGGGGCGGTCTACGGAACGGGACAGGAAACCGTCGGCGTCGCGGACGATTCTCCAAAATCGCTACAAAATGCCCCGGGGCCGCCCCGGGGACAGACCGTGTCCGCGAAAAACGCCGGCCCGGCCGGGCCGCCTCCCGTTCCGGAGAGTCTCCGGAAGCTTCTCCTCCCGGGGAGGATCTATTACGGCGAGGTGGATACGGAGGTGAACTCGGACGTGCCGGGGCCGGTGCTGGCGACGATCGAGACGGGGAAGCTCAAGGGGGCCCGGCTTCTGGGCGGGTTCACCAAGGCGGGGGACTACGTGGTGCTGAAGTTTTCCTCCATGACGCTTCCGGACGGGGACGTTGCCCCGCTCACGGCCTACGCCCTCGATCCCCACAAGCTCCAGGCGGGCATGGCCACCGACGTGAACCACCACTACCTCGAACGGTACGGGTCGATGCTCCTGGGAGCCTTCCTGTACGGGTTCGGACAGGCCGAGATGTACAACGGCGGGACCGGGACGGTGACCCAGTTCGGAGCCCCGGTCTTCATCCCGCAGATGAACACCGTCCTCTCCCAGAGCGCCCTGGGGCTGGGCATGGCGGGGCAGCAGCTGGCCTCGGTCACCCAGCAGAATTTCAACATCCCGGCGACGGTCCACCTGCACCAGAACGACCCGGTGGCGATCCTGATCATCCGGGCCTCTGCCCCCAAGACCGTCGCGGCGAAGGCCCCTTCAACGGCCCCCGCCCGGCCCGGGACACCGCTCCCGCCGGTCGGACCCTTCGGGGGCGGGGTCAGCCCCTACGGGGGGTATGGTTATCCCGGGGGGATGCCCATGATGCCGATGATGCCCTGAACGATAAAAAGAAGCGAAGCATAGGCCCAACGCGTGACCCGGGTCACAGACAGGAGCAAAAAGATGGAAAACGATGACAGCGCGAACAAGAATAGCGAACAGCCGGAATCAATGTCCGAAACCGAACTGATCGAACGGGTGGCGCGATGCCCCCTTCCGGGTCTCTCCCTTTCGACGCTTCGGAGCTTTTCCCCCGAAGACTGGAAGGATCTCGAAGATCGGGTCGGAACGGACGCCGTACGGGCGTTGGCGGCGCTTCTGGAGCTTGAGAGGCGGATGGAGGAAGAGGATGACTGACAGCATCGAGCCCTTCAATGTCCGGGACCGGACGACCGGCGAGCTCCTCTCGCTGATCGCCCGGAAACCCCTCAGGAACGTCCCGCCCCTTTCCGAGCTTTCCCGGATGACCCCGGCGGAAATGGCGGAGCGCCTCGGGATCGACCGGACGGGCGCCCGGACGGTCCAGGCGGCCCTGGAGCTCGCCTCCCGCTCCCGGCCCTTGCCGAAGACCCGGACGCTCCGAAGCAGTGAAGCCGTTGCCGGGTATTTCCAGGAGCGTCTTCAGAACGACCGGAAAGAAAGTTTCTGGGTGTTGACCCTGAACCAGAAAAATCAGCCCATCGACTGCCACCGGATCTCGGAGGGATCTCTTTCGACGACCCTGGTCCATCCCCGGGAAGCCTTCATTCCGGCCATCCGGGATTCGGCGGCCGCCGTGATCTTCGTCCACAACCATCCCTCCGGAGATCCGGACCCGTCGATGGACGACCGGGATCTCACGCGGCGTCTTTCGGAATGCGGAAAACTTCTTGGAATCCGGGTTCTCGATCACCTGGTGGTGGGCTCCGACGGGCATTACAGCTTCGAGGCCCATGGGGAGATGCGGAGCGAATACGGATCCCGGATCGCCGATTCCGCCCGGGAAAAACCGGGGGCTCCCGTCCGCCAAGAGCCCGGGCGATCGCCCTCTGCGGGTTATAGACAGCGCCCGGTGGAGCATCCGGAAAAAAGCGCTTCTCCGGCCCGGGAACGATTCCGGGACGACGGACGGGGCCGATAATGATCAGCCACGTTCGTTTTCGAAAACGGACGTCGGAAGGTCTTTCCGTCTCCGGGATCGATGCGCACAGAACCCCGAAACCCGGGTACTGGCGGAAATTCGCTCCCCGCTGGGTAGCGAATCGGATTCCTTCCGGACGAGAAAAAGGAGCCGGTACATGAATCGAAGAGGGCGAGGTTTTCCGGTCGCCGGAATCCTTTTCCTGGCGATCGCGGGCTGCCATTCGGGGTTGCCTTCGGACAAGGTGGCAGAGCTGGTCGCAAAGGTCACCCACGGCACCGCCGCCGTCCGGACGGTCTTCGACGGCCCGCCCGGCTCGGGGCTGACGGGGGCGGTGATTGCCGGTGGGACCCATGCTCCGGTCGTCGTCTGGATCACGCCGGACGGGAAGACCCTCATCGCCGGGAACCTCTTCGACGCCCGGGGGAGGAATCTGACCCGGCTGGCCACCCTCCGGCTGGCGGACGTGCCGATCCAGACGCCCGCCCCTTCTTCCGTCGCGGCCGCGGCTTCCGGCCCCCCTTCCCCGGTCCCCCTCGCCCCGGAGGTTTACCGGACGATGGTGGGAGGGGTCCGGTCCCTCCGGGAGGGAGCCGGGAAAAAGAGCCTCTGGATCTTTCTCGACCCCAACTGCCCCTGGTGCCGCCGCCTCTACGCCGACCTCCGGGCGCATCCCCTGCCGGCGGACGTCTCCGTGAACTGGGTGCCGGTGGCCTTCCTGAAACCTTCCTCCGTGGGCCGGGCCGAGACGCTCCTTTCCAAGGGCCTTCCGGCCCTCGAGCGGAACGAGGACCGATTCGACGAATCGACGGAGGACGGGGGCGCGCCCGAGACGCACCGGCCGGATCTCGAGTCGGCGGTGAAGGAGAACACGCGGATTCTCGTCGCGGCTGGAGGCACGAAGACCCCGACCCTCGTGTTCCGGGACGACAAGGACGGGTTCCGGCGGTTCGACGGCTACCCGACGCCGGAGGGTCTCTCCTGGATCCTGTCGGAGGCCCAGTGAATTCCGGGGTCCGGACACCTTCCGTCCTGAACGGGACCGATCGGGTCCCGAGCCTGACAGGTCGAATCCCGAACGGGATACCTCCTGTCCGCGACCGGAGAAGCCCCCGGACGGAGGGGAAATGACGGCCATGATCGTCCCGCTCACGATGGCCTGCCTCTTTCAGGCGGCCCGCCACTACCGGGTGGATCCCGTGGTCCTGGAGGCGATCCGGGTGGTGGAGAACGGCGAGACCGGACAGGCCCGGCAAAACGCGAACGGGACCAGCGACCTGGGGCCATTCCAGGTCAATTCCTTCTGGATCGGGAAGCTCCGCAAGAAGGGCATCCGGGTGTCGTTCGCCCGGCTCCGGGACAATGGCTGCCTAAACGCCTTCGTGGCGGCCTTCATCCTGTCGGAGGAAGTGCGGCGCGCCCCGGGAGGTAACCTCCGGACCGCCATCGGGCGCTACCATTCCCGCCGGAGGTCCGAGGCCCGGAAGTACCGCGCCCGGGTCCTCCGGGAGATCGTCCGGCTCGAGCGAAACGGAACTTCCTTTCCGAAAGGGGGCAAAGACAAATGAATCCGGACCGGAAGGCATTCTTTGCAAAGATCGCGTCACTCGGCGGAAGGCTCGCACGGCGCAGGATTGGACGGCCGGGGACCCGGCCCAGGCTTGTCGAGGCAGGCGGGAGTCTCCTGGTCGTGATCGATCCCGAGCACTGCCTCGTCGTTGCGGATTTTTTCCGGACCGGGGGAGATCTCCGGTGGGACCGGGCCCGAAAAAGCCTGGTCTGGACGACGGGCACGGGGGACGAGGCCCAGGAAGAACTGACGATCGGTCTGCCGTCCGCCCCGGACCTCTCCGCGATCGGGACGGGGGCTCCCCGGAAGTCGAAGCTCCGGGGCTGGGCGATCGGGATCGCCTGTCTCCTGATTCTTCCGCCCCTGTGGGTCCGCCTTCTCTCCCCGCCTCCCCCGGGACGCCTGGCGTCTCCCTCCGGGTACGTCCCCGGGGCGCTTTTGTCTCCCGGCCCCGTCCGGCGGATCGAAGGAACGGGGTGGATGAAATGAGACGGGTCCCCCTCTTTTCGAAGGTTCTGCCGGTCTCCTCCCGGACCTTCGCGCGGTTCCGGGAGCTTTGCGCCGCGGGATTCTCCGGAAGAACGGGAACAAGGCTCGTTCGGGCGCTCTCCGGGAGGGAGTCGCCCACGGGCCGGGAAACCCCCTCCCGGCGGGAGGCGGGAGCCGGGCTCGTCCTCTACGCCCTGCTGGTCCCCTTCGGGGTCCGGGCGCTCGTCGGCCGCTACTGGGTGACGGGAAGCCTCCTGACCGCGATCGGGCTCGTCGGCTGCCTGGGGATCGTCCTCCGAAATCTGGGCTCCCCCTCCCCGAAGGACGGGCCGGGCGACGGAGGTCCGACGTGATTCGTGCACACGGCTTCGGAACGAGTGTCCTTCTTGCCGGCCTCCTGCTTCCGGCCCTTCTTGCGGGATGCGCCTCTCAGGGAGCGCCGAAGATGGGGACGGTGACCCCCGACGACCGGTTCGTGCTTTCCGAGATCCACCGCTCCGCCGGCTCCATCGACCGGCACATCCGGGCCCTGGAACGGGCGAGCCTCCGGAACATCCGCGTCCGGAGCCTTCCGCCCCCCACGGGCGCGGCCGCGGTCCGGATGACTCTCGACTACGACGGGCCGATGGAGGAGGCGGTCCGGGCGGTGGCCCGGATGATCCGCTACCGGGTCGCGGTGGCGGGACGGGCCCCGGTGGTGCCCGAGATCGTCAGCGTCCACATGCGCCGGAAAACCGTCCAGGCAGTCCTCGAGGACATCGGGCTCCAGACGGGATCCCGGGTGGGACTCAGCCTCGACGCCTCCCGGCGCCGGATCGCGATCCGGTACGGGAACGCCCGGGCGAATGACGGGATTTCGGAAACGGGAGGGGATCCATGAGCGGGAGTTATTTCTTGAAGGAACTTCAGACGATCCGGATCTCCAGGCGCTTGCCGCAGGCCCGGGCGTACTTCCGGAGCGTTTCGAGCGAGGGGGAGTGCTTCCGGGATCCCAGCGACGATTCGATCCGGGCGAGGGAAGAGGGCTTGATTCCCATCCGGTCCGCCACCTCGGCCTGCGAGAATCCGGCAGACTTCCGCGCCGACAAAAGAGCGTCCAGAGCGACAAACTCGTCCTCCAGCGCATCGTATGCCGTTCGGAAGGCCGGATCTTTCATCCATTCCTCTTTGGTTTTCTCGATGTCAAAGGCGACCGGTTCGTACCGCTCCTCGTCCTTGACGATCATTTTCCGACCCATACTTCACCTCTTTCAGACGTCTGCGTGCAACGATCAAGTCTCTATCCGGGGTCTTTTCCGTTTTTTTGATGAACCCATGGAGCACGATCACCCGTTTTCCGGAGAGCAGGCAAAAGAATGCCCGTCCGATTCCTTCCTTCCCCCGGGCCCGGATTTCGAACAACCCTTCCCCCATGGCCTGCATCTAGGGCAACCCAAGGTCCGGGCCGTCCTGAGTCCTCCGTTCGATGATCCGGACAAGACGGACCCGCACACTTTCCGGCCAGGACCAAATAGCCCGGCGAACGGCCTCGTTGTAATAAGCGATCGTATATTTCACACCAAAAACATTAACACATATGTTAATCATGTGCAAGAAAGCGGGCGTCCCTTCGATCCATGTCTCATCTTCCCCGAAAGAATCGGAGGCTCTCCATGATGGACTACGCCGCCCCGCCGGCCCTGGTGCAGAAGGCCGACCGGGATGCCGGGTACCTGGAAAAGCTCGAAGGCCTCCGGGGGAGTGCCGCGTTCGCAAAGGCGAAGAAGGACCCCTGGAACGAGGCGGTCCGGGACGCCGCCCTGGCGCTCGGCACGCGGGCGGGGCTGTCGTGGGAGACCGCCCGCATCAACAAAAGCCTGGCGGGGGTTTCGGCGGATCTCTCCCGGATCTTCGACTTCCGAGCCCTGACCCTGGACTCCGGCCGGGTGCTCCCGCCGGTGGTGCTCTCCACACGAGACGCCCAGCGCCTGGAGGACCCGACGACGCTCCGGAGGGTGACGGTCTCCTGGCGGCTTCTCCGGCCGGCGGTCCTGGCGACGGGGGTGCCTGACTGGCGGACGTACCTGGTCCGCCATTTCGATCCGCCGGACGTGGCGAAGGACGTGCCGGGGGTCCTTCTCCCGAAGACTTCCGCCCAGCGACAGGTCTGGAAAGCCGCCCTCCTCGAGGGCTGGACGAACGGGGTCTCCCAGGCCCGGGAAATCTTCCGGATCGATCTGCGGCGCGCGCGGCGGGACCTTCTGGGCCAGGTCCGGTTCCATGTCCTGGCGCTCGGCCGCCTCGTCTCGGTGCCGGCCTTCGCCCAGAGCGACCTGGGGGTCGAGAGGAACGGCGACCGGATGGACGCCGGGATCCGGGTCTACCAGATCACCCGACCCACCGCCTTCCGTGGCCCCGGACGATGGAAAGCCGACCCCTGGCGGGCCCGGCGGGGACCGTCCCGATGACGGCCACCCCGTTCTCCCCACCCCGTCCGGTCGCCCTCCTGGATCCCGAGCCGCCGCTCCTGCGCCTTGGGGATCTGGACACGCTCCTCCGGCGGGCCGTCGAGAAGAAGGCCTCCGACGTGGTCTTGAAGCCGGGGGATCCGGTCTGGCTTTCCCTGCACGGGGAGTGGGTGCCCGGCTCCACCCGCCGTCTCGTCGCCCCGGAGATCGCCCAGCTGTTGAACGAGACCGCCCGGCACCCGTCGGCCGCCGCCCAGGTGGGCAAGGGCCTGGCGATGGACTTCGCCTACGAGGCCCCCGTCGACCGCTTCACCCGCTCCCGGTTCCGGGTGAACGCCACCCAGTGCAGAACCTCCCGGGGAACCGGGATCGAGCTGACGCTCCGGAGCATCCCGGGGGTGCCGCCGGCGCTCTCCGACCTGGGCTTCGAGCCTGCCCTCCTGGCGGCCCTCTTCCCGCTCTACGGCCTGGTGCTCTTCACCGGGCCGGTCTGCTCGGGCAAGACGACCGCGCTCGCCTCGACCCTGGCTGAAAGCTCCCGGACCCGGCCCCGCCGGATCCTCGCCTACGAGGCTCCGGTCGAGTACGACCTGGACGGGATCCCCGACCGGATCGCCCCGGTCACCCAGACGGAGATCCCGAACGACCTCCCGGAGTTCCGTGAGACCGTCCGGAACTCGCTCCGGCGGGCGGGGAACATCGTGCTCCTGGGGGAGTGCCGGGACGCGGAGATCCTCCGGAGCCTCTTCGAGGCGGCCTCGACCGGGGTGGCCGTCTACTCCACCCTGCACACCAACTCCGTGGCCGAGACGATCTCCCGGGCCGCCGACATGTTCCCCTGGCAGGAGCGGGACGGCACGGTCCGGCAGATGCTCGCCTCGCTCCGCCTCGTCGTCCACCAGCGCCTCTTTCCCTGTCCGGGCGGGGGCCAAACGGCGATCCGGGAGTTCCTGGCCTTCACCCCGGAGATCCGGACGCTCCTGGAGAAGGAGAACGAGACCGCCCGAATCGTCTCCCGGGTGGGGGAGCTGGTCGAGCGCTTCGGCCAGCCCCTGTGGCGGGCCGCCCGGGCCAAGGCGGAGGCCGGACTCATCTCGGAGGAGACCTGCGAGGAGATCCTCCTCACCACGGGCCGGGGAGACCGGACTCCGGAGCCGGTCCTTTCTTCGGAACCGTCGGAGGCCGCCCGGGCCCGGACAGACGAAAGGCTGCTCCCGGAAATCCTGTCGACCTTCCGGGAGCTCCTCCGGAGGCTCGGGAATGTGGCGTGACACGGCTCGCCCCGCCCGGATCGGGCTCCATTTCGTGAAGCCGGACGCCCGGCTGTCCGTCTTCCTGCTCCTCTTCTTCCTGCACACGCGGGAGTGGACGGCGGCGGTGGCGGGATCGGCCGCCCTGTTCTTCGTGGCGGCCGAAAAGCTGGGCTTCGGCTTCGAGACCGTGTTTCTGGCGCTCCGGGCCGTCGTCCTGGGCCGGAGCCGTCCCGGCTCGCGGGAATGGGTCCCGCGGAGTTGGTTCTTCTACGGACGCTGAAAAGGGAGGAAGAGATGAAAAGAGTCGAAAAGGCGAATAGGACGAACGCCGCGGGAACGGCGCTTCTTCTGGGGGTTCTGGGCCTGGCGCTTTCAGGGTGCGCGACGATGTTCGCCCAGAAGGTCGTGGCCCAGGGAGGGCCGGAACCCGGTTGGGTGGCGGACCCCGCGGCTCCGCCCGGACGCTATGCGTTCGTCGGGGAAGGCTACGACCTCGATCACCTGAAGACCGCCCAGTACAAGGCCTGCGCGGCGGCCGAGCGCAAGGCCGGCGACCGGCGGGACGCCGACGGGAAGTTCCAGGGCCTCGTGGTCCATTCGTGGTGGAAAAAGACCCGGGGCGTCGTCGGGATCCGCTATCACGCCTACTGCGAGATCGTGACCGAATGAGACCCGGGAGAACGCTCCGGGGAGCGGCGGCCGCGGGCCTTCTGGGCCTGTCGCTCGCCGTCCCCCCTCCGGCCGGGGCCTGGTTCGCCCTGACGCCGGGCCCGCCGCCTTCAGTCCTGGAACCCCCGGTGCCGGACTCCGTCTCCGGGGGCTATCCGTTTCCCCCGTCCGTCCGGAGCGGGGACGCGGCGGGTTCCCCCGCTCCCCCTCCGAACCCTCCTATCCGGGGGCCGTTCCGGCCAGGGCTCATCCAGACCGGGGCGGCCTTCCCGACCCTGGGAGGGGACTACACCCGGCCGGTCCGCGGGTTCGGCCACAAGGAGCCGGTGCGGGACGTCCTGGCCCAGCTCCTGGGAGCCGGCTGGACGGATCTCTACTGCGGCGTGGCCCCCGGCACCCGGATCGACTGGTCCGGGGGCCGGACCCTCCCCCGGACCCTGGACCGGATCGCCCGGACCTATGGCCTCCGGGTCCGGGTCGACTGGACCGCCCGGACGATCCTTCTTTCGCGTCCGGGGGTCCCGGGACCCCCGCTCCGGGACAAAAGGCGGGACAAATGACGGACGAACGGCTCTGTTTCCGGACGGTCAGGATCTGGTCAAGACGGAGGAAGTCCCTTTTCGGCAACGGGCCGGGACGCCCTTTCCACAGGGTTTTCCCCACCTTCTCCGCCCGGTCGGGGGAAAACCCGGCAAAGGCCCCGGACAGGAGGGCGACGCCCTCCGCGCCCGAGAGAAGAGAGGAGACGCCATGATGGCCCGCCTGTTCCGGGGGTTCGACGATTTCTTCTGGGGGCTGTCGGCCTGGTGCGCCCACTCCCCCGAGAGCCTCTGCGAACTCGAAACCCCGGACGCCGCGGAGCATACGCTGGCCCTCCAGAACGGAGACCTGACAAGCGTCCTCGACCTCTCGGGGAGCCTGACCCTCCGGGACGGCGAAGCGGTTCGGGAGCTCGCCGCCCTCCTGTCCGAAACCTTCGCGGCCAGTTTCTCCCGCAAGGGGCACACCCTCCAGTTCGTCTTCGCCCGGGATCCCGAAGGGGGGGCCGGGGAGGTCGCAAAGGCCAGCGCCCCCCTGCGGGCCACCGCCGCCCGGATGAATCTCGACCTGTCGGACTATTTCGACGCCCTCGAGGAGGCCCTCTCCCGCTATGTGGCCTCCGAGAGCGCCACCCTCGCGGTCGGAACCTCCCGGGAGCTTCTCTCCCGGGCCGAACGAAAAGACGAGAAGAGACGGCCCCGGACCGCCCCCCGGGGGAGCGGCGCCCTCCGGCTCGACGCCGGCGTCCCGCTTCTGCGCTCCCGCCACCGCTCCCTGGTGGAGAGCCTCAAAAACGCCCTGGCCGCCTCCGGGGTCGTCGTCCGGGAGATGACGGCCTCCGAGGTCCTCATGCGGATCCGGCACGCCTACGCCCCGGACTTCACGGCCCCCGGCTGGATGCCCCGCCTTCCGGGATCCGGAGCCCTTCCGCTCCGGGCCCCCGATCCGGGGGTCGATCCCAAAAGGGATTTCGGCCACCTCCTGTGGCCCTCGATCGGGAGCCAGGTCTTCCCCGTCGGGGCCGAACGGGAAAAATGGTGGAACCTCCAGACCGTCCGGATCGGGAACCGCCTCCACGCCCCGCTCCGCCTAACCCTTCCACCGGAAACCCCCGCCCCCTTCGCCCGGCTGTTCAACGCCCTTCTCTCCGCCCGCCTCCCCTGGCGGGCCTCCTTCCTCCTGTCGAGCGACGGCCTCTCCCGGCAGGCCACGAAGGCCCTGTTCGCCTCCTTCCTGGGATGGACCTGCGCCGACAACAAGCTTGTGACGCAGGCCCTCGACGATCTCCGGGAACTCGCGCAGTCGGGGAAGGCGATCGCGGGCTTCCAGGCCGTCTTCGACACCTGGGCGCCGATGGACGATCCCGGGTGCCTCGCCCGGCGGAAGTCGGCCCTCGCCCAGGCCGTCCAGGGCTGGGGAAACTGCGAAGTTTCGGACCAGGTCGGGGACCCCCTCCTGGGGGTGGTGGCCTCTCTCCCCGCCGCGACCCGCTCCTTTCCCGCCCAGCCTTCCGCCCCGCCGCTGTCGGAGGCCCTCTTCATGATGCCGCTCGCCCGGCCCGCCCTTCCCTGGCGGGAGGGGGCGTGGCTCCTCCGGACCCCCGACGGAAAACTCGCCCCCTACCAGCCGGGCTCCCCCCTCCAGACGGCCTGGGTGGAGATCGGGGTCGCGCCGATGGGCGGGGGAAAGTCCGTCGCCTTGAACGCCGCCAACCTCGCCCTGTGCCTTCTTCCGGGCCGGGACCGCCTCCCCTGGATCATGACCGTGGACGTGGGGCCTTCCTCCTCCGGGCTGGTCTCCCTCCTGAAGTCCGCCTTGCCCGACCGGCCGGAGTGCCAGCGGCTCGTCGCCTATCACCGCCTCCAGAACACGAAGGAGTATGCCATCAACCCGTTCGGACTCCCCCTGGGCTGCGTGGCGCCCCTTCCCCTCCACCGGACCTTCCTCCAGAACCTCCTGGTCCTTCTCGGCACCCCCCTGGGGAGCGCGCCCCCGGACGGGGTGGCGGGCCTCGCCGGCCTCGCCGTCGACAGGGTCTACGAGGACCTCGCTCCCTCCGGCCCCCGTCCGAAGCGGTACGAGCCGGGCCTCGTTCCGGAGGTGGACGCGGTCTTGGCCGGCCTCCGCCTTCCCGTGGATTCCCGGACGACCTGGCACGAGGTCCGGGACACCCTCTTCGAGGGCGGCCGGATCCTCGAGGCGGAGCGGGCCCAGCGCCGGGCCGAGCCCACCCTGGAGGACGCGGCGGCGGCGGTCCTGACGCCCGCCCTCTCCGACCTCTACCGGCCGGGCACCACCCGGGACGTCCCCGACCTCCCCGCCTATTTCTGGCGGTCCCTGGTGGAGGCGATCAACCAGTACCCGGTCCTCTCCCATCCCACCGTCTTCGACCTGGGCGATGCCCGGATCGTCTCCCTGGACCTCGACGAGGTCACCCAGGGCTCGGGAGCCCTCGCCGACCGGCAGGCGGCGGTCATGTACATGCTGGCCCGGCATGTGCTCACGAGCCGGCTCTTCCTGATGCCGGACCACGTGCCCCTGATCCCCGACCGCTACCGGGCCTACCACGCCGCCCGCATCGACGAGATCCGAAGGGACCCCAAGAAGCTCAACTTCGACGAGTTCCACCGGGTGTCGAAGAACCCGGCCCTCGTGGCCCAGGTCGTCCGGGACATCGAGACCGCGGTGCGGGAGTCCCGGAAGTGGAACCTGCACGTGGGCCTCTACAGCCAGCAGTTCGAGGACTTCCCCGATGCCCTTCTGGAGCAGGCGACCTCTTTCTATATTTTCGGCGCCGGCACCCCGCAGTCGGTGGAGCGGATCTCGGAGCGGTTCGGGCTCTCCAAGCCTGTGGCCAATGCTCTCGCCCGGATGAGCGGCCCCACGGAGGAGGGGGCGAACCTCATCGCCTGCTTCCGGACGAAGGAGGGGATGGTCCAGCAGCTCCTGACCAACACCCTGGGGCCGGTCGCCCTGTGGGCCTTCTCCACCACCGCGGAGGACGTCGCGATCCGGGACGCCCTGTACCGGATCCTGGGTCCTTCGGAGGCCCGGAGGCGCCTCGCGCTCCGGTTCCCCGGGGGTTCGGCCAAGAAGGAGGTCGAACGGCGCCGGGCCGAGGACTCCGCCCCCGACGGGGATGCCATCGCCTCCATCGTCCGGGACCTTCTCGCGGTGGAACGGAGCGCGCCATGACCCTCTCCCTCCGGCCGCTCCGGCGTCTCCCGGCCCTGCTCCTTTCTGGCCTGCTCCTGTCGGCGCTTCCGGCTCCGGCCCGGGCGGCTTCCGCCTGCCACCAGGTCGAGGCCGCCCAGGTGAGCGCTGCGACCTCCACGATGACCAACCTGTCGAAGTCGGTGACCGGCGGGCTCATGACGCCCGCCGCGGGAAGCGCGGCCAACACGGCGGCCCAGGGATGCCTCTCGTCGCTCTCCTCCATGGGGGGAACCTTCGCCTTCCCGTCCATGTCGGGGATCCTGTCCAGCATCGAGAACATGGCCTGCTCGATGACCACCGGCATGGCTTCCGGGGCGGTCTCGATCCTCTCCGGCCCCCTGAACTCCTATTCCGCCTACGGGCTCGGCGGGAGCGCGGGATTCGGGCAGAGCGGAATCACGACCGTCAACTCCGGCCCCCCCTCCATCGTGAGCGGGTCGGCCTCCTCCATCATGGGCGGGGCCTCCGGAGGCGTGTCGGGCGCCCTCGGGAACGTCGGCTCCACGATGACGACCGGTGCTGGGAGTCTCCCAGGTGCGAACCTTGGGACTCTTCCGGGATCGAACAAGGCCGGGAACGCGATCTCGAACGGCTTCAACAACATCTACAAACCGTAGGGGAGGAGGTCCATGGAAGGGTTCTTTCGAAAAGGCCGGACGGTCCTTGTCGGAGCGGGGATCGCCGTCCTCGCGCTTTTTTGGCAGGCCGGAACGGCCCGGGCCTTCCCGGCGACCTGCACCGCCACCCTGACCTCCGGCATCGGCGCGGTGACCGGAGCCGCCCAGCTCCCGATCACCGGGGCCTTCGGGACCGGCAGCATCATGGCCTCCGCCCTGATCGGCGCCTGGCTCCCGTGGCTCATGGAGCTCGCCGACTGCTCCGCCCTCTCCGTGTACGTCGGCGAGGAGAACCTCCTGAACGCCCTCAACATCGACTTTTCCACGCTGGAGCAGGACGAGTGGCAGAACGACACGAACCTCCTGAACGGGCTCACGAACATGGCGGTCTCCCGGGAGTTCGGCTTCGCCGGAAACGGCCAGCCCTCCACCGCCGTGGCGGGATCCGGATGCCAGTCCGTCGACGCTGCGGCCGCAGTGGTCTCCGGGGAGGAAACCCGCCGGGCGACGGAAGCGGCCTACCGGGTGGCGGCCGCCCAGTACGCCGGGAACGTGACGGCCCGGTCCCAGACCGCGGCCCACGTCAACGCCGAGCCCCCCGGGGCCTTCTCGGTCGCCTCCCTCTTCCCCCCGGAATCCTCCCCGGCGATCGATCCGTCGGCCTCTGCCGGAACGGGGTCCGGAGGACCCACCGGACAAGCAACGGAGTACTACATCCAGAACCTGACGGATCCGGAGCCTCCGGCCCGGCCCACGGGGGCCAATTACGCTACCCCGGCGGGCCGGCGCTACCTGGCCGGAATGAAGGCCTACGACGCCCGGATGAGCCTCGCGCGGGAAGCTCTCGCCCAGGCGGCCTCCTGGAATACCGCCGCCTACCCGCTGTCCGGGTGGCTGTCGAAGAGCCTGGGGGAGATCGGGGCTCCCGCTCCCCCGGCCAACCCCTCCGGGATGATCTCCGAAAACCAGATGATGGGCGCCCTGGTCGACGGGCGGTTCGCCAACCCCAACTGGTACGAGGACATCGCCTCCGAGTCCACCTCGGACCTCCTGCGGGAGATCGCCTACGAGAACGCGATCCTAATGAAGCTCGAGCTGTTGAACTACAAGGAGGCCCTGATCGGCCGGGCGATGGAGGCCAGCCGGTACGCCTTCGCGGTCCGGGACCGGGCGAATGGTTCGGACGGAGCCAAAGCCGTCGTCGGCAATGTCGTGGCCCAGACTCCTTGACGAGGTAACGCTGTCATGAAGATATCAATCCATCCCCAGGTCGAATCCTTTCTTCAGCCCCGCCTGGACAGCATCCGGAAGGAAGAAAAATGAATATTCTCCCTCTAGACCTTGTCCGGATCGAAAAATTTCACGAACTCACCGGATACACCCCCTCGGCCGTCCGTGGTAAGATCGCAACAGGCGTTTGGCGGGAAGGAGAGCACTTCCTGAAGGCTCCGGATGGACATATTCTCATTAGCCTGGAGGGATATCAGCGATGGGCCGAGGGACAGGGATCCGAGCGCGTGGAACCAGCATCCAGATCAGCTTCTACTGGAAGGGCAAGAGGTTCCAGCCCACGCTACAGATGGAACCTACGAAGGCCAATCTCAAGTACGCCGAACGCCTGAGATCAACGATTCTCCTGGAAATCGCCCAGGGAACATTCGATCCATCCAAGTATTTTAGAACCGGCCAGGAGACAAAGATTCCGACGGTCCGGGAAGCCCTCGAATCCTGGCTCGTATCGATCGAAAAGCAAACGGCCAGTTCCACTCTCAGGGATTATAAATCCGCCGTCCGATACCATCTCATCCCGGCCTTTGGCGACCTTCCCCTTGACAAGCTTTCCGCGCAAGCCGTCCGAACCTGGATGGCAGGACTCAAGGAGATCACCCACAAGCGCATCAACAATATCCTCGTGCCTCTGCGGGGAGCCCTGGGGGACGCCTTCCATGATGGAGTCATCGACCGAAACCCCATGGACAGGATCAAGAACCTGCCGCTTGAAACCCGGGAGCCGGACCCGTTCACGCCCGAAGAGGTGAGTCTTATTCTCCACACTGCGGAAGGGACGTTTCGGAACCTGATTCAGTTCGCCTTCTGGACGGGACTTCGAACGAGCGAGTTGATCGCCCTCGAATGGGGGGATGTGGACTGGAAACGTGGATCGGTGTTTGTGCGGAGAGCCATCGTCAGAAATGTCGTCAAGGAGACAAAGACGAAGGCGGGAATGCGCGAGGTGAAGCTCCTCGACCCGGCGAGGGAGGCCGTCGAGGCCCAGAAGGAACACTCTCTTCTTCCGGGAGGACGGATCTTCACCAATCCGATCACGAAAAAGCCCTGGAACGACGACACGGCGATCATGCGCCACTGGCAGTCGGTTCTCAAAAAGTCAGGGATCCGGTACCGGAATCCCTATCAGACGCGCCACACCTATGCGAGTCTTCTTCTTTCGGCGGGCGAGAATCCTATGTGGGTGGCGTCCCAGATGGGGCATGCGGACTGGGGAATGATAAGGAAGCGGTATGGACGATGGATCCCTTCAGTGGATCCTTCCGTGGGTGAGAAAGCCAACCGGATCGCTCAAAAAATCGCTCCGGATGGTGACAATATGGTGACAAGCAGAAAAACAGAGAGTAGCAAAGCATTACAAATAAACAAAAAGTAGTGGTGCCGAAGGCGGGACTTGAACCCGCACGGGTTTCCCCACA
>JAKAWK010000007.1 GCA_021827365.1 Nitrospirota bacterium
TATTCGGCGTGGACCGCGGCAATCTCCTCCGGCTTTTCAAGGTTCCAGAGATCGGGAGCATAGCCCGGCGGGAGTCCTCGTCCCTGGAGAAGAGCCCCCATGGATCCGTCGAGAAGAAGAACCTCCTTTTTCAGCCGTTCGAGAATTGGAATCACGTGTCGGTGTCCTCGTCTGTTTTCGATTTAGGTCCTGTCCCCGGTCTTTGCCAGCCGATGACGGCGGAGACGGAAAGGCGGGGGAGCATGATGAAGGCTTCGTTTAGGGTGACACCGATCTGGTGCGCGGAGGTCAGGGCCATGACCTCTGTCTGGGAGGAGAGGGGCCAGTCGCCGTATCCCACCCCGAAGCGGTAGGTGCGCATGTAGCCGGCCCGGACAATTTCCCGCTCGAGCATCCGGTCGAGCCAGATCCCCATGTAGTCAGCCATCCAGGCCCCGACGCGCTCCAGAAAATAGGCATGGGCCGGTTCGGGGCCGGACAGCCGGTCCACCTCGGTCTCGATCCTTGGACCGATGGTGGCCACGATCAGGGTTGCATAGTCGCAGTGTCTCAAAAGCTTGACCATTTTCTCCCCTATGAAGAGGGTTCCGGTCTCCCGGGTCAGGACACGCCGGTCCTCGATTCCGGTGATTTCGAGGGTCCGGTAGACGCCCTTTCCCTCGATCATCCGGTAGCCTTCCTCGATGGCCGTCCCGATCGCCTTTTCCATGGCCGGCTCACCCAGGTCGGCAAGAGAGGCCTTCTTGGGGATCCTCATCTCCCGGAGAATCTGGCGTTCCTCGATCTCGAAAGGAATATTGTGAAAAAAGACCGGATGACCCAGTCGGATGGCTGGCATGAATTCCTTTCCCGGGGCCTTCACCAAAAAGGGACCGCCTTCCATAAAATGGGGACGGTCCCATCGTCGTCTTCAGCCCGTGGTGGGGGCAATGGGGTCTCCGGGGCTGGAGCCCCGGAGCGGAGCGCTCCCGTCCTCAGACGGGCTGACGCGTCATGGTATCGAAGGAGATCAGCTTTTCGCTTTCCTCGCGGATCTGGTGGTTGATGTGCATCGAGCAGAATTTCGGCCCGCACATGGAGCAGAACTCGGCGTGCTTGAAGGTCTCCTGTGGCAGGGTCTCGTCGTGCATCGAGCGGGCCCGGTCCGGGTCGAGGGAGAGGTCGAACTGGCTCTTCCAGTCGAACTCGTAGCGGGCCTTCGAGAGAAGGTCGTCCCGATCCCTGGCCCCCGGCCTGTGTCGGGCGACGTCGGCCGCATGGGCCGCGATCTTGTAGGCGATGATCCCGTTTCTCACATCCTCGAGATCGGGCAGGCCCAGATGTTCCTTCGGGGTCACATAACAGAGGAGGGCGGCACCTGCAGTGGCGGCGGCGGTGGCTCCGATGGCCGAGGTGATATGGTCATATCCCGGGGCGATGTCGGTCACGAGGGGTCCCAGAACATAGAAGGGGGCCTCGTGGCAAAGAGTCTGCTGCTTTTCCACATTCATGGGAATTTGATCGTAGGGAACATGGCCGGGACCTTCGATCATCACCTGCACGTCGGCCTCCCAGGCTTTTTGGGTGAGCTCCCCCAGGACCTTGAGTTCGGCGAACTGGGCAGCGTCCGAGGCATCGGCCAGACACCCGGGACGAAGTCCGTCTCCCAGCGAGAGGGTCACGTCGAATTCCCGGCAGATTTCGAGAATGCGATCAAAGGCTGTGTAGAGGGGGTTTTCCTTGTCATGGCGGAGCATCCACTGGGCCATGAGGGAACCTCCCCGGCTCACGATGCCGGTCAACCGGGAAGCGGTCAAGGGAATGAATTCCCGGAGGAGCCCCGCATGGATGGTCATGTAGTCCACCCCCTGTTCGGCCTGGGCGCGGATCACCCGGATCAGGGCGTCCTCCGTCAGGTCGAGGGGATCGCCCACCTGGTGGATGGCTTCATAGATCGGAACTGTGCCAAGGGGAATGGGGCTGTTCCTGAGCATGGCCTCGCGGATTTCGGGAATCTTGGGCCCGGTCGACAGGTCCATGACCGTATCGGCCCCGTGCTTGAGGCAGACGCCAAGCTTGCCGAGCTCGTTTTCGATGTTGGGGACGAGGGAGGAGTTGCCGATATTCGCGTTGATCTTGCAGGTGATGCCGATTCCGATTCCCATGGGGATAAGCTCGGGATGGCGGATATTGGCCGGGATGATCATCCGTCCCCGGGCGACCTCGGTCCGGATGAACTCCGGATCGACCTTCTCGACGGAGGCGACATAGTCCATTTCCGGCGTGATCTCGCCCTTCCGGGCATAATGCAGCTGGGTGACCACTCCGGTCCGTCCCTTGACCCACTCATGTCTCATTTTCGATCCCCCCGATAAAGGCTGTATGCATAACGTCCGTTCCCTTCTCAGACCGTCCCGGGAGACTCCCGGTCCCTGGCCCGGAAGGCACGAACCTGGCGATGTCGTCCTCTGGCAAGACATAGCCGGGACGGACTTCCTCCCCATATTCTGGAAAGCGTCCGGAATCCGTGCCGGCAGGTGCTGAACAGTCTCCTGATTTCATCATGATGGGAGGTTTCTTGTCAATAAAAAACGGGGAAAAAATCATCTGCCGTGGGCACTGGAGGCCAGCGGGAGAGGCTGTGGTAATGAGGTAGGAAGGATTCCCTCTATTAAAGACTGACACTCCGGTCATCGGGCCTTCATCTCTCAGATTCCCTCCTCATCTTCTCGGGAAAAGAAACTCGAAGGTCCATCCGGGAGACTCTGCCATTTTTGCCATTCAGGCGATCTTTCCCATCTGCCGATATCCATTTCCCAGGCGTCACCTGCGAAGATTGGCTTCCTTGCTCTGAAATCCGGTTTCAGAGCGGGACTTGTCAGAAGCCGGCAGCTTTTGTAGCGTGAGAAAAAGGCTCCGCCCTCCCCCTTGAGGCCATAGCGAGAATCCGACGGGGCGAAAGCCGGAAAAAAAGATATCGGCACCCCCCGACAGCCGAGGTCCTCCAACAGGCCCGGCCGTCCATGATAGGTCTCCGGGAGGATCGGTTCCCTCCCGGGACCAGATATTTCCAGCCGGAGGTCGATCCCCGGGAAGGTCGACCAAGGGCCAGGAAATAATCGCTGTCAGGCCGTACCTGCGGTCCTGGCCACCTTCTCCTGGGAGGTTTCGATGTCGATTCGGAACAAGCTTGCCCTCATGCTGTCGGTCGTTGTCCTTCTTCTGGCCGTTTCAGTGATCCTTACCGTTCGTTCTTTCCGCCAGACACAGCGAGTGATGGAGCAGTCGGTCTCCCTCGAGAAGGAGACGGCCGTCGCCTCCCGCCTCACCGTCCATGTCACTGACCTTGAGCGGGCCCTCCAGGTTGCGGTCTACGCACCCGACCCCGATCTTCGAAAGAGGATGATCGAGCGCACATTCGCTCTCGACCGCCAGGATGCGGCCCTTCTTTCCTCACTGGGTTCCATGAAGATGACACCCGCTGCCCGACTCTTTCTAAACAGGCTGAAAACGACCCGGAAAAGCCTTTCCTTTGCCGAGATCCAGATCCGGGCCCTTCTCGGTGCACGCCAGATTCCTTCGGCCCGGGCGATCTACGAAGGGTCCTTCAGAGGGCTTTTCCGCTCCTACAGGGCTACGGCCGTCACCATCGCTGCCTACAACAGCCAGATCGGGGCCCTTCTTGCGGCGAAGACCGACCGGCTGATCTCCCGTTCGATCCTGATCATCTTGCTCTCCTCGGTGATCGTGGCCCTGACGATTCTCGGGCTGGGGCTCGGAATCCTTCGGACTGTCTCCCGGGGGATGGCCTGTGTCATTGAGCGTATGGGCGAGCTCTCCAGGGGTGAGTTCCTAAAGAGAGAAGAGAGCCGCCTTGCCCTTTCGAAAGATGAGTTCGGACGTCTGGTCCGGGCCATGGGGGAGATGGTGGGCCAGATCTCGGAGCTGATCCGGACCGTTCGCCGTGAGGTGGGGACCACGGACAGCCTGACCGGGAGCCTGGAAAAAAATGCGACCCAGCTTCTGGAGCGGCTCGAGCTCCTCCGGGGCGAGTTCACCGGTTTCGGGACGATGGCAGACCGGATGATCCAGGAATCGCAAGATCTCTCCCGGACTTTTTCCGAGACGGAAGAGACGACGAAACGGGCCCAGGAGATCACCCTTAAGGGGATGGAATCGGTCCAGGAGGCCTTTTCCTCCGTCGAGGTTCTCGCGGATTCGGTTCTTAATGGCCAGAAGACCATGGAAAGTCTTGTCAGACGGTCCGAGGAGATCGGGACCATCGTGACGGAGATCCGGATGATTGCGGGCCAGACCAATCTGCTGGCCCTGAATGCGGCCGTCGAGGCGGCAAGAGCGGGAGAGCAAGGACGGGGGTTCGCCGTCGTGGCAGATGAAGTGAGAAAGCTTGCCGGGACGACCGACCAGTCGATCAGCACGATCGCCACCATTGTGGGTACCGTTCAGGAAGAGATCGGAAATCTCTCCAGGACTCTTCAGACCGCCTCTGCTGGAGTCGCCGAAAGCCAGCGGATGTCGAAGGGGGCCCAGGAGTCCCTGGGGCAGATCCGGGTCGAGATCGGGTCGATTTCCCGGCGAATTCTGCTGGAGCTCAAGGGGAGCGTCGAAAAGCAATTCCAGACCATCCGGGACGTCCGGAGCCTTCTCTCCCGGTCTCTGGAGGGATTCGACGAAATAGCCGCCATTTCGGACGAGACAAAGGGCCATATTCGTGCGGTCCGGGAGGGATCGGAGAGCCTCGGACAGGCGGTGGGCCGGTTCCAGGTTTGAGTAAATACCGGTTTGACCGGGGTTTCCCCTCCGGATTGGATTAGAAAAAGAATCTCAAAGGTGACTTTGTCAGTGGCCATATTCCTTGAATCCCGCCGGGTTATCACTTGCTGTTCCCGGTCCGTTGGACTAGAATTTGTGGGTCGGAAGACAGAGCCCTGCCTGACCCAAGTCTCTGTCTTGCGGCCAGCTGACGGGGGGCGCCGGATTCGGGCGCCCCGAGGATGAATCCGGTCTGAGGGGCCGGGAAGAGTCCTTCCCGCCTCCCGGACCTGGGCGGAGGAAAGAATGGCCAAGAAAATCGTGATTCTGGGCGGAGGCGTCGCCGGAACAATCGTCGCAAATCAGCTTGCACGCAAGATCGCCGGCGAGCTTCGCTCCAAGTCGGTTTCGATCACCCAGATCGGAAACACCGACACCCACACCTACCAGCCCGGCTGGCTCTATATTCCCTTTGATCTGTCCCGACCTGAAGATCTGAAACGTCCCCAGAGGTCCCTTCTCGATCCGGCCATCGACTTCGTCCAGGACGAGATTGCCAACATCGACATCAAGGGCCAGAAGCTCACCTCGAAGGGAGGCAAGGATTACTCCTTTGACATTCTGGTGATCGCGACCGGTTCGGTGCCCCGCCCCGACCTGACCCCGGGTCTCGTGGAAGGGGGCCACTGGTTCCACACCGAGGAAGGGTCGATCAAGCTTCGCGATGCCCTCCGGGCCTTTACCGGGGGCAAGATCGTCATCTCGATGGGCGTTCCCCACAAATGCCCTGTCGCTCCGGTCGAGGTGACCCTCATGCTCGACGATTACCTGAGGAAGAGGGGACTTCGCGACAAGACCGAGATCACCTACACCTATCCGGTGGGAGCCGTCCACACGATCCCCGCGGTAGCCAAGTGGGGAGCCCAGACCTTCGAGGAGCGGGGGATCAAGTACGAGGTCTTCTTCAATCTGAAAGAGGTCGATGTCAAGAACAGGATCGTCCACAGCATGGAAGGAAGCCAGCTTCCCTTCGACCTTCTGATCACCATTCCCCAGCACCGGGGGGCCCAGGTGATCCTCGACTCCAAGCTCGGAGAGGGAGGGTGGATCCCGACCAACAAGGAGACACTCCAGATGGAGGGCACCGAGAACGTCTTTGTTGTGGGAGACACCACCAATCTTCCCGTTTCCAAGGCGGGTTCCACTGCCCATTTTTCGGCGGACGTCCTTGTCGAGAACATCGTCGATCTCCTGTCCGGCCAGAAGCCGTCCCACAAGTACGACGGCAAGGTCTTCTGTTTCATCGAGACCGGACGCAACCAGGCTAGCTACATCTCCTTCAACTACACAACGCCTCCGGTGCCTCCCACGCCGACGACCATGGTGCACTGGCTGAAAATTTCCTACAACAAGATGTATTGGCTGACATCGAGGGGCATTCTATAGGAGAACGAGATGGGAGAAGCAAGCCGGACAGACCTCCTCGGAGAAAAGCTCGGGGAGCAGGCAACGCAGGAACTTCTGGTGCGCATCCTCGACCGTCTCGACACACTGACGGAGACGGTGACGGCCCAGAAGGCTCTGATGGATATCGGATCAAACCAGCTGGTGGAACGTGTCGCCGAAACGGCCGACCGGGCGGTAACCCTTCTCGACCGGGCTGCCGATCCCGGAATCATCGCCATTCTTGAAAAGCTCCGGGAGGTGGAGTCGGTGATCCCGGCCCTGGAGAAGCTGGGGCCCCTAGTCTCTTCGGGAGGGCTCGACATGCTGGTTGAAATCGGGACCGCTGCCGCCGCTGTGAACCGGATGATGACCGACGGCCTCCTCGAACGGCTGGTGAGCCAGGTCGAACGGGCAAGCTCGCTTATGGAGCAGCTGATGAACCTTCCGGTCGAACGTCTGAACCACGCCGTGATGAAGATGGAAGAGGTCGGAGCCCTGGAGACCCTTCCGGACGTGGCGGCAGGGGTTGTGGCCCTGACAAGGATCGTCAACGACCAGTTTGTCGAGCGGATCATGGTGACACTCGAACACTGGATTTCGGAGGTGGAAATCCTCTATTCCGCGGTGAATCGCATCTCGGACGAGGGCAAGACCGGATCAGGCATTTTCAGCCTCCTCTCTTTGATGGGAGATCCGGAAAACCAGAAGGCCATCTACACCGGCCTTGAACTCGTAAAAGCCATGCGTGCGGCCCGGCATTAGCGGGAGAATACCACACACAAAGTGTTCGTGGGCGGGAGAGGCCAAAGCCTCTTCCGCCTTTTTATTTTAGGACAGGAGGTGGAAATGTCGGGAATCCAGGAGGTGGATGTCGTCATGGCCGGAGCGGGAGGAGGGGCCTATCCCGCCGCCTTCCGTCTGGCCAGGGCTGGAATGACTGTGCTCATGGCCGACATCAAAGGGGTTATGAGCGGAAACTGCCTCGCGGAGGGATGCGTTCCCTCCAAGACTGTGCGCGAGGTCGCCCATCACCGCTTGCGGCAGGGCCGGTTCGGGGGATACGGGCTCCCGGGGACCCTCGGAGTGGACTACGGAAAAGTCGTGGCCCACAAGGACAATGTTCAGCGGTTGCGCTACGACCAGCATAAGGTTGAGCTTTCGGCCGAGCCCAAGATCCGTCTGGTGAAGGGGCGGGTCCGTTTCCTTGATGCCCATACGGTTGCGGTTGATGGGGAGCGGGGGGAGGATCGCTATCGGGCCCGCTTCATTCTCGTGGCTTCCGGAAGCGACATCGTCGTCCCGCCTCTGCCGGGAGCGGAATTCTGTCTCACAAGCCGGGATCTGTTTGCCCTCTCGCCCACGCTCACGAGCCTCCCCGCCTCCCTTGGGATTATCGGAGGTGGCTACATCGGTCTTGAGACGGCCTCCATGCTCGGAGCCTTGGGAAGCCGGGTGACCCTCTTCGAGCAGGGGGCCCGTGTCCTCACGGGGATGGACGGGAAGATGGTGGGGGAGCTTGTCTCTCTTCTGGATCCCTCCATCGAGATCCTGACGGAGGTCCATGTCCGTGAAGTCCGGAAGTCGTCAGGGGGATATGACATCCTTTTTGTGCATGGAGAGCCGGGGGAGATCAAGACCCGCACCTTCGAGCGGGTGATGGTGGCGGCGGGACGCCGTCCTGTCATTCCCGAGGGTCTTTCCGCCCTGGGTATCGAGGTGGCCAAAAAAGGGATCGTGGCCGATCCCGCCATGCGGACGACCCTGCCCCATGTCTATGCCGCCGGGGATGTCAACGGGATCACGCCCCTTTTCCATGCCGCTGTCCGCCAGTCCCTGGTGGCCGCCCACAATATCCTGGGCGGAGAGGCCTCGTGTGACTATTTCGACCCGGGGGCGGTTCCGACTACGGTCTTCACCCTCCCGGAGGCGGCCTATGTCGGGCTCGTGCCGGAGACCGCCAGAAAAAGAGGGATTCCGTTTCTTTCGGGTCGCTATGACTTTGCCGAGGATTCCCGGGCGCAGATTCTTGGCGAGACCGGTGGCGGAATCACGCTCCTTTTTGAGCCGGGGAGTCTGCGTCTCCTGGGGGGAACCATCGTGGGCGTCGACGCCGGAAACCTCATCGGAGAGATTGGCCTGGCCCTGGCGGGGGGACTCACGGCCAGGGATCTTGCCACCTATGCCGACCAGCATCCCATGGCCGCGGAAGGGATCGGGAGGGCTGCCCGCTCCCTTTTCTGAAAACGGGAAGCGGGTCGTCGCTCAAATGACCGCCTTTGTGATTTCCAGGTCGGACATAATTGATCATTATGAAACAATCTTGTTATTAAATAACCCTCTCTGTAGGTTTTTGAGAATTTTTCGTGATCTGGGAGATCAGGGCCGGAGATTCTCCGGGACCCTGATTCCCGGGTTTCCGCTCTCGGTGGCATGATGACGCTTTTCCCGTGATTTTCCTGCGATCAGGAGGATTTCGGCCCGGGCCCCCAGATAGACATAGACCCCAAGGCCCACCAATAGTCCGACCACAGAGAAGACAAGCCATCCGGCTTCGGTCAGGTGGGACGGATCCTGGATGGCAAATTTAAAGACAAGCATCAGGGCCTCGATCGAGATTGCGATCAGGATCGAGGCGATGAACCGCGTGAGTGTCCGGCGTGTGGCACTGTGGCGTTTCACATCCTTTTTGAGGAGGACTTCTTCCTCAAAGATGGTCTTGGAAAGGTCGAAAATCGCAAGGGCAAGGGTGAGAAGGATGGTGGCCTGGAATGAGGGGGTCGTGTCGGCGATCAATGTCAGGTGGCGGAAAACCTGCTCCAGGGAGTGAAAGGCCTGGATTGCAAGGCCTAGGCTCACGACAAGTAGACCGAGGGAGAAAAAGGCATAAATCGCCTTGAAAAAGGGTTCCAATGACCTCCGCCGGCTGTCGTCCTCAAGAAGTGCCATGACCTGTTCGAAGTCGATGTCGGCCACCACCATTCCCCGGAGGAGCCCTTCCCGGTCCCGGACAGGAGTGGCGACTGTGACGCAGAGAGAAGAGGTGGCGGTGGAGAAATACGGGGGAGTCAGGACGCTTCCCGGGGCGTTCCTGGCCTTCAGGTAGTAGGGACGAAGGCTCCGGTCCTCCCCGTCGCCCTCCCTTGCAAGGACAGGATTCACGCGCTTTCCTGCAATGTTCGGGCCGATCTGCCGCCCGTCGGAGTCAAGGACATAGCAGAGGTCGAGAAAGGAAAAGGCGGTGACCAGGGGTTCAAGGGCGCTCCGGATCGCCGTCGGCCCCCCCTTGAGTGTGTCGCAGGAGAGGAGGCCTTCGAGGATGCTCCCCAGAAAACACTGAAGATCCGAGCGGTTTTCATGGAAGCTTTCAAGACGGTTCATGATGATATCCCTTCTGGCTGTTTTTCAGGGCCGAATGGCTGGATCCTTTACGGAAATGGACCTGCAACTTTCATTCCCTTTCTGCTTCCCTGGAACCATTAGACCCCAGGCCCCTTCATGGTCGCACCTGTCTCCTCGCCGAACAGAAGTTGCCGGAATTCCGGAGAAGGCTCCAAAAGAGGGCCGGCCTCTTTTGATCTTGGGAATTTCGCCCCTTGACCTTTGCAAGTCTGAGCGTATTGTAAAAATAAGGGGAAGCTGAACCGTCTTCAAAGGGAGGATCCATGGCACGGACGGTGAGCGATCGCATCGTGGAGTTCCTCGAGGAACGCGGAGTGGCCCAGGTCTTCGGGATTCCTGGAGACACGATCGACTCTCTGATGGAGTCGCTCCGGAAGCAGAATGCGGTCCATTTCGTCGTGATGCGTCACGAGGAGGCCGGCGCCTTCGCCGCCAGCGCCCAGGCCAAACTTACGGGAAAGCTTGCGGTCTGCGTGGGATGCCAGGGACCGGGAGCGATCCACCTCCTGAACGGTCTCTACGATGCCGCCCTGGACCATGTGCCGGTTCTGGCGATCACCGGCCAGATCCCGCGCGACGAGATCGGAACCGGCCGACCCCAGGAAATCGACCAGCTCAGGCTCTTCGGCGAAGTGGCGGTCTACAACCAGGAGGTCCGCTCGCCGGACAATCTTGAAGCTGTCCTTGCCCGGGCGGTCCAGGAGGCGCTGTCGCGCAAGGGGGTCGCCCATGTCTCGGTTCCGTCGGATGTCATGCGTCTTCCTGCTCCATCCCGGCCCCCCGCGGGGGAAGAGGAGTCCCGGTTTCACTCTCGCACCATCGTGCATCCTCCCCTCTCCGAGATCAGGAAGGCAGGAGAGATCCTGGACCGGGCCGACAGGGTGGTCATCCTCTACGGGGAGGGAGCCCGGCGGGCGGAAGCCCCCCTGGCAGGGCTCGCCTGGCGGCTCGGGGCTCCCCTAGTCCATACCACCCGCTCCAAGGACATTCTTCCCTCCCGCCACCCGTCGGTCATGGGAGGAATCGGCCTGATGGGATCCCGGGCTGCCAACCGGGCGGTCCAGGAGTGCGATGCCCTTCTGGTGGTGGGATCGGATTTTGCCTTCCGGGAGTATTATCCCGAAAAGGTTCCCATCATTCAGGTCGACATCGATCCCTCAAGGATCGGGCGGCGCGTTCCGGTGGCGGTGGGACTTGTGGGAGAGGCCCGTGAAGTCCTGCCGCTCATGTCGGAAGAGGTCCATGAACGGACAGGATGTGCCTTCCTCGAACAGATGCGAAGGGAGCGGGAAAAGGAGCTCGCGGGGCAGGGCCGGGACAGGGGAGACGCGCGGCTTCATCCGGGAACCCTCTCCCGGATGATCGGAGAGCACTCCCCCGATGATACCCTCTTTCTGGTGGATGCGGGAACGGTGACGGTCTGGGCCAACAACTTTCTCGAAATGCGGGGAACCCAGCGCTTCGTCTGGTCTTCAAACCTCGGGTCCCTGGGGTTTGCCCTCCCTGCTGCGATCGGAGCCAAGTTCGCGTTCCGGACACGACCTGTGGTCGTCCTGACGGGGGACGGAGGCTTCGGGATGCTCCTGGGAGATCTTGCAACCGCGGTCCGCTATCGTCTCCCTCTGGTGGTGGTGGTCTTTAATAACGGCTCCTACCAGTTCATCGAATACGAGGAGGAGGCCGAAGGAAATCCCGTCTTTGGAACCAAGCTCACCAATCCCGACTTCGTGGCCCTTTCACGCGCCTTCGGCGGGGAAGGGAAAACCGTCCGGCTTCCGGAAGAGGTTCCGGAGGCCATGGAATTGGCCTTTGCTTCCCCTGTTCCCTTCGTTATCGATGCCCGGGTCAACCCCGCCGAGCTCTATATTCCGCCTCTCCTCACGCCCCGCATGGTGGTCGCGTTTGCCAAGTCCCAGATCCGGAGTTTTTTTGCGAAGCCTTCGGAGGCCGAAGGCTAAGGCTCGGCACCTGCCGCTCTCTCCTCTCCTGGTAGATGAAAAGAGGAAGTTTTCCGCCCCTTCGATTTTAGGCCACTCCCCCTGAGGATTTGCCTGCCCCTTTCTCCACCTTTCACACCCATCGATCCATTCCCCCTCCAGAGGTCCCATGGCGCCGTCAGTAAAAGAGCGGAATCCGAAGCATGATCTGAACATTGGGAGCATCAGGGGTGACTCCGGCCGCCACAGTCACCAGGTAAAAAAAGTGGGGACTTACGCTGTAGGAGGTCCCGAAGAGGACCGATCCCATCTGGAGGATCCGGGTCAGGGGGATTTGAATTCCGTTCTGACTGGGAGGCCAGATCGTCATCTGGTCGTATCCCAGGGAGAAAGAGGCCTTGGGATTGAAGGAGAACCATCCCCCAAAGTTGAAATCGGTGGCATAGCCGGGGTTGACGGTGCCCACGTTCCCGCCGAAGTTCCGGGACATGTTGTAGATGTAGGATCCGTTTCCGTAGAAGACAACGGGGGTCGTGGGGAAGAAGACGCTAAATCCCGGTTCGAAGGCCCAGAACCCGGTTCCCGTGGGCTGGGAGGTGAGCACACCGGTGTCCTGATTGACGGGAATCGAAAAGGGGCTTGTTCCCGAGGTGGATTTCACCATCAGGTTTCCCAGAAACAGCCCCCCCAGGGCGGGGTGGGTGTTGAACTGGTAGTGGAGGCCGAACTGGACGTCCCCCAGACCGTTTCCGGAAGCCGCCGCGGCCGTCGGGGTTCCGGTTGAGCCGGTGCCTGAAATGGGAGAAACGAAGGCGTCGAGTGTCCGGTAGACATAGGGAACATCCGCTTCGAGCTCAAGTCGCGAGGTGAGGCCCACGTAGAAGGAAAGAATGTCGATGTAATAGTCCTGGCTCAGCTGCTGGATGTTCACAAGGGTAGTAGGAAAGAGCTGGTTGACGGTGAAACTCTGGACTCCCACCTGGGTGGCGGAGTTGTGGACATACATAAAGGTGTTCTCCACAAGGAGCTTCCCCGCCGGAAGGAGAAGTGAAATTCCTTTGGGGGCGGAGGGGGGATTGGCCGTCACGAGAAGAGGTGGGGGAGGAGCCTTCCGGACAGTCGCCGGCGGGAGGGTCCGGGGGGCCGGAATATATTCAACGAGGTGGACGATCCGGTGAAGGTGAAAACAGGATTCCTCCTCGCGGGTACAAAGAGGGAGATGGGGAATCGGGTCGACCCCGAGGGGAAGGATAGCGATCCGGGCCGGATCGATTCCCTGGACGACAAGGAAATGCCTGACGGCATCGCCCCGGCTTCTCGCCAGGGCATAGTTGTATTCTTTCGTTCCCCGGATGTCGGCATGGGCATAAAGAAGGACATGAACCTCCGGATGGGCTTTGAGGGAAGGAAGAAGCTCTCTCAGGAGGGCCCGGTCGTAGGGCGTCAGAAAGTCGTCGTCGTAATGGAAATAGAGATCGGCGGCCGGAAGAGGAAGAACGGGGTCCTTTCCCTGGGGACTTCCGGTCGCCTGGGGTAAAGATGAGAGGGAGAGCACACAAATAAGGCTCAGGACTCCCGAAATCCAGGCAAGGGGCCGGATGAGACCGAGCGATCCCTTTGCCGGGTCCCGGTCTCCGGAGAGGGATGGGGGGGCTTTTGCCCCCTCCCGCCGGGAATCAGTAGAAGAGCGGGATGCGAAAGGTGATCTGGACATTGGGGGCATCCGGTGTCACGCCGGCCTCGACGTTGAGCATGTAGAAAAAGTAGCGGCTGACATTGTAGGAATAACCGAACATGAGGGAGCCCATCTGCAGGACGCGTGTCAGGGGAATCTGAACACCATTCTCGGTGGGTGGCCACATGGTCATCTGGTCGTAGCCGATGCTAAAGGAGGTCTGTTCGTTGAGGGAAAACCCGGCCCCGAAGCTTAAATCCGTGGCGTTGCCTGGATTGATTGTTCCAATGGCTCCTCCGAAATTGGTCGAAAAGTTGTAGATGTAGCCGGCGTTGGCATAGAAGACGGCCGGATCGGTCGGGAAGAGGACGGTGAGACCGGGTTCGACCGACCAGAACCCGGTTCCCGTGGGCTGAACCGTCAGAAGGCCGGTGCTCGAAGTGATGGGGATGCTGAACGGGTTGCTTCCGGAGTTGGACTTCACCATGACGTTTCCCAGGAAAAAGGTTCCGCCCATGCCGCTCTGGTTGAACTGGTAGTGGAGGCCGAACTGGACGTCCCCGATATCGGAGCCGGCAGTATTTACCTCGATGGGGGAGGTGGCGCTCGCGATCGGACGGGTGACCACATTCTCCGTCCGGTAGACATAGGGAACGTCGGCCTCGACCTCGAGCCGGTTGGTCAGCCCGTAGTAGAAGGTCAGGATGTCCATGTAATAGTCCTGGCTTACCGACTGGACATTGATGCTTCCAACCAGAAGGGCCGAGACGACGGTGAATCCCTGGATGGCGAGCTGGCTTGCCGTGTTGTGGATGTATTCGAGGGAGTCCTCGACCAGGAGCTTCCCGGCGGGGATCAGGATACCGGTTGACGAGACCAGGGTTTCGACGGTGGGCGGTTCGGTCTTCTTCTTGGGTGCGATTCCTACGGGTGAGGCCGGGGGGGAGGTTTCGGAAGAGGATTCGGTTTTTTTCCGTTTTTTATTTTCCTCTTCGGTTGTTCCTGAACCGCTCGGGCCATTGTTTCCCGAGGCAGGAGCGGCTGACGGGTTCGCGGTTTCCTGGGGGGTGGCTGAAGTCGCAGAGGAAGAGGGGGCGGGGGTGTTGTCTGCCAGGGCAGCTCCAACCGGAGCGATCCCCATCACGAACACGATGATGACAACTCCGGCAACTTTCTTCACCCGGCACACCCCTCTTGGCAAATGAGCATGGAAGGACGGGAAACCGTTTCACCGTGAATGCGCCGTAACAATTTCTGGGGCGTCTCCTGGTCCGGCCCCGGGACCTGTTGGTCAAAAATGGAGACTTATGGCCTTAAATTTCCGTATTTGGATCACTCTGGTTGGTGGAAGCTTCCTTACCGAAGACCAGATTCTTCATGGCTGACCGGAAATTCGGTTTTTTTTCATGGCCATCTCGGGAGTCTCACTTTGAATCTGCTAAAAAAAAAGGAAAACCCTTCATCTTTTGAAAGGTTTTACCAGACGGAAAGACGAAGGGCAAGAGAGCTTCCTCCCCTTTTCCGATTCTTCCAGGGAACTCATGGCTCCGCACCAAAGTCAATGGTTCTTTTCAGACTCCGGCGGTGGCGGACCTCCCGGTTCAGCGCCGCTCTCCGTGGAGACCTCGTCCCAGAGCTTGACGGGGCCGGTTTCATCGTAAACAACTCCGGGCCGAACCTCGATGGGGTAGACCCCGAGTCCGGTACCCCGGAGATCGATCTTCTGATCCGGGAGGGGCACGCCGAGTTCCTTCGCCCCCTTTGCAGGTTCCGGGAGCAAATCCCGGGAAGCCAGAAAGGAGGGACCTTCCCCCTTGTCAGTGGATCCGGGACCAGAACCAGCGAGTGTGGGCCCCCCCAGCAAGAAAAGGAAAAGGACGATAACCAGAGAGAATCGTCTCATCATGCTGCCTTTTTCCAAGA
This sequence comes from Nitrospirota bacterium, assembly GCA_021827365.1. Taxonomy (GTDB): domain Bacteria; phylum Nitrospirota; class Leptospirillia; order Leptospirillales; family Leptospirillaceae; genus UBA4572. The sequence goes on from JAKAWK010000007.1 coordinate 15,133, forward strand.
GGGTTAGGGGGCCGGAGGATCTTTGGCCCCCTAGAACCGGCTCAGGATGGATCCCAGCGTGGCTGTCTGGTTGAACCGGAGGATCATGTTCGTGGTGTGGGTGGCGGGACCCATGTTGCTGATGAGCCCGTTCAGCTGTGTGAGGTGCTGGATCACCACGTTGTTTGCATTGTTCTGGATGACTGTTGTCAGACTTTGAGAGTTTGCGAGGGCGTTTCCGGTCACCCCCGAGTTGCCGGAACCCACCGAAATCAGGGTGGTGGTCGGGCTGGAAAGGGTCGTCTTTCCGGAGGGGAGGGTCGACAAAGATCCCGTTCCGGGGATGTTTACAGGCGTATTCCCCACCCCTCCGCTATTTGTCCCTGGCTTGTTTGTTGATGAGGGGGAAGAGGGAATGTTCACGACCTGGTTGTCTGGAAGGACTTGTGAGACCAGAGAGCCGGTCTGGCTGGAGACTGTCGTGCTCCCCTGTGTTCCCTGGGAGACCGGGACCAGACCCAGACTCTTGAGCGCGGGATTGTTGATCACATCCTTGAGGGAGGTGATGATGTTGTTGGCCAGCGTCAGGTCGGTCTGGGTGATCAGGACGTTGTTGACCCAGGTCACCGAGCTGAAGGAGAAATTGAAGTCCAGGTTTCCGATGGAGAATCCGCCCCGCATGCTGTCGAGGACCGAATCGGGAACCGCCGTCTCCTTCGCGAGCCCTGCGAGCGGGCGGGCGTGGGCTCCCTGGGGTGATATGAGAAATCCTGCGAAGATAAGAAGAAAAAAAAGGCTCCGGGGTGTAACCCGGGAGGGGCCAACTTTGAAAAAGCGGATAATCTCTAGGCTAATCCGGGTGGGTCTCATGTTCACTCCTTCACCCCGGGAGAGAAGTCTCCGGGGGATTTTCCTGTTTCTGGCTCTAAATTTTCAAAAAACCTTAGGGAATCCCGATCTTGGCAAATCCTCCGAACTGGAACTGGTTGGGCCCCGGGATCAGAAGAAGCTGGGTCGCAAGCGGAAGCTGGTTTTGCGCCACCGACACAGGGATCCTGACACTCACGTCGGCCCATTCCTTGGGATCGTTGAAAGACTTCCGGGAGACGAAGATGTTTTTTCCGCTGTGGATCAGAAAGACGATGCTGTTCACCCACAACTTCCGGAAGTTTTCGATTCGTTCCCGACGGAGCCCTCTGGCAGGATCCCCGATCAGGACATAACCCCCTTCGATTCCCTTGATGACGACGAAATGCCGGTATCCCCGGGTCTGGATCAGAACGATCGCCGGCAGGCGAAGGTCGGCCAGCCGCTCGAGTGTCATCCGATAGCCGTCGGCCTGGTAGCCGATTGAGGCCAAATAGTGCTTGATGTCCAGGAGGGAAAATCCTTCCTTTTTGATCTTCTCCTGGTTCCCGGTTTTCCACATGGCCAGGAAGGCCTCGTTCTCCGTAGTGGGCCTTTTGAACTCGTAGGTCAAAAGTGTCGCCACGGCGGCCGATCCGCAGCTGAAATCGTATTGCTGGCGAACGACCGTCTTGAACTTGAGTTCCCGATAGCTTTTGGCTGGAAGAGTGGCCAGACCCATCGGGCCCGCAAAGTCGAGAACACCGGCAGGGGAGGGCGAAGAAGACAGAAGAGAACCCAGGATAAAAATCCCTGGAAGGATAATACGGAAAAGGGCAGGAGGGCGCGTTGAAGGCGTCCTTCCTGCCGAAGGTTTCATGTTCTGTGCGGAGAATTTGTCCGTTGTCATGTCATTTCCTGAACTGGAGATTGAGCTGCACCATATTCTGGATCAGGACGTTGTTGCCGTTGTTCTGAATGACATTCACGACTCCGGAGGCATTCTGGAAGGCGTTTCCCCCCAGAACGTTGGAAAAGGAAACATTGCTTCCCTGGCCAAAGGTCACGCTGTTGTTCGACAGGACCCCCGACAGAGAGGCGTCGTTCTCCATGAATCCGCCGCGGGCATGGTCAAGTGTCCTGGCAGAGACCGCGGAACCCAGGGTCCCTGTGTCCAGGGACTCGACCGGAGAGACCTCTCCGGCTCCCACCGGGATTGATCCCGTCAATACTCCCGCTCCGCCAAGCGCCGTGGCGATCAGAATACGCGTTGAGAGGATGATCAGTGAGGTCTTTTTTTTCATGGTCGCCTTCCGGTTCTCCCCTATTGGGAGTCCCGAACTCCTTTCACGAGTCTTCAGAAAAGGAAGGAGAAAACGGAGGCCAGGAAGAGCGGCCTCCGTCCCTCGTCAAGCGATCAGTGGATTGTGGAGCCGCCGCTGATCGAGACTGACACCCCCTGCTGGACATTGCTCATATTTCCGCTGTTCTGGGAGGCATTGGTGATCCCGTTGACCGCGGCGAAGGCGGAGTTGAAGTTGTTCTGCTGAGTGGAGACAGAGCGAGCGTTGTAGGAGACGGCATTGTGTGTGGTTGAGGCTGAGAGATCGTTGGTTGAGACAGCCTTTTCGAGTGTCATGTTGAGCGTCTTGGATACCCCAACCGTTCTTGACATGGAGACATTGCCTACTGTGCTGGAATGGCTGGAATTTCTGGTTTTGGTCGAGTTCTTTGTAAGGTTGAAGCTGCTGTTGCCGTTGTTGTTATGGCTTCCGGAGGAGTTCCCGTTGCTGGAGGCGGTCGCGGAGGCCGAAGAGGATCCGTTGTTTGAGGTCATGTTGGAGGTGTTGTTGGTGTTACCGTTACCGTTGGAATTGGTGTTTCCGTTGGAGTTGGTGCTTCCATTGGAGTTGGTGTTTCCGGCGGCAAAGGCCATGGGAGAGGTTCCAGCGACAAGGGCGACGGCGACTGCGAGTCCGATCAACTGCTTTTTCATGATTTCCTCCTGAAATGAATGGATTTTTCGAACATCCGTCGGATCCCGACATTGGTCCGGGGATGTTCCTGATCGAGAGCCCTTTGAGAAATCCGGCTCCCCTAGTTCGAGTCCGAGCCTTATTGAGCAACATGCATGCCAATAATATTTATCGTTTGTTTATAATTGCTTAATATATTTCATGAGAACACGAAAATCTAAATTTGTATTTATTGACAATACCATGTGATCTTTTTAGGAATTCGAGGTTAGTCCGAATATGGGGAAGGATCGGAGAAATTTTCTTTTAAAATTTTTCCGATTTAGCGCTTTGTCTCGAAAAAAGAAAAACTAAAAAATAGTAATGGCAACAAGATAGTAAGTTTGTCGAGGAATTATGGGAAGTCCCTTCTGGTGAAAGTGGGAATGAGAAGAGACTTCAGATTTGCGTTTTGTCTGTAATTTATTGCTTACAGTTTTTAGGGAGCCTTTTGAAGATTTTGTGCGATAAATCCTTGAAATAAATATTTAAAATAAGGAATCTGTAAATTTTTTCTTCCAATGTAAAGGGGAAAATTGAAGGGAAAAATCATGATTAGTTTTTTGATGGCATTATCTTGAGGCCCTTTTCCTCGGGAATTTCCGCCTGTTTGAGAAAGATTCTCTCCACTCTTCCCGCCTTGTACCGTTGCGTCATTGCAGCAAGACAGGGGTTGCGATGGATCTGAGGAATACCAAAATGAAATTTTCTTGAAATCCGGACCCGTAGAGCCTGAATGACAGAGGATCCGGCCATCACCAGGGAATATGTTGAAAATCAAGTCAAAGAACGTACCCACTTTTGTAGGGTTGACTCAGTTGGGCAAAATAATCCTATGATAACGAGGAAAACTGGCATTTGGGAAAATTGGGAGGATCTTTGACATATCAAAAACAAGGAATATAGTTAAACGGAAAATATAAAAAATAATGATTCCAGCAAGAAGTCCTGAAGGGAACTCTATGTGTGCCGGGAAATCTACGTAAAGGACGGGCACAGGGATTTCTTGGAAAGGTTCTGGCGGGGATCGGAAAAAGGATTATTTCAAAAAGCCAGAAGATTGGCGGGGGGGAAGGGATGAGCGCTATTCCACGTTCCGTTTTGGTGTGGGACAAGAACGACGCTTTTTCCAAGTGGGAATCCTCTTTTCAGGAAAGCATGCCGGAGTGGAATTTCAGGCCAATACACCGATTTTCGGGGTCCCAGCTCTCCCGAGATCCCCATCCTCCCATGGTGGGTCTGATCGTCCTTGTCGATTCCCTCTGTTCCAAATCCCATCACCAGGAAATTTCGGAGATTGAGTCGGTGATTTCACACACGCCCCATATGACACGCTGGATTGGGCTTGTCGACCCAGGCTGTCTCAAGGACGAGAGGCTCATGACGCTGATCGGCCACAATTTCTTCGATTATCACCGTCTTCCTCCGGATCTCCTGCGACTTTCCCACGCCATCGGCCATGCCTACGGGATGGCCCAGATCGAGAAGAAATCACTCGAGAACAAATCATTCGTGATTCCTCCGGGAGACGAGCAGGCGATGGTGGGAACGAGTTCACCCATGCGCCAGCTCTTTCACGATATCCGGAAGATTGCCATGACGGAAGCGCCGGTCCTGATTCTGGGCGAGACCGGCACGGGGAAGGAGCTCACGGCCAAGGCGATCCACGACCGCTCCCCCCGAAAGTCCGGGCCCTTTGTGGCGGTCAATTGCGGTTCCATCCCTCATACCCTGATCCAGGATGAACTCTTTGGGCATGAAAAAGGGGCTTTCACCGGTGCCCACCAGAAAAAGATCGGCAAGATCGAGATGGCGGAGGGCGGCACCCTCTTTCTCGATGAGATCGGGGATCTTCCCCTCGATCTTCAGGTGAACCTTCTTCGTTTTCTGCAGGAAAAAGTGATTGAACGAGTCGGGGGGGTGAAGTCGATTCCGGTCGATGTCCGGGTGATCGCCGCGACCAATGTCGATCTCGAGAAGGCCGTCAAGGGAGGAAAATTCAGGGAAGATCTTTTCTATCGCCTTAATGTGCTCCGACTCTTCGTTCCCCCGCTTCGGGAACGGGCTGAAGACATCGAACTTCTGGCCCAGTTCTTTTTCAAGAAATTCTCGGGAGAAAAACAGAAGTGTGTGAAGGGGTTTTCGAGCCGGGCCCTTGAGACAATGCAGCACTATACCTGGCCCGGGAACGTTCGGGAGATGATCAGCCGTGTCCGGCGCGCGATGGTGCTCTGCGACAACCGGCTGATCCAGCCCTCCGATCTGGGGCTTGAGGCCCGCACAGTCAAGTCCCTGGAAAAGCTCAAGGACATTCGTTCCAACGCCGAACGGAGCGCCCTCGAAGAGGCCCTGGCCCAGACCAGTTTCAATATCACCAAATCCTCCCATCTCCTGGGGATCTCAAGGGTGACCTTCTATAAGCTCTGCAAGAAGCATCGGATAAATATCGAGCTCCTTTCCCGGAAGTTCGGAGGGGGCACGACGAGGTCCGATGCCCGCCTTTCCTGAAGCCCGAGAGGCCAGAGATCTCCGTCCTTACCCTCTCCTCTAAACCCGGAGGCTATCCTCATAAATTCCTGAGGTGCGGGGCTTCCCAAGAGGAGGCAAAATCTGCCTCTTGAGATTTCGGGACCGCTGCCGGAGTGTGTTTCGAAGGCAGGGCCTTTTGTATACCACCTTCTGACCTCTGGCCCTGAGATGATTCAATCCTTTTCGGAGGGGTCGAGGGGCCTTGTCATCTTGGGCCTCCAGAAACGCTCATCGTGGGCAGTAGGGGGACTCCCCCTCTGGCCCTCTTCGCCTGAGTCCTCCGGGGATACCGGAGTGGATGAAGCCATCGGGGTGCCGTGATATCAGTTTTAATATCAAAGAACTTGCAAGAGAGATTACCCTCGCCGAATGTTTTGTCTCTCCACCGGCCCTGTCTTATTTGAGGCTCCCCCTTTCGAATAATCCGGAGGATTCCTTTTGTCTGCTGCCGGCAATGTGCCGGGAGGGTTATGGTGCTTGATCAGGGTACCATGCAAGGGGAGCGGCACCTCGATGGGGGCGATCCGTGGGATTCGACTGGGCTGCCCTCATGGAAAATATCACCCTCCATCTCTCCTGACATCTTCCCTCTTGAACCCCCATCCGGAAAAATGAGGCCTTAAAAGCTATTGTCGGGAGACAGAGGCAGCTTCCCCTTTTGAGCTCGCCAATCATGATCGGAAAGCGAATCCGCAAAATAGCCCTCAAATGCATGGTCAGAAGAAAAGGCATAGACACTCGGGAGGGATTCCGGATCTGGTAAATGTCCCCCCAATCAGGGAGCGCCCGATTGTACGATGCCAACGGGTTGACTTTCAGGGCCCAAAGCTCATGAACCCTTTGTCTCATTCTTCCCGAAATTTCGATTGGGGTTTGAGCCCCCTTCTTTTAAGGGACGAGGGATGTCATCCGGCCTGTCCCGGGGATGCAGTTTGGGGAAAGAGAGCCAAAAGCACAGGGAGTTGATCAGGCGAGACGTCTTGCCCGTTGTGGTTTTTTCACGTATCGTGGGTTTGCTTTGGACCTTACAGCAGGTCCTCCCATTCCACCCTCATAAATTTTTGGAAAATGAATAACACCCATGCCTCCAAGAGCCAGATCCTTCTGGCCAGCCTCGTTGGAACTACTATCGAATTCTTTGATTTCTATATCTTTGCCACGGCCTCGGTCCTGGTTTTCCCGGCCCTGTTCTTTCCCCCAGGCCACCCCGCTGCTGCGACCCTTCAGTCCCTGGCCACCTTCGCCCTGGCTTTCCTGACCCGACCGGTGGGGGCGGTTTTGTTTGGCCATTTCGGAGACCGGGTTGGTCGAAAGGCGACCCTCGTGGCCTCCCTTCTCACGATGGGAGTCTCGACGGTGATGATAGGTCTTCTTCCCACCTACGGAAAAGTGGGTTTGATCGCTCCCCTTCTTCTGGCACTATGCCGCCTGGGGCAAGGGATCGGATTAGGGGGTGAGTGGGGGGGAGCCGTCCTTCTGGCCACAGAAAATGCCCCACCCGGCAGGCGGGCCTGGTACGGAATGTTTCCCCAGCTCGGAGCCCCGGCCGGCTTCATCCTCTCCACCGGTGTCTTTCTTCTCCTCTCACATTTCACCACCCGAATGGAATTTTCCGCCTGGGGATGGCGAATTCCCTTTCTCCTGAGCGCTCTTCTTGTGATGGTGGGCCTCTGGATCCGTCTGCGGATCCTTGAGACCCCGGATTTCCGGAAATCCCAGGAAAGGGGAGAACGAGTCCGTCTCCCCATCCTGACGGTCCTTCGTCATCACCCTTTGGCGCTCCTGGCCGGAATCTTCTCTCTCCTCTCCACCTTCGTCCTTTTCTACCTGATGACTGTCTTTGCCCTTGGCTGGGGAACAACCCATCTGGGATACTCACGGGAAAGCTTTCTTCTCTTCCAGATGGCAGGAGTCCTTTGTTTCGCACTTCTTATCCCTGTTTCGGCCCATTATGCCGACAGACGAAGCGCCCGGGAGGCGATGCTGATTGCGACCGTCCTCATCTTTGGCTTTGGACTGATCTTCGGTTCCATGATGGCCCCACAACAGGGAGGTCGCCTTCTTGTCTTTTTCCTGGCAGGCTTTTCCGTCATCGGGCTGACCTATGGTCCAGCCGGGACCATCCTTGCGGAACTCTTTTCCACCCCTGTCCGCTATACCGGGGCCTCCCTGGCCTTCAATCTTGCGGGCATCGTGGGGGCCTCTCCTGCCCCCTACATTGCAACGCGATTGGCCATATCCCACGGGATTTCTGCTGTCGGACTCTATCTTTCATCCACGGCCGTGGTGACCTTTCTGGCACTTCTGGCTGTACGTCCGGCTCCGGAGGTAAAGGACAAAGATCTGGAAGGAATGGATATGGGGGAGGAGCATACTCTTGCCATTGGGGAGATCGGATCAGTCGACCTGCCGGATTGAGACGAAGAGGACTGACTTAGAGATGGTCTATCAGTCGGAAATCTGACCGGGGGACCCTTTCTTCAAGGTTTTGAAACGAAGGGGCTTTCTGAGAGATAGAAACGGAGGGGACGGTCGGTCCACTCCTCGGCATAGCCCACCCCGATCCGGGGGCGGGTTATAATTTTTCCCCCCATGAAGGTCGGATCGTCGGCCACAAAAAAGGTTTCATCCAGGAGATCATGGCCGTTCAGGGAGCGGTCGATTCCCATCGCCCGGCAGAGAAGCCCCGGCCCCCGGGTCTTTTCCGGGAGCCCCTCGAGGGGTTCGAGCGCCCGCAAGAGGATTGCGCAGGCCCGCCCCTCTCCTTCGGTCACGATGTTCATGCAGTAGTACATTCCGTAGATCATATAGACATAGGCATGGCCGGGGGGGCCGAACATGACCTTCGTGCGTGGGGTCATCCCCCGGGCGGAGTGGCAGGCCTTGTCCTCCGCCCCCAGATAGGCCTCGACCTCCACGATCCTTCCTCTCCGGACGATTCCCTCATGGACTCGAACAAGCTGTTTTCCCAGAAGATCCCGGGCCACAGACTCCGTTTTCCGGTCGTAGAAGGCGCGGGGAAGGGGGTCCGGAAGGTCTTCTGTCGCATTAGTCATCGGAACCTTCAATCAGGAGGTTTTTCCGTTTTTCCCGAAGGGCCACCGGAAGGAATCGGCGTCGGGCAGATCGGTCCCTTCCGACCGGGCGTAGTCGAGATGGCGAATGATCTCCCCCTTGAGCCACTCCTTGACGTGGCTTCCCCGGATTTGGAGCCTGGGGACCCGGTCGATCACGTCGATGGCCAGGGAGAAGCGGTCGATCTGGTTGTTGATCGCGAGCTGGAGGGGAGTGTTGATGGATCCCTGCTCCTTGTAGCCCCGTACATGAAGATTGGCATGGTTCGTCCGGCGATAGGCGAGCTTGTGGATCAGCCAGGGATATCCATGGAAGTTGAAAATGATCGGACGGTCCTTGGTGAAGAGGGAATCGAAATCCCTGTCGGAGAGACCGTGAGGATGCTCCGACTGGGGGACGAGCCGGAAGAGGTCCACCACATTCACGAAACGAATCCTGAGGTCAGGGAATCTCTCCCGCAAAAGGGCCGTCGCGGCCAGAGCCTCAAGAGTCACGATATCCCCCGCTGCGGCCATCACCACGTCGGGTTCCTCTCCCTGATCGTTCGAGGCCCAGTCCCAGAGCCCGATTCCCTGGGTGCAATGGCCGATCGCCTCTTCCATAGGAAGGAACTGAAGGTGAGGCTGCTTGTCGGCCACGATGACATTGACGTAGTTGGTGCTCCGGAGACAGTGGTCCGCCACGCTCAGAAGACAGTTGGCATCGGGCGGCAGGTAGATCCGTGTGACCTTGGGGCTTTTGTTGGTAATGACATCAAGAAAACCCGGATCCTGATGTGTGAAGCCGTTGTGATCCTGTCGCCAGACAGTCGAGCTCAGGAGGATGTTGAGCGATGAGACAGGGGCCCGCCAGGAGACATCAGTCCGGGCCTTCTCAAGCCACTTGGCATGCTGATTGACCATGGAGTCGATGATGTGGGCGAAGGCCTCGTAGGTGTTGATAAGACCGTGGCGCCCGGTCAGGAGGTAGCCTTCAAGCCATCCTTCCAGGGTATGCTCGCTCAGCATCTCCATGACATGGCCATCCGGAGAGAGAAATCCTCCGTCGCCATCGACTGGCAGACGATCCGCCATCCATGTCTTTCCGGAAACTTCGTAGAGGGCCTGGAGGCGGTTGGAAGCGGTCTCGTCGGGACCGAAGACACGAAAATTGTAAGGATTTTCCTTCATGACGTCCCGAAGGAACTCTCCAAGGATGAAGGTGTTCTGATCCTCGCGAATTGCCGGGGCTGGAACGGAGGCGGCATAGTTCCGGAAGTCTGGAAGCCTGAGCGGCACGCGGAGAAGCCCTCCGTTGGCATGGGGATTGGCACTCATGCGGCGACTCCCCTTGGGGGCAAGCTCCCGGATCTCCTCCTTGATTCTTCCTTTCTCATCGAAGAGGGTCTCCGGATGATAGCTCTTGAGCCAGGTTTCGAGGATCTTCAGATGGGCCGGGTTGGTCGCCACATCCAGGACCGGGACCTGATGGGCTCGCCAGAATCCCTCGATATGGTGTCCGTCCACTTCTTTCGGAGCGGTCCATCCCTTGGGGGTCCGAAGGACGATCATGGGCCACCGGCTTCGTTCCGGGATCCCCGCCTCCCGGGACTTTTTCTGGATGGAGCGTATTTCGGAGAGGCATCGCTCCATTGTCCGCGCCATGAGGCGGTGCATGGTCAAGGGATCGTCGCCTGAGACGATATGGGGGGTATAGCCGTATCCTTCGAAGAGCCTCTGGAGTTCGTCCTGGGATATGCGGGATAGAATCGTGGGATTGGCAATCTTGTAGCCGTTCAGGTGAAGAATGGGAAGGACGGCCCCATCCCGGATGGGGTTCAGAAACTTGTTAGAATGCCAGGAGGTTGCCATGGGGCCCGTTTCGGCCTCTCCGTCCCCCACCACTGCGACGACCAGAAGATCGGGATTGTCGAATGCGGCCCCGTAGGCATGGGAAAGGCTGTAGCCCAGTTCCCCCCCCTCGTTGATGGAGCCCGGAGTTTCGGGGGTGCAGTGGCTACCGACTCCCCCTGGATGGGAGAAGAGACGGAAGAATGTTTTCAGCCCTTCCTCGTCCTGGCTCCTGTCCGGGTAGACCTCCGAATAGGTTCCTTCGATATAGGCATTGGCCAGGGAGGCCGGGGCCCCGTGTCCCGGCCCGCTGATATAAAGCACATCGATGTCATGGCGGCGGATGAGGCGATTGGTGTGGAGCCAGACGAAACTCTGGCCGGGATCGGATCCCCAGTGGCCCAGGAGACGGGCTTTGATATGAGAGGGTTCGAGGGGAGTGAGCAGAAGGGGATTGTCCCTGAGATAGAGCATCCCAAGGGAGAGATAATTGGCCGCATTCCAGTAGAGGTTGAGCGCCCTGATCTCCTTTTCATCGGGTTCCTTGGCCATGGAGGGGTCTCCTTGATAGAAGGGGAAGGAGAAAACAAGAATGGGATCCAGTATTCTTTTTTACCATACTCTATTCTGACTCCATTTTGAACATTGAACATCTAGAAAATTCTCCTTGGGCTCATACCTTCTCATCCGCCCCCATGAATCCAAACTCTCGGATTTCATTCACGCCCGATCATAATCGATTCCGAGGCCGTTCAATTGATTACAAGGGGATATATGTATAAGTAAAAACTTTTCTATTTTTTAAACCTTGAAGTTTTTTTAAAGAACCATACAATATCGGTCTTGTTTTTTCGATATATGGAAGATTCAAAGAGGAGCAGACAGAGAATCTATGAGTGACACCACCAGGAAGGTTCCCCTGGAAGGAGAGGAAGGGCTTTCATTCGCTGAATTCTTCCGGAAAAAGAAGGAGATCAAATTTGTTTCCTCTTTGCCGGATCCTCCTTGTCTGGTCCCTACGAAGAAAGCGGCGCACGATCCCTTCATCTTGCTACCGATAACGGGTATTATTCCGCCCTCCAGAATCTTGACACTCCTGGATGGCGGTGACGGATGGGGGATTGTGATCGGCTATCGCACTCCTGAAGCCGGAAGGGGTTCGGGGGAGAGGGAAACATGTTCCGGGGACTGTCCGGAAGAGGGGTCCTGTCATTGCGGGAAATTCCCGGGAAAATGACAGGACCGATGGGTTGTGATTGTATTACATCAAACAAATTTGATGACTGTTGTAATTGGTCCGATGAGGCTCTATCATAAGGAAAAATTGGGGGGCAAGATTTCATGATTTCATCGGGTCGATTGTGGCATTCATGACATCCCATGCAGAGAGGGCCCGCCGGATGGCGGAAAGGCTTAATCTCTCGGGTGATGAAATACGGAAAAGAAAATCCTTTCTAGGCCTCTCTGGAGAAGAAGAAATCTCGATCAACCTTCTCCGCCCCCAGTTCCAGAAAACTGTTCCCGCCTTTGTGACGCTTCTCCATCAACGGATCCGAAGCTTTCCCGAGACTGCCCGCATTTTGGAGAAGGCTCATTCCCAGAGCTGGCTACACTCTCGCCAAGCAGAATACTTCATCGAGTTGGTTTCAGGTCCTTACGACATGTCTTATGTGCACAACCGTCTGGCGGTCGGCATCTCTCACCAGGAAATCGGTCTCGGACCGGAATGGGTCCAGGCCTCCTTCGGTCTCTTTCTCGAATGGGCCTGCCGGATCCTTCGGGAGGAGCCGGACTCCCCTCTGTCCGCTAATCCCCGGCTGGCCGATAGCCTCGCGAAGATCACGCTCTTCGATTCGGGTCTGGTCATGGATTCCTACTTCATGGCTGAAAATGAACGTAATGAGGTGTTGTCACGAATCTTCGAGACCAATGCCGAAGTGGTCTGGATTTTTGATGGAAAATGGACCCTGCGCCACGCCAACAAAACCTCCGAAAAGATTATTGGATGGACTCCCTCCGAGCTCGTGGGCAAGTCTTTTGAGGATTTTTTGGTGAAGAGTCCCGCCTTGTCCGATCACGGGAAGGGGAGGCTGGCGGAGATCGCCGCCTGTGAGGGTCATTGGGAGGGGGAGCTATTGCTGACTCACAGAAATGGCTCCGAATTAGCTGTCTGGGCGACCCTCCATCTTCTGGATGAGACTCCGGAGTCAGGCATGATCCTCGAATTCCGGGACCGCACGGCGGAAAAACAGATGGAACGCGAGCTCCTCCAGAAGACCAATGACCTTCTCCGGTCGAACCGGGACCTTGAACAGTTTGCTTATGTGGCGTCCCATGATCTCCAGGAACCCCTCCGGATGGTAACCAGCTACACGCAACTTCTGGCACGAAGATATGAGGGGCGACTCTCCGATGAAGCCGACGAGTTTATTCGGTTTGCGGTTGACGGTGCGATTCGCATGCAGGCGCTTATCAACGCCCTTCTCACTTATTCTCGTGTCGACACCCGTGGCCGGCCCTTGATCGAGACGGAGACAGGAGTGGCTCTGGACCATGCCTTGGAGAACCTGAGTTTCGCTATCAGGGAGAGTGGGGCGGAAATCGACCGGGGTCCTCTTCCCCGGGTTGTCGGGGATCCTGTGCAGATCATGCAGCTCTTCCAGAATGTGGTGGGAAATGCCCTCAAGTTCCGATCTCCCGATCGCCCCCCCCGTATCACCATCCGGGCGGAAAAAGAAGGACAGTTCTGTTTGTTTTCCGTATCCGACAATGGAATCGGAATTGCTCCACAGTATTTCGAGAGGATCTTCACAATATTCCAGAGACTCCACACCAGGGAAGAATACCCCGGCACAGGAATCGGACTGGCCCTCTGCCAACGCATTGTCGAGCGCCATGGCGGTTCGATCTCGGTTCGTTCCTCTCCGGGAGAGGGTGCAACCTTCTTATTTACCCTGAAACCCTTTGAAGAAGGAGGGGCCACAAATGCCTCCCTGTCTCAAAATGTTTCATTTCAGAAAGGATCCAAACCGTGACGCTCATCGAACAGGTTGGCCGTCCTGTCGAATTTCTCCTGGTCGAGGACAATCCGGGGGACGTTCGTCTCACTCGTGAGGCCCTCAAGGATAGCAAGGTCCGGAACAATCTGAATGTCCTGGGGGACGGGATCAGCGCCCTGGCCTATCTCCGGCGTGACTCCCCTTATGAAAACGCCCTTCGCCCTGACATCATTCTACTTGATCTCAACCTCCCGAAGATGGATGGCCGGGAGGTTCTTTCGAAAATCAAGGCCGATCGCGCCTTAAGGCGCATTCCTGTTGTGGTTATCACCTCTTCGGAGGCGGAACAGGACATTCTCCGCACCTACGACCTCCATGTAAACTGCTATGTGACCAAACCCGTTGACCTCGACCAGTTCATCAAGGTGGTGCAGTCAATCGAAAGCTTCTGGCTGACGATCGTCCAGCTTCCGATGCCCGATGAATCGGAGTCATCTTCCCGTGATTGACCGAACGCTCAAGGTTCTTCTGGTCGAAGACAATCCGGGGGATGTTTTGCTTGTGGAGGAAATGCTCCGCTCTACCGGGGAGCACCGGGTCGAACTTAGTTCGACAAACAGGATCTCCACGGCCCAGGAGATCCTGGGCGTTCAAGACATTGACGCCCTTCTCCTTGATTTGGGTCTTCCCGATGTCAATGGCCTCGAAACCCTGGAAAAGATCCACAGGAATTATCCGGAGCTTCCCATCGTCGTTCTTTCCTCTCTCGAAGACGAGGAATTTGCCTTTTCTGCGCTCCAGATGGGGGCCCAGGACTTCCTCGTCAAGGGAACGATCAACGGCCACCTCCTGACACGATTCCTTTTTTACGCCATCAAGAGAAAGGAGCTCGATTCTCGTCTTCTCTACATCGCCCACCACGACTCCCTGACAGGACTTTATAACAGAAAGTTTTTTTACGAGCAGCTGGACCGTTCCATCGAGGTGTCAAAGGAAAAGAATCTGAAGTTCGCCGTCCTCTTGGTCGATCTCGCCAATTTTCGGGGAGTCAACGACACCTTTGGCCAGGCCCATGGAGACCTGCTTCTGGTGGAAGTTGGACGGTTGCTGAAGAATGTAGTCCGGAAATCCGATATGGTGGCCCGGATGGGAGGAGACGAATTCGGCCTGATTCTCGATCCCGTCCAGGACGAAGTGCATGTTTCGGAAGTGGCCAGAAAGATAAGGGAGAGCCTCTGTCGCCTCCATAATATTGAAGGCAATCGGATCGATCTTGATCTCGCGATAGGCATCAGCCTTTTCTCCTTCGACGGGAAAACCGCCGGGGATCTGGTCCGCAAAGCCGGAAGAGCCCTTCAGCTTTCCCGTGAAACAGGGGAACCCCGGCTTCACTTTTATCTCCCCTCCATGGATGAGAGTCTCAAGATCTGTAAGGAGGTTCGCTCGGAGTTTTCACGTGCCCTCAAAAACAGCGAACTGGCTCTATACTATCAGCCGATTGTCAATCTCCGGACACATGCCCTGACAGGGGTGGAGGCGCTGGTACGCTGGAACCACCCAGACCGTGGGCTTCTTCTACCGGGAGCCTTCCTGCCCCAGATTATGGGAACTGAGCTGATCGTCTCAATGGGAGACTGGGTTCTGCGGGAGGCGATTTCCCGGCTCTCAAGGTGGTTGGACCTGGGGATCACACTCTCGATGAGCGTCAATGTCGATCTCCTCCAGCTTCGGAAACCGGATTTCGTTTCCGGACTATCAAAACTCCTGAAACAGTATGCAGGGATTCCTCCCCGTCTTCTGGAACTAGAAATTTTGGAAACCTCGACCGCAGAAGACCTTCCGAATCTCCCGGAGATCCTTTCGGAGATTCATAAAATGGGAGTCCGCCTGGCTATCGATGATTTCGGAACAGGGTATTCATCCCTGGCCTATCTGAAACATCTGCCTGTCGATACCCTGAAGATTGACCAGGGATTCGTGATCGGGATGCGTAACAACCGGGAGAACCTGGCCATCATCGAAAGCATCGTGAGTCTGTCCAGGATATTTGGCCGGGGAGTGGTCGCCGAAGGCATGGAGGAAATGGAATACGCTCCCCTTCTCATCAAGCTTGGATGCGACCATGCCCAGGGTTATGCCATCGGGCGTCCTTTACCTGCGGAGGAGTTTCTCGAATGGCGCCGGGAATGGCTTGCTAGGGATGGCTCGGAAAAACTCCTTCCTCTTCCTCCGGTGAACGTTCTATCGATCCTTTCGACACAGGTTGAGCATTTTGCCTGGATCCAGCATATTCTTTCTCTTGTCCACAAGGCCTCCTCCACCGAGCTGTCCCCGGCCGAGGAGGAGGCTTTTTTCTCTCCTCCAGCCCAGGAGTGGTACATGAATGAGGGCCGGGCCCATTATGGCTCGATTCCCGCCTTTCAGGAGCTTGACTCCCTCCACAGGGAGTCAAGGGAGCTAGCGCAAAAGATGCTTCGCTATATCCAGGAGCGGAACCTTGAAGGCATGCGCTACGACTCCCGACGTCTGCTCCTTTCGAAGGACACCCTTCTTGCCCTCTATGGGGCACTCCAGAAGGATGCGCTGTTCCGTTCCATTCTCGACAAGCGGGAGATTCCCTGATGAAAAACATTTATCCTCAAATCCTTCTACCTGACCTTCATCGCCCGCTCTCCTCCGCCGCCAAGCCTCACTCTGGCAAAGATCCCTATTGTTGTCCCGGCAGCCATTCGGTCGGGAATGGAAAGGGGTGTTTTCTGTCATGAACCCTCCGATTTCTGTTTTCTTTTTGACTTCGGAGGTTCTTCCGGTGGTCAAGACGGGCGGACTGGCCGATGTCTCCGCCGCGCTCCCAGCCGCCCTCTCGGAGTTGCCTGACGAGGAAATCGACATCAGGGTCGGGACTGTGGCGTATCGGGGAGTCGATAATCTTCCAGGCTTTTCCCTCACCAAGACATTTGTGGCCCAGACTCCGGCTGGTGCCCTGACAATTAGGATCTTTGAAGGGCGACTGGGTAAAGGGAATGTTCCGGTCTATGCGGTGGATCCCGAGGGTTTTTTTGACCGGCACGGACTTTATGGGGAAGATGGTGGCGAGTACTCCGACAATCTCGAACGCTTTTCTCTCTGGAACCACGCCCTCCTCCATCTTCCTGGTGTCGTAGGTTACTCGCCGGATATCATCCATGCCAACGACTGGCAGACGGCACTTTCCATCCCCCTTTTCCCTCATGTGATCCGGCCGAAGATTCAGGCCAAACCTCACAGATCCGTTATTTCGATTCACAACATGGCCTTCCAGGGAGTCTATCCTCTTAGCCAGTGGCACTGGACGGGACTGCCCCCCGCGTACAACAGCTTCGACGGTCTCGAGTTCCATGGCCGTCTTTCTCTCCTGAAGGGAGGAGTCCAGTTTGCCGACCTCGTCACAACCGTCAGCCCCGGCTACCGGGAAGAGGTCCTTTCCGAACCCGGGGGATGCGGCCTCTCTGGAGCCCTGCGTCACCGTCAGGACAGGTTTGTCGGACTTTTAAACGGCATCGATGATCGGGAATGGGATCCCGCATCAGATCCCTTCCTGCCTGTCCACTTTTCCGGGAGTGATCCTACTCCCAAGGACCTCCTGAAAGAGAGAATGCGGAAGGAATGGGGATTTTCCCCAGGGGAGAGACGGCCCATGTTCGGGGTCGTCTCCCGGATGGCCCACCAGAAGGGATTGGATCTTCTGGCCGAGACACTTCTCACCATGGGGGAGAAGGGGGATTTGGGAGGGGAATGGATTGTCCTGGGTTCGGGAGATCCCAATCTTGAAGGGCTTTGGCGGACCATTCAGGCTCTCTTCCCTGACCAGATCCACCTGCGAATCGGATTCGACGAACCGTTGGCCCATCGAATCATCGGAGCTGCGGACTTTCTGGTCGTCCCCTCGGTCTATGAACCCTGCGGACTGACGCAAATGTATGCGATGCGTTATGGAACACTGCCTGTGGTCAATCCCACAGGAGGTCTCAGGGATACCGTGGCGGACGGAAAAACGGGGATATGGATGGAAGAATTGTCTGAGAATGGAATCAGAAAAGCCATTTTCAAGGCCCGGACGCTTTTTCTCGAAGGTCACGAGATAAAGGAGATGAGAACTCGGGCCATGGCCGTGGACTCAAGCTGGAAAAATCGGGCAAGAGAATACATTCGGGTTTACCGGAGACTCATGGAGACCCCTCCATGGCACAATCCGCTCGAATAAAAGGCTCCTTCGATTCCGGGACTGACAGACGAAGGTTCTGATGGGGGAACCATCCAAGGTGGGTGGTCGGAGGTTTCATTGCGATGAAGCAAGGAACTCCCGCCTAGCCGTCGGGGCCTGGCGGGAACAGTTCATTTGGGGTTGATCCGGTTTGCTGCCCGAATGGCCCGGATCATGGCCGCCCCTCCGATCACGAAGGCTAATAAGACGCCACCGATTACGATATAATCCATTGCGTTCCAGGATCCCGTTGATGATGCTCCCATGATTTGCTCCTTGAATTTAGTTTTTGTGACCTTTAGGGAATGCGGCCTTCTTTTTTCAACCTGTCGATATTCAGGATATAAATTCTGTTGTTCTCAATCCTGAGGATCCCGGCCTGGACAAAAGCCCCGAGGGAACGGGAGACCGTTTCGCGGCTGATCCCGGAGAGGGAGGCGAGCTCCTGGCGGGTAAACCGGTCGTTGATGAAAGGGATCCCGCCTTCCTGTTCCCCCTCTTTTTCGTGAAGCTCAAGCAGAGTCCGGGAGACTTTTTCATAGGCATCGCCGTAGGCCATGTGCATGAGTTTGCCGTCCGTTTCCCTGAGCCTGGCCGAAAGGGCGGACAAAAGGCGAAGGGTAATCTCCGGATATTCCCTGATCAGGCGGAGAAAGGGTTCCTTTTCAATTGCGATCACGCGTGTGGGCTCGAGGGCAGAAACATTTGCAGTCCTTATCCCATTATCCCACAGGGACACCTCTCCGAAAAAGTCGGGAGGGTAAACGACGGCAAGAATGATCTCGCGTCCTTCCCTGTCTTCGATGGAGACCTTGACCGAGCCGGAAAGCACAAGGAAGAGTTCGGATCCCAAGTCATTGGCCTGGATGATCCGGTGAGAGGAGCGATAGTTCCGGATTCTGGAAAAGGAGGAGATCTGGTCAAGAAGAGGGTCGGGAAGCCCATGAAAAAGAGGAATACCCCCTAGCGTTTCTCGGAGCGGAGGAACCTCCTGGAAGTCGCGATTGGTCAATGGACACCGCTCCCGGGGGAGGCTGGGACAAGTATGGACTTTTTAGTTCCTGGCATGGGCAGCGTCAACCTCTCCATCTGGGGAAAATAGAAGATATGGCCGGCCGGACTCCTCGAACGGCTCATCTAAAAGTATAGTGGGAATTTTGACAAACCGAAAGGGCGTCCTTTATCCGGGGAAAATAATTTCCATGATTTCCTGAAGCGCAGGCCTTGAAACTTCGGAAAAAAAACCGAAGAAACAATTGAAATGAAATTATTGATCGTGTAAAATTCCCATCGGAAATATCCCGGAAAAGAATGCATTATTTATCGCCCCCGCCGGGAGCTTTGCAATTTGCCCATATGAATTCTTTTCTGGATCCTTCAAAGGACCTGACGGGTCTTCGGAAGGTGGAGGTCAAAGTCGGGGTTTCGACAGGATGCCCCTGGACATTTCTTGATTCTTATTCGACAGGAATCTGTCCGAAGTCTTTTTCCGGTTTCCGGTTTCGTCAAGGAGGCGTGATGCATTCACTCAAGAGAAAGTTTGTTTGTGGAGGAGCCTGTTTGGCCCTGATCGCCCTTTCTGCCTGCGCAACACAGGTGGCGGCGCCCCCATCAACAAACTCTCCCATGGCAAAAGGTAAAAAACCGGCACACCCGCTTCTTTCTCGGATCATTCCTTTTACTTCTCATCCGGAAACCAAGGCTGTGGCGCCCCCAGCTCCGATTTCTCCTTCCTCCCCCCCTACGGTTCCTCTTCCCGTCGCCGAAAAACCCTCTTCTCCTGTCCTGTTTTCAAGCATACCCGATGATCCGAGCATTCAGCTCTATATCGACTATTTTCAATATGCAGACCACCGCCGTTTCAAGGAATGGCTCGAGCGGTCACACGAGTATCTTCCCTATATTCACCAAACACTCCGGGAGATGGGTCTTCCGGAGGACTTGGCCTATGTGTCCCTGATCGAGAGCGGCTTCAGTGCAAGGGCGTATTCAAGGACTGGGGCGGCCGGGCTCTGGCAGTTCATGCGGGGAACGGGAGTCAAGTACGGACTCAAGGTCAACTGGTGGATCGATCAGAGGCGGGATCCGATTCTGGCCACTCGCTCGGCTGCACAGTATCTGAAGGATCTTCACGACGAATTCGATTCGTGGGAACTTGCCCTCGCCGCTTACAACGCTGGTGAAGGACGTGTGGCCAATGCCGTATCGCGGGCCGGGACCAAAAATTACTGGAAGCTTCGCCAGACCCGGGAATTTTCCTCGGAAACACGCAATTATATTCCCAAGCTGATTGCGGCCTTGACGATTGCAAAGAATCCTGCCAAGTATGGATTTACGGACCTTTCCTACCACCCTGCGGTTATAGTCCGCCAGAAGGAAATCCATCGCTCTGTGGATATCCGAAGGCTGGCCAGGGCCATGAACATGTCCGTCTCGGAGTTTCTCGTCTACAACCCCCAGTTCATCAGGTGGGCAACCCCCCCCAGACTGGCATCCGTGACTGTCAATGTTCCCGTCGAGCTGGAAAAGGGATTTTCAAAACGTTTGGCCTCTCTTCCCTCCACCGCCATCAATCCCGATGTTCCTGTATACCGGGTCGAGTCGGGAGACTCGCTATGGTCCATTGCTCACAGGTTCCATGTCCCCCTCCGAAAGTTGATTGCCGCCAACCGCCTCTCTTCCCGTCACCTCAGCCTTCGGCAAAAGCTGCTCATCCCTGTCACCGGGAACTCTCGCCCGGTTCATCTGGCGTCAAGGAGATCCTCTCACCACCGCTTTTCCGGATGGATCGACCATCGGATCAGACGGGGGGACTCTCTTTACCTTCTGGCGCACCATTACCGTACATCGGTGAGGGAGATACTAGCCAAGAATCATCTTCGTTCCTCTCGAATCCTAAGGGTGGGCGATCATATCATGATCCCTTCCCGATAGATTCCCAGCCTCAGGGGGATTTCTCTCATCGAGACATCCCTAAGCTTAGAGCCCTTCCCGATTCTCTTGACAAGAATGAATGGAAGATATAGAATACCGAATGTGGGGACCTATAAAGGATATCTGAAGTAATGTCCCAATAAGATTTCCCTAGGGATTTCTTAGGAGCCATTGCTAAAAGGATACAACCCCATGCAAAAGAAAAATAATTGTTTCAACCGGAGGTATTCGCATGGCAAAAGGTAAAGTCAAATGGTTCAACGCCAACAAGGGTTACGGGTTCATCTCCCAGGAGAATGGTGAGGACATCTTTGTTCACTACTCTGCCATCCAGACCCAGGGTTTCAAGACCCTCGATGAAGGACAGGCTGTGGAGTTTGAGATCACCCAGGGCCCAAAGGGACCACAGGCGGCCAACGTCACCAAGGAGTAGGCTGTCGAGGAGGGTGTAAGACTGATGTTCCTGAGGCGTCTTTTATCATTTAGGTAATAACAGTACCTTAAGGTTGAAAAGAACGGCAAGGATCAAAAGTCATTATACATACTCTTTTGATACTATTATCAAAAGGAGAGCCCCGAAAGGGGTTCTCCTTTTTTTTCGCCCCTCAATCCCGTCGGGGAAAATCCATGAGCCATGGAAGACGTTCTCCTTCTGCAGGATTTACTCTTCTCGAAATCATGGTCGTCCTCTTCCTCATTACTCTTGTGGCCCTTATCATTGCCCCAAAGCTCTCCTTTCACAAATCCCGAAATCTTGCCGTGATGACAAGAAAGATCGTGCGGGAAATCCGTGAACTCCAGTGGGAGGCCATTTCGAGACAAAGGATGGTTCGTCTAGAGTATGACCTGGATCGGGGACGGCTATCCGCAAGCGAACTCGCTCCCTCCGGCGACCTGGTCTCACTCGCCGGCCCGGGAATCAAGAGCTATCACTTGCCTCAGGGGATCCACCTCTCTCAAGTCAGGGTTCTTCACGAAGGAAAGGTGACTGACGGAAAGACCTTCACACAATTTTTTCCAAGCGGAGCGGTGGAATCCACGACGATTTTCCTGACCGGACCGCGAGGGGGACGGATGACTATCGTTATCCGTCCCATTACGGGCAGAATTCAGGTTTTTTCCGGAGAATTCCGGGAGGAAAAGTTGCCCCCTTTTTACGGTCCGCCTGCCGGGGAAATCCCATCGCTTGAGGATGACGGTGACTAGTAGGTTCCGTTGGAAAAAGGGGAATGACGCAGGCTTTACCCTCATCGAGGTCATGGTCGCCCTCTTCATCTTTTCAGTGGCCGTGCTGACCCTTCTTGCCGCCCGATCCCAGACTGTCCGGTTGAACGACGAGATCCGTCTCCGGCTTCGGATGGTCGATCTTGCGAACATGAAGCTTGCTGAAATCGTAGCCCGTGGATTCGTACCCCCAGGAACCCTGACCGGGCGCTTCAAGCCGCCCTATCATGACTACCTGTGGGTCGAG
>JAKAWK010000008.1 GCA_021827365.1 Nitrospirota bacterium
AGTTCGCCTTCGGGGTGGAGATGCGCCACGAGGCGGACCAGTTCCTCTCTGCGGCCGAGCCCTCGGAAAAAAATCAGTGGGCGCACGTCCGGGAGCTCGTGGCCATTCGCCGGGAGATGTCGGCCGTCCTTGCCATCCGCCACAATGTGACCCGCGTCGATCTCCTCTCCCGCCAGACGGGCCTTCCCCACATCGTCTCGACCTCGGGGATACCGATGTCGCCCGGGGAGAGGGCGGCCCACGATGCCGTCGCCCTGGGAGGGCGACCCTGGGTCTCCGTCCGGGAACGCTCCGGCGGGGATGCCATCTACGTGGTGGTGCCCTTCATGCACAGGAACCGGCTCATGGGATCTGTCGGGGTCCGCCTCTCCTACTATGAGGTCAACGCCCTAGTCAGGCAGGAAAAGGAACGGATGGCCTTCATCCTTCTCGCGGGGTTCCTCCTCCTGATGGGCGGTCTGAGCTTCGTCCTTGGGCGATGGCTGATCGATCCGATCCGGAGCCTGGAACGCTCCATGAGAGCCGTGGGCGAAGGAAACCTGACCGGGGAGTTCGGGACTTCGGGATCCTCCGAGGTTCAGCGGACAGGGGATTCCTTCAACAGGATGGTGGAGATGCTCCGGGAAAGGACTCGGGAGAAGGAGTCCCTTCTTGACGAGGTCAAGCGTCTGAACGAGGGTCTTCAGGACAGGATCCTGGAGAAGACCCGGGAGCTCCGGGACAAGAACCAGGCCCTGGCCCAGACCAACGAGGCCATGTATTTCCTTCAGAGGCGCCTGTCGGAGCTCGAACGCAGGGCGGCGATCGGGGAGGGGATGGCGGTTGTGGCCCACGAACTCGGAAATCCTCTCCACTCCATCGCAGGCCACCTCGAGCTGCTTTTGGAAGAGCCCGACCTTCCTCCCCGGGTCGCCGGACCCCTGCGTATTGTCTCGGGCCAGACGGAACGGATGATCAAGGTCATCAAAAAGCTCCTCTCCCTCTCCCGCCGATCGGAAAATCCCCGGGACAGGGTCATGATCGAGCCCCTTCTCCGGGACATCGTGAGCCTGGTGGAGCCGAGGCTCCGCTCGACCGGGGCGGAGATATCCCTGGAGACGGAGTCCGCCGGACCCCCTCTCTGGGTCAGGGGGGATGCGGACGCCCTGCAGAGTCTCTTTCTGAACCTTCTGGAAAATGCCATGGATGCCGCGGGGGCCGGGGGCCGGATTCTTGTCCGGGCGGACTGGGCGGACCAGAGGGTCCGGATCCGGGTCCGGGATTCCGGGCCCGGCATTCCCCCGGCCTTGAGGTCCCGCGTCTTCGACCCATTCTTTACGACAAAGCCGTCCGGAACGGGGCTGGGACTGGCGGTTTGCAAGAAGATCGCCGAGGATCTCGGGGGAGCGATCCATCTCGGCCCGGGGCCGGGGGGAGATGTGGTCGTCCTTTTCCCGGGGGAGGAGGCGGAAGGGGGAGTCTCGCCTGTGTCCGTCCCCGGACAGGAAGCCTCTTCACGCACTTGAACAGCCATCCTCTTTTTGGTAGTGTTGGCTATGTACTCGAGCAGAAAAAAAAGTTCAAATATCCATCTGGTCTCCGGAAACGAGGGGGCCGGAAGGTCGATCCTGGTCGTCGAGGACGATGCCGTCGCGCTTGACCTTCTGGCAGAAATCCTTCGCCGGAACCAATTCCGGGTGTGGGTGGCCTCCTCCGTCGACATGGCGATCGGCCTTCTTGAAAAAACGGCTGTCGATCTCGTCCTCTCGGATTTGCGGATGCCCGACCGGGATGGAATGGATCTTCTCAGACATATCAGGGAAAACAATTCCGATCTTCCCGTTGTCCTCCTGTCGGCCTTCGGAGATGAGCATCTCTGGGTGGAAGCCCTGTCTGCCGGGGCCGTCGATCTCATTCCGAAACCGTTCAAAAAACAGGAAATCATCGATGTCATCAACCGGACCTTGTCCGGCCGCGGATAACTCTGCCGCCTAAAACGATAACCGTGTTTCCGAGGGGTGGTCCTGATCATGAGTGAACAAGTGAAGATTTTTTCCGGCAAAAGACTTCTGGCCTTAGGCGTGCTTTGGGCAGGGCTGTTCGTGGGAGTTCCGGCAATGCCGGGACCGGCTCTGGCGGCCCCGGCCTCCGGCGGGGACCCCGTGGTTTCGGAGAAGGATGTCGCGGCCGGGCTTGCGCTCCAGAAAAGCTTTGAAGCTGTCTCCCGGGCCGTCCTTCCGGCGGTTGTGAACATCTCCACGACTTCACTCGTCTCGACTGCTCCTCACCTGCCCCCCATGTTCGACGATCCTTTCTTCAAGCGCTTCTTCGGGAACCCCTTCGGTCCCGGGGGAGGGCAGTCTCCCCAGAAGCACGTGGAGCGGAGTCTCGGATCGGGATTCATCATCAGTGCCGACGGAACTATCGTGACCAACAACCATGTCGTCAAGAACGCCACGAAGGTCACCGTCCTGCTTAGCAACAAGAAATCCTACCAGGCCAAGGTGATCGGAACCGATCCGATGACCGACATCGCCGTGATCAAGATCAATGCCCGGTCTCCCCTTCCGGTGGTCACCTGGGGAGACTCCAAGAATGTGGATGTGGGGACGATCGTCCTGGCGATGGGATCACCTTTCGGACTGACCCAGTCGGTCACCATGGGAATTGTGTCCGCCCTCAAGCGGAGCAACATGGGAATCGAGCAGTACGAAAACTTCATCCAGACCGATGCGGCCATCAACCCGGGAAACTCCGGGGGACCCCTGGTCAACCTGATGGGAGAGGTCGTGGGGATGAACACCGCCATCTACACCACCAACGGCGGCTATGAAGGGATCGGGTTCGCCATTCCCGTGACGATGGTCCGGCAGGTGGTTCAGGATCTGATCTCGAAGGGCAAGGTCGTTCGCGGATGGCTCGGGATCTCGATCCAGAACGTGACCCCGGTCATTGCCAAACAGTTCGGCTTAAAGAAAAACTCCGGCGTTCTGGTGAGCGATGTCCTTCCGGGTAGCCCCGCCGAGTCAGCCCGTCTCAAGCGGGGGGATGTCATCACCGCCTTGAACGGCATGGCCGTGGAGGACGCCAATGATCTCCGGATGCATGTGGCCCGGATCCCTCCCGGAAAGATCGCGAGGCTGACGGTCGTCCGCTCCGGCCAATCCCGGAACATCGACGTGAAGGTCGGCGAACTTCCCAAGAAGCTCGCGATGAACAGCCGCCGCAGGGAAGAGGGCGCGGGGAACTTCAAGAATGTCCTGAAGGGCCTTCGCATCCTGGACCTAAACGGCGAGATCCGGCAACAGCTCGGACTCTCCTCCCGGATCCACGGGGTCGTGATCCAGGCCGTCCAGCCCGGCTCTGCGGTCGAGGCGGCCGGACTCAGGCGGGGGGACATTATCGTGGAAATCGACAGAAAGACCGTCCGGTCGGTCTCGGACTTCGTCCGGATTGCCCGGCGGATTCCCCCGGATGCGGAAGTGCTCCTGACCATCCTTCACGATGGACGGCACAGCTATGTCTCCGTCTCCCCCTAGGGAAGAGACGCTCCGCCCCTCCCCTCCTCCCTCTCCGGGAAAGGGGAGGCCCCCGGTTTCGGTCATGGGAGTCGATCCCGGACTTGCGCGGACCGGATGGGCCGTGGTCACGGGAGACTCCTTCCAGAAGCTGACATTCCGGGGAGGGGGGACGATCAAGACCTTTCCGGGGGAGGCCCTGTCTGATCGCATCGGGGCGATCTGCGACGCCCTGGAAACCCAGATCCGGGACCATTCCGTCTCGGCCCTCTGCCTCGAAGACCATTTTTCCCGGCGAAATGCCCCGGGAGTCGGCCATATCCTGGGGCCGGTCATCGGGGCGGTGGCCTATCTCGCCTATCGCCACCGACTGTCCTTTCTTGCCATTCCGCCAAGAGAGCTGAAACACCGGGTCACGGGAACAGGGGGATCCTCCAAGGAAGACCTGATCCGCGCCCTGTCCTTCTGGTTCGGGCCGGATCTCAAGGTGGGCACGACCCACGAGGGCGACGCCCTGGGCCTCGCCTTCCTGGGGTTCGGGAGGCTCGGACATCCGTGATTGCCCGTCTGTGGGGATCCGTCGAGGAATCCGGGACAGAATCCGTCATCATAAGGGCCGGATCGGTGGGATACAGGGTCCTTCTCTCTCCCTATTCCCTCGCCCATCTTTCGGGCTCTTCGGGGCCCGTCTCGCTCCGGACCGTCCTTCTCTGGAGCGAACACCAGGAATCGCCCCTCCTGGTCGGCTTTGTCGATGCGGCGGAAGAGGAGCTGTTCCATGAAATCCGGCGGATCGGGGGCCTCGGGGCGACGAAGGCGATCCGGATGATATCGGTCTCTCCCCAGGAAATCTGGCAGTCCATCGCCGCGGGAGATGTCTCAAGGCTAAAAAAGCTCAAGGGGGTGGGGGAGACGACGGCCCGAAAGCTCGTCTCCGAGCTTCGGGATCGTCTTCCGCCTTCGCTCCTGGCCTCCTCCAAGGACACCCTGGCCCAGCCTTCGGCAATCCCTCCGGGGGCTTCTATCCCGAATCCCGCGGGCCCGGCCGATTCGGTTTTTGAAATTCTGACCCGGCAGTTCGGCCACTCGTCCGCGGAGGCAGAAAAGATGATCCGGCGGGCCTTGGCCCGAAACCCTGCCGTCAAATCGGTGGAGGAGCTCTTCGATGAAGTCTACAGGCATGGAGTGGACTGATCCAACGGCCGGTCCCATGGACCTGCCGGATCTTCCCTCCCCCGAATTCCCTGACACCTCCCCGGCAATCCGTCCGCGCTCCTTCGACGAATACATCGGCCAGGAGGCGGTGCTATCCGGCCTCAAGATCAGCATCGAGGCCGCTCTTCTTCGGGAGGAGTGCCTGGACCACATTCTCCTCCACGGTCCTCCGGGTCTCGGAAAAACCACGCTGGCGGGGCTGATTGCCGGGGCCATGGGGGTTCCCTTCCTGACGACCTCCGGCCCTGTCCTCGAGAAGGGCGGAGATCTTGTGGGAATCCTCTCCCGCCTCTCTCCCAAGACGGTGCTCTTCATCGACGAAATTCACCGTCTTCCCCGGCCCGTCGAGGAAATCCTCTACGGCGCGATGGAGGACTTTGCCATCGATGTGATCTTCGACCGGGGTCCCTCCGCCAGGACCTTCCGGCATGTCCTTCCCCCCTTCACCCTGGTGGGCGCCACGACCCGGGCCGGCCTCCTGTCGGCCCCGCTCCGGGACCGGTTCGGGATTTTCCAGGACCTCGATTTCTACAGGCCGGACGAACTGGTCAAGATTCTCATCCGGTCCGCGGGGGTCCTGGGATTTTCCGTTCCCGAAGAGGCGGCCATGGAAATCGGCTGCCGGTCCCGGGGAACCCCCCGGATCGCGAACCGGCTCCTCCGCAGGGTCAGGGACTATGCCCAGGTCAAGTCCAATGGAACGGTCACGCGATCCCTGGTTCTGGAGGCCCTGAAGGTGGAGGGGATCGATGATCTGGGGCTGAACCGGGTCGACCGGAAGGTCCTTCATACCATCGGAACGGTCTATAACGGGGGACCTGTGGGCGTGGAGGCTTTGGCTGCGACCCTGCAGATCGAGGTGGACACGATCATCGATGTGGTCGAGCCGTATCTTCTCAAGGAAGGGCTGATCGCCCGGACCCCCGCCGGACGGAGGCTGACCGAGTATGGCCAGAAACGCATCTCCGGGTCGGGCCTCTTTCTGGATTCTCCGGAATCCTAGATCTCCGGACGATCCTGGCTAGGAGCTGTGGGGCATCTTGAAATTGTAGGTGATTCCCAGAAGAACCGGAAGGGTCCACATGACGCTCGAGGAGACGTCGGTGTGGGTCTGGGGGTCGTTGGCGGAGATGGGGCCCTGAATCATCGTGGGTAGGACCTCTCCGTAAAGCGAAAAGGTGGAGTTGATCGGAACCAGAAGCCCGGCTCCCAGGTCGGCGGTAAAAGAGACCGACCCCACATTTCCCTGGTTGGCGGGAAGGCTGTTGAAGGAGGGACCCAGGTCGATGGCCAGGTAGGGGATGACGGGCTCCAGGCTGACCCGGGGGTCGAAGAGTGGAAAGGTGGCTCCGACCGTGAGCGGAAGCGCCGAAAATCCATGGAAGCCCAAGCTGGGCGCAAACGAGGAGTACCCCACGGAAAAGCGGAGCCCCAGGTGGGAGGCGAGCTGGGAACTCCACCTTAAGTGAAAGTCGATTCCGGTGTTTTCAAGCTGACTCATCTGGGTGGCGGGGACGGGCGTTCCGTCGATCAGGCCGTTAATGCTTCCGGACAGGATGGGATCCACCCCGCCGTCGAAGGAGAGGCTCTGCCAGGCGAACTCTCCCGCCGCCCGGGCCGGGAGGGCGGGGAGAAAGACAAGAGAGAAACCGCACAGAAGGAGACCCGCCAGGACAGGGAGGCGTTTTTTCGGAATATGTGTCATAGGCCCATTCTCGCCGGGTGGCAGGGCAAAGTCAAACATGGGAACGGAAATCGAGGTGAGGGGTGAATTTCGGAAATCTGATCTGGCTTTTTTTTATTCTCCTGATGATTCAGCCGATCATGTCGCGGCGCATGCTCGAGTTTGCCCGGGCCCAGGCCTTGAGAAACCTCGAACGCTCCCGGGGAACGCGGGCCATTGCCTTAGTCCACAGGCAGGAGACGATGAATCTTCTGGGCTTCCCCATTCTCCGCTTCATCAACGTCGAGGATTCGGAGGAGATCCTGCGGGCCATCAAGATGACCGATCCCGAGACGCCCATCGACCTGATCATCCATTCTCCCGGGGGCCTTGTCCTGGCATCCATGCAGATTGCCCACGCACTGGCCAACCGGAAGGCTCCCGTCACTGTTTTCGTACCCCATTTCGCCATGAGCGGGGGAACCCTGATCGCCCTCTCAGCATCCCGGATCGTGATGGACGAGAATGCGGTTCTGGGGCCGGTCGATCCCCAGATCGGGGAGTTCCCGGCCGCCTCCATCCTCCGCGTTCTCGAACGAAAGAGCCATGACGAAATCGACGACAAGACCATGATCATGGCCGACGTGGCCGAGAAGGCCATCCGCCAGCTCTCCGACGGCGTGACCGACCTTCTCTCGAAACGCATGGAGGCCGGGAAGGCGAGAAGTCTGGCCAATCTTCTGGCCACCGGCCACTTTACCCACGACTATCCCCTCACGGTGGAAGAGCTCCGGAAGTTCGAGATTCCCATCTCGACCGAAGTTCCCGAGGAAATCTATCTCTTCATGAGGCTCTTCCCCCAGCCCAAGCAGATAACGCCCTCCGTCAGCTACCTTCCGACCCTCCCCCGCCACTCCCGGTCCTGACCGGCGGGTGGCCGGTTTTTCGGGCTTTCGGGCTCTGGTATAATGGGTTCATGGACAAGGACCCTCAAGAAAGGACGCAAGATGATTGTTGTTGCCAACAGGATCCGGGTAACCCCGGGCCACGAAAAGGACTTCGAGGAACGCTTCAGAAACCGCAAGGGAATGATTGACGGTTTTCCGGGATTCATCCGGAATCTCATCCTCCGTCCTGTCGATTCCGAGTATTACTCCGTCATGACCTTCTGGGAGTCCATGGAAGCCTTCGAATCCTGGACGCACTCCGACTCCTTCCGCCAGGCCCACTCCCAGAGGCCGCCCAAGGAGATGTTTTCCGGTCCCAATGTCCTGGAAATCCACGAGGTCATCATGGATACCGGCCAGAATGTCTAAGGGGGTCCTGTTGCTCTCGGGGGGACTCGACTCCTCCCTGTCGGGGCTGATCCTCAGAGAGATGGGCGTCCCCCTGGTGGCCCTCCATCTCGAAAGCCCCTTCGGTTGCGACTCCATGGCGGACCGGATGGC
Source organism: Nitrospirota bacterium (assembly GCA_021827365.1). Lineage (GTDB taxonomy): Bacteria > Nitrospirota > Leptospirillia > Leptospirillales > Leptospirillaceae > UBA4572. The sequence continues at coordinate 7,824 of JAKAWK010000008.1, forward strand.
CGCCGAGATAGGAATTCCGCTTGTGAAACGCCCCAAGGGAGAGGCCTTCCTCGATCTTCTGGCCCATCCGAAATACGGGTACGGAAGCGCCATGAATCCCTGCATCGACTGCCGCATCCACATGTTTGCCCTGGGAAGGGCCTTCATGGAGGAGGTGGGGGCCTCCTTCCTCGTGACGGGCGAGGTGCTGGGGCAGCGCCCCATGTCCCAGAAAAAACGCTCCATCGAGGCCATCGACGCCGATTCCGGGATGGAAGGGCGCGTGCTGCGCCCCCTGTCGGCCAAACTTCTTCCCGAGACCGATCCCGAGAGGGACGGCACCGTGGACAGGAGAAGGCTCTTCGGCTGGGCGGGCCGCTCGAGGAAGCCCCAGCTCGCCCTGGCTCGCCGACTGGGCCTTTCGGTCATTCCCTCCCCCGCCGGAGGATGCCTTCTGACGGATTCCCACTTCCAGGAACGGGTCGGCGACTTTGTCGCCGTCGACTGGACCGGGGATCCGGGAAAGGGAGCGGACAGGGCTCCGGCCGCCTCCATGCTCCGGTACGGGAAGCATTTCCGGTTCGAGGAAGGGGAGTGGGTCATCGTGGGCCGGGACCAGACGGACAACCGGAACCTGGAGACCCATATCCGGAAGGCCGGAGTCGCCTTCCGGCCCGAGGGTTTCGACGGTCCCCTGGTCTGCATCCTGACCCGGCAGGAGGAGATCTCTCCCCGGATGGGAGAGCTGGCCACGGGAGCCCTGCACGCCTTCGGGGGAGACAAGGTCCCCGACGGCCCCCTGACCGTGACGGTCCTGAGCGGATCCGGAGAGCGTCCCCTGACCCTTCCCCCCCTCTCTCCGGAACGCTCCCATCTCAAGGAGAAGGAGACATGGATTCCCCGATGGCGACGATGAACCTTCTTCATGCCGACCACTCCCGGCTCTTTACCCTCTCCGGCCGTCCCTTCCGGGCCGTTTACCCCGTCCTGTCGCGGCGGGCGGGGGGGCTCTCGATCGGAATCAACCTGAACTTCGACAAGGGGTGCAACTTCGACTGCATCTACTGCCAGGTCGACCGGACGGGACCCCTTCTTCCGGAGGGAGAGCTTCCGGCCCCAGAGCTCGTGATGGAGGAGATCGCCGCCCTTTTCGAGGCGTTGGATTCCGGCCGCTTCTATCAGGAGACGCCCTTCGGGGACCTGCCCCCAGAGCTTCGGCAGGTGAAGGACATCGCCTTTTCCGGAGACGGGGAGCCGACCCTGGCCCCGTCCTTCCGGGAGGTCTCCCGGGCCGTCCGGGAATTTGTCGCAAGGCGGCCCTGGCCAGGGAACGCTCCGCCCCCCCTGCGCCTCATCACGAACGGGAGCGGACTTTTTGCCGGGGAAAGCCGAAGGCAAACAGCAAAAACCTTTCTCGAAGACGGGCCGGGGGAGATCTGGCTCAAGCTTGATGCGGCGGATCCGGCCCACTTCGCCTTCATCAACCGCTCCCGGATCCCCTTTGACCGGATGATGCAGGGGCTCGACCTTGTGGTGTCCGATCTTCCCGTCACGATCCAGACCATGGTCCTGGACTTTGGTCAGGAGGGGGATCCGGAGGCCATGCCTGCGGACCGGACTCTCTGGGATCCCCTCCTGAAAAAAGTGGCGGGCTGGGCCGCAGAGGGGAGGGCGATCCGGGCCTGGCACCTCTACAGCGTCGCCCGCCCTCCCGCCCTCGAGGGCGTCCGGAAGGTTCCGGCGGAGCGTCTCGAGGCCTGGGCCCGGGAGGCCGCCTTCCTTCCCTTTCCGGTCCTCGTCTTCCCGTGAGCGCACCGCTTGCGGAGTATTTCGTGGGCTACGCCGGCCTTGCCCACGACAGCGGTCCGGACCACCCCGAATCTCCGGCCCGGCTCTCTGCCCTTCTTCCGGTCCTCGAATCCCGGGTCGAAGGGGGGAAGGCCCGCTTTCTCGAGGTGAGCCCCGAGCCGGACCTTGGGATCTTCCGGGAGAGCCATAATCCAGAGTACATCGACTTTCTCGAGTCGCTCGCCCCGACCGGTCCCCCGGTCGATCTTGACGGGGATACCCGGGTCGCCCACGCCACGGTCCGGGCCTTGAAGGAGATCGCCGGGGTCCTGCTCGACCTGTCGAAGACAGGGTCCGGGGTGGCTCGCCGTATCTTCTGCGCGGTGCGTCCTCCTGGCCACCATGCCCATTTTTACGGGGGGATGGGATTCTGCGCGGTCAACCATCTGGCCACCCTGGCTGTGGCGAGGGCCCGGGCCAATCCGGCGGAAAGGATCCTTGTCCTCGATTTCGATGTCCACCACGGAAACGGAACCTTCGATATCCTGACACGGCTTCTTTCCCCGGACCAGTTTCTCTTCGTCAGCACCCACCGCTACCCGTTCTATCCCGGGACGGGCTCCGGGCGGGAAAACCGGGAGGGGCCCGGGGGATCGGGCATCCTCGATCTTCCGCTTCCGGCGGGAACCGACGACGAAGACTACCGGTTCGTGCTCGAAGAGAAGATCCTGCCGCGCTGGGACCGATTCTCCCCCGGGACGGTTCTTGTCAGCGCCGGCTTTGACGCGCATATCGCCGATCCGCTGGGAGACATGGCCCTTTCGGAAAAGACCTACCGCCGTATCGGAGAGGCGCTGGCCGAACGGGAGCGGGGGCTTACGGCCTGTTTTCTCGAGGGAGGGTACAGTCTGCCGGCGCTGGCCCAGTCGGCCGACGCCTTTCTCTGTGGATGGGATCGGGAGTAGAATGGGTCATCTCCGGGACGGATCCCGTTCCGGAAGGCAGGGACAAGGGAAGCGAGGAAGGTGTGGAGAATCCGTTCGAAGAGATCAAGCGAGGGGTGGAGGCCCTGATTTACAAGGTTTCCATTCTTCCCATGGAGACGGAAGACGGCGGCCGGGAATGGCGGTTCGCCCCGGGAGAGGGGGAGGAACGGGAGATGGCCCGGATCCTGTCCCTCTTTGACGACTGGGAGGAGGGAGAACGGGAGAGGCTCCTCCAGGGCCTTCCCGAGAGACGCCAGGAGATCACCGAAATCCTGAGGATCGTCCGGGCCAAGATCACGCTGAACCGGACGAACCGCCACTTCATGGGCTACCTTAGGGAGGGAGCCCCTCCCTCGGCGGGCCGGGACTTCTACCTGACCACCTTCATGCGCACCGTGGACCACCTCCAGGGAATCTGGCAGGACGTTCTCCGGCAAGACGCTCCCAAGCCCGCCCCGTCTCTTTTGCCGGAAGGACAGTGACGATGGAAAAGACAGCCCAGCCCGGGCGTTGCGACTCCTGTTGCCGCGTGAGTCCGGTCCTTTACAAGATCTCGATGGGACATGATTTCTTTGACCGGGCGTACGATCGTCTGTCGGCGGTGGACGACCAGGCCCCGCGCTGGTACTGCGAGGAGTGCTCCCGGGAAAAGGACTTCCAGAAGGATGTCAGGAGCATCCGGGAGGAGTTCCTTCGCCTCAGGGCGGGAGAAGCCTCCCTTCTCGCGGACTCGCTCACCTTCCAGAGGGCAAGGCGGAGGATCCAGGAGATCGACCACCAGGTCAAGAAGGGCCGGAGCCCTCATGTGATTCTTTCGCCCCGGGATGTGGCCCTTCTGCTCATGGATCTCGAGGCGTGGGAAGAGGAACACGGAGCTCTGGAATAGGTTCCTGACAACATAAAAGAGAGGAGCGGCATTGGTCCGGAAGGGAACGGCAGGAAGAACGAAGGGTCACGAACGGGAGAGCCGGCTGGCCCTCGAAGACTTCGTGGAACGGGCTCCGGATTTCTCGAAGGAGGAACGCACGGCCATTCTCGAGATCCTTTTGGCCATTTCCGAGGGGGGCCGGGATCTCGCCCGGCGCCTAGCCCTCGGCCCCCTTCACGGGCTTACGGGAAGTTCGGGGCAGGTCAATGTCCAGGGGGAGGAGGTCCAGGCCTTCGACGAGATTGCCCAGGAGATCTTTTCCGGCCATCTGGGGGCTTCCGGACGGGTCTCCCTCCTCGTCTCGGAAGAGCGGGAGCATCCCGAAGTCTTTCCCTGCCTGGCCGAATCCCTCTATGTGGCGATGGATCCCCTCGACGGCTCCTCGAACCTCGCTGTCTCCGGCCCCGTGGGATCGATCTTCGCCCTGTACCGGGGGTCGGGCCCGCGGGGGGAGGATTCCGCCCGGGACTTCCTTCGCTCCACCCGGGAGGTGGTCTGTGCCGTCTACGTCCTCTACAGCGTCTCCACCCTTCTGGTGGTGGCCTTCCGGGATGAGGTGAGGATGTATGCCCTGGATCCCTCCTCCGGGGATTTCCTTTCCCTTCCGGGCCCGGTCCGCTTCCCCGACGGCGGAGGCCAGATCGTGAGCATCAACACGGGAAACTACACCCGTTGGGAGCCGGGGGTCCGCCGCTATGTCGATACCCTCCATGGCCGCTCTGCCTGGAGCGCGCGTTACGTGGGGGCCCTGGTGATGGACTTCCACCGGAACCTCCTGAAGGGAGGCATCTATCTCTACCCCGGAGATCTTCCCAAAGAGGGGGCCGGCCATCCCGAAGGCAAGCTCCGGCTCCTCTTCGAGGCGATCCCGATGGCCTTCATCGCCCGGGCCGCCGGGGGGCTTGCGACCAACGGCCATCGGCCGATCCTCGAGATTCCCGCCACCCACATCCACCAGCGGGTCGCCCTGGTCGTCGGATCCCGCGAACTGGTCACGGAGTACAGTCGTCTCTCCGGAGCCCCGGAGCCGGTCTAGGAGACCGGGGTCCCCATGTCCGGGGGCCTGTCCCTGTCAAACGATCCGGACCGTCTTTCTTCCCTGGCGGAGTCTGTCAGGAGAGGGGAAGTCGGATCGCCAGAAGACGGGGCCGGGTCATTTCCTCCATCGCATAGCGGACTCCCTCGAATCCGGAGCCCGATTCCTTGATGCCCCCGTAAGGCCAATGGTCGAGGCGGAATGTCGGGATCTCGTTTATGAGGACCCCCCCGGCCTCGATCTTCCGGGCCCATCCGACCGCCCGGTCGATTGAGCGGCTGAAAATGCCGGCCTGGATGCCGTAGCGGGACCGGTTGATCCGGTCGATCGCCTCCTCGGGATGGTCGAAGGGAGTGAGGGTCGCCACCGGGCCGAAGACCTCCTCCTGCTCGATCGGCCAATCGCCCTCCGTTCCGGTCAGAAGGGTGGGGTAGAGGAGGGAGCCCTCCTGCCTTAGGGGAAGGAGGAGTCGTCCCCCCATGGCGACGGCCTCCTCGATCTTCGTGCGCACCGCATCGGCATGGCTTAACCGGATGAGAGGACCCATCAGGGTCCGGGGGGAGGACGGATCCCCGATTCGCCCCTCCCGTTCGAGATCCCGGATCTTTTGAGAAAGCCCCTCCCCGATCCGCTCGTACAGGGACCGGTGGACAAGAATCCGCTGGATCGAGATGCAGACCTGCCCGGAATAGGCGAAGGCTCCGGTCACGAGCCGGTCGAGGAGTTCCGGCGTCTCTCCGTCGGAAGCGACCATGACGGCGGCCGTTCCTCCGAGCTCGAGCAGAACTTTTTTCCTCGGAACGCGGTCCTTGATGCTCCAGCCGACTGTGGCCGATCCCGTGAAGGAAATGACGGGAAGGGCCGGGTGGCGGATCAGCCGCTCGGTGTCAGAAAGATCGCAGGGGAGGACCGAAAGGGCCTCGGGGGGAAGGCCCGCCTCGAGGAGAAGGGCTCCGAGGCCGATGGCCGTCGTCATCCCCAGCGGGGCGGGCTTCACGATCAGGGCGCTTCCTGCCGCGATCGCCGGGGCCACCTTGTGGGCGAGAAGGTTCAGGGGGAAGTTGTAGGGGGTGATCGCCAGGACCGGGCCTGCGGAGATCCGGTCCACCAGGCCGATTATTCCTGTCCCCTGGGGAACCGTTTCTCCGGGCTCCTGCTCGAATCCGAAGGTTGGGGCTTGGGAGGCCGCGACCCGGAAGGTCGTGATGGCCCGGTCGACCTCGGCAAGCGACGCCGACACGGGTTTCCCCACCTCGGCGGTCACAAGGCCGGAAAAGAGGGTGCGGTGGCGTTCGAGGAGGACGGCCGTATTTTCGAGGATCTCCCGGCGCCTGTGGCGGGGGAGGGAGGAGAGGATCTCCTGGCCCCGGGCAAGGGAGGAGGCGGCCCGGAGAACCTCCCGGGTTCCCGGTCTTGCCACGGTCCAGGAGGGCCGGTCCTTGGGAAAGCCCGAAAGCCGTGTGGTAAAGGAGGAGAGCTGGTGGGGGGGAAGGCCGTCGCTTTTGTCCATCCACTCTCCCGAGACCAGGAAGGGGATGGGGGAGCGGGTGAGGATCTCGTCGATCATGGGCCGGTCCTTTCCGTGGGGTCGGAGCTCCTGCGCGTTGCCCGGACAGTCATTAGGGGATTTCCGAAGACCTAAGGATAGCATGGCGGCAAGGTTCGCCAAAAGGCCTGGGGAGAGCGGAAAGAAAATCTTTGGGGGGACAGGATCCTTGCAGCGGAAGACCATGAACGGGAGATCGGTCGCGTTCAGAATGTCGGGAAAAATACGAAAAAGAATCGCAAAAAGACAGGGCCTTCCGTCCGGAGATCTGTCCGACCCGGACGGAAGACCGTAAGGCCCCCGGGGCCGGTTCTAGAGGTTCTGGCCCTTGTGTCCGGTCTGGGAGTCCTTCTTTCCCATCAGGTAGGAGAGAGTGCCCGTGACGAGGAAAAAGAGGGCGATGACTCCGACGATCATGGCCGGATTGGCGGAAGGTCCCAACATGGTGTCTGTCCTTTCTCTGGAATTTTTTGCCCGGATTTCATCCTTCATTCCGGGATCAGGTTCCAGGATAGGCGCGCTGGCATCGCCTGTTCAACTCAAGTATTTATTATTAAAGAAATAATCATTCCATTCCCGGGATTTCCCGACACCCCGGAGCCCGGGGGCCGGCCGGGGACCCCATTTTGTGAGAGGAGGAGGCATGGCCCGTCTCTTTGATCCATGGACAGTCCGGAAGGTGACCGCCCGGAACAGAATCTGCGTCTCTCCCATGTGTCAGTATGCGACTCCGGACGGGACGGCCGGCCCCTGGCACATGGTTCACCTGGGAAGCCGGGCCGTAGGCGGGGCCGGAATCGTCTTTGTCGAGGCCACCGCTGTCTCTCCGGAGGGACGGATCACCCCCATGGATCTGGGAATCTGGAACGAGACCCAGGCCCAGGCCCTGGCCCCGATCGTTGCCTTCATGGAGGATCAGGGGGCGGTTCCGGCCATCCAGATTGCCCATGCGGGACGAAAGGCCTCGACGGCTCCTCCCTTCGAGGGGGGAGGAGGACTGGGGCCGGACAGGGGAGGATGGACGACCCTGGGCCCCAGCCCCGTCCCCTTCGGGAGGCTGGCTCCCCCCCGGTCCATGGAATCCTCCGATCTCGACCGGGTCAGGGAGGAGTTTTGCCAGGGGGCCCTCCGGGCGCTTTCGGCAGGTTTCAAGGTTCTTGAGATCCACATGGCCCATGGGTATCTTTTGCACACCTTCCTCTCCCCCCTCGCGAACCATCGGACGGACATTTACGGGGGAAGCCTCCCGAACCGGATGAGGTTTCCCCTGGAGGTGGCGCGGGCGGTCCGGAAGGTGTGGCCGGAGAGTTATCCCCTCTGGGTCCGGATTTCCGGGACCGACTGGGTGGAAGGGGGTTTTGATCCGGACCAGTCGGTGGTCCTGGCCAAAGCCCTGTCCCGGGAGGGGGTCGATGTGATCGACTGCTCTTCGGGAGGCCTGGTTCCCGAGGCCCGCATTCCCGTGGGGCCGGGCTATCAGACGCCGATTGCGGCAAGGATCAGGCAAGAGGCCGGGATGCCGACGGTCACGGTGGGGATGATCACCGACCCGGTCCAGGCCGAACATGTCCTGGTCACCGGGCAGGCCGACGGGGTGAGCCTGGCCCGGGAGATGCTCCGGGACCCTTACTGGCCCCTTCATGCCGCCAGGCGCCTGGGCCAGGAGATCCCCTGGCCGGTCCGCTACGAGCGGGCGAGCCACGGGTAGGATCCGAAAGGGGACTCAAGCAGTTTTCTTGAAATCTAGCGAAATCTTGTTCAACCTCTCCAAAATGGAGAGGTTGAACAGCATAGGCGAAGCATCGAAAGCGTTGGGTGTGTCCATCACCACACTGCGACGCCGGGAAGCGGAAGGCAGGCTGGTTGCCCTGCATACGGCGGGGGGCCAATGGCGCTATGATTTGGCGAAATTGCGTCCAGAGTGGCTCCGTGCATGGATACCGCAAACCGCCGCACGATGGCCAGCGCCCGCGTTTCCAGCCACGACCGGAAGGAGGACCTGGAACGGCAAAAACAGGTGCTGGAACTTTTTTATGCGCGGCAAGGCTGGACCTTCGAAGTTGTCGCCGGCCCTGGTTCAGGGGTGAACTCTCACAAGAAGGGCCTGAAACGGCTCCTGGGAGCCATCATCGGCGTGGCGCCTGGGCATCACCCACAAGGACCGGCTGTTGTGCTTTGGGGCGGAACGGGTTTTCGCCATCTGCGAGCCGAAAAAGGTCGAGGTCGTCATCCTCAACCAAGGCAGGGACACGACTTTTGAGGAAGATTTGGCCAAGGAGGTTCTGGAGATTATCACGGTGTTTAGCGCCAGGCTTTCGGAAGCCGTTCGCGAAAGAACCAGAAACTGGGCTCCCCTATAGAGCGTGGCCACCTCCCCCCCATGGGGGACCTTGAGCTCGTGAACCTTCGGGTCCGGAAAGATCCCGGATAGGCCTTCTAAAGCCTGACTTCACAAACGGACAAGCAAGGAGTGATGAATCCATGCTCGGATGCCAGCTGAGACAGGATTTTCTCTTCTTGAAGAAGTTCAAGAACGACCTTCGGCTTGAACTCAGGTGAGCAGTGTTTTCGAACGGTTTTCATTGTGCTTAGGACCCCCCTGTTTTTGTCTGGATTCCTGGGTCCATCATCGTTCCCGTTGCCCATTCTTCAGGATTTCCTGCAATCGATCCTCTCCCTGTCGACCCTTCGCGTGCATGACAGGATCCCTGCCGCAACCCGTCGATTCCCGGGACTTTGGCTCCCGTGTGCCTTTCCCCTAAATTTCGTCACCCACCGAATGGCTTCCAAAGAGAGTGGCTGTGGTGATGAATCGCGTCAATAACGTGCATCCGACGGTTTTTTTCCGTGAGGCCAATCCTTGATCTTATCTGGGAAATCCGGCCGAGGCATATGGGTAAAGTAAGCCGATACATCGACAGCTTCCTGATCCGTCAGCCCACCCTGTCCCAGCGGTGTGTCCATGGAGTGGGAGATGGGCATGTTGTTCCTGACGAAGGCAGCGGCGGTATAGGTTTTGGCGATTCCCGCTCCGATATTGAAGGAGTGTGGTCCCCATAACGGAGGAAATATATAGGAACCGTGAGCATCCAGAAGACCTTCTCCGTGGGTTCCGTGACACGATGCGCAGTCCTGGCGGTAAATTTTCTTTCCATTCCCAAGGTCGGGCACAAGTCTCTTGCTGATCCCTCCGATCCCCCGCCCGGGAATGGTATCGTGGCGATGAAAGCCCTCGTTCATCCAGTTCATATAAGCCACCATGGCGAGCATTGCTTTCGAGTGTTTGTCGAGAGCGGCTCCATTCATTGAGCGGAGGAAGCAGCCATTGATTCTGTCGGCCAGATCGATCACCTTCCCCGCCCGGGATGAATAGGAGGGAAACTGGGAGGCAAGGCCGGCAAAGGGAGAGGCATAGGCCATGGTTCCCGCATCGAGGTGGCAGCTTGAACAGGTAAGCTCATCCCCCACATTTTTTGGAAGAAGAGTCTTCGTCTCGATCATCAGACGCATTCCGTAAAGGATATCCTCCCGATGAGGATCTTTGAGGATCCCCGCGAGGCGAGGGGCAGCGTAGGATCCTGCGGAAGGAGGACGGGGAGTGATTTCAGAACGGATCCTCCCGATCTGCTCGGGGGTGACCATCGAGGCATGATTTCCCCACGCTGTACGGATGAATGTGACGATCTGGGCCAGCTCCTCATCCGTCAACCTTCCGTAGTTCGGCATGGCGAAGGCCTTCGGATACTTCGCGGTCACCGCGGAGCGTGAGCCGGAGAGAATGACATGGACGACCGAGAGCGGATTGCTCGAAAGGATGGACGGATTTTCCGCCAGGGAGGGGAAAAGGTTGGGCACACCCTTTCCGTCGAGCTGGTGACAGGAGGCGCAGAACTGGACATAGCCGAGCCCTCCCGGTGTCGTGAAGAGGGCGGCAGGGGATGTTTTCTGGGCGGGTGTTGTGGTTTCCTGTGTCCCGCCGGGAGAAGATCCGGGATTCATGACGAGCGACTTCAGATAGACATCCATCGCGTGAAGGTCGCTGTCCGTGTATTTCTGTGTGCTGAAATGATCGACCTCGGCCATGATCCCGAATGCCGCGATCTGTCCATTCCGCCCGGTCTTCAGGAAGGTTTCGATCCCTTTGATCGATTGGGGATTCCTGAGGCTTGGGGCATACCACGAATCGATGGTGGCCCCGCTCAAATACTCCCGTCCATTCGGGCCTCTTTCGTCCATGGCCTTCTCCTGCAATCCGAATCCGCGAGGAGTGTGGCAAGAGCCGCAGTGGCCTAGTCCCTGAATGATATAGGCCCCTCGATTCCAGACGGCGGATTTGGAAGGATCCGGGCGATAAGGTCTGTCATCGAGAAATAGCCATTTCCACATGGACAGCCCCAGTCGAATATTGAAGGGCCAATGGATCCGGTTTTCTCTGTTCTCCTGATATATGGGCCTGACCCCATAAATCAGATAGGAATACAGCGCATACAGATCCTGATCCGTGATTTTTGCATAGGAGGGATAAGGCATGGCCGGAAAGAGATTATTCCCCTTCCGGTCGATTCCGTCGCGCATGACCCGGATGAACTGGGCCAAGGAGTAGCCCCCTATCCCGGTATCGCGATCGGGCGTGATGTTTGTCGAATAGAGGATGCCGAAAGGGGTATTCATGGGAACTCCCCCGGCCAGGGGCTTCCCGCCGCGGGCCGTATGGCAGGCAAAACAGTCGCCCATATGGGCCAGATATTCTCCTTGCCGGATCGTGGCGGCATCGGGCGGCGGAGGGCTTGTGCCAGCCGATGCAGGGGCCGTCTGAAGGATGAATCCGAATACGGCTCCCATCAGACCAAGGAGAAGAGGGAGACGAAGCCAGGGACCTTTGGAGAACAGACCAATTGTACGCATCGTGTTTTCCCCATTCAGGATGAGGCAATGATAAGGATCTAAGGTTCCTGGTCCGGTTTCCCGATCAGAGAGAGAACCCGGGGCTCGGGATCTTAGGAGCCCCGTTATTCAGGACCCCCTGTCGGTCAATCCTCTCGGAGGCGCTGCTCTCAGTCCGATGTCCCATCAGACAAGGGGGAAAACCGGTGACGGGAAAAGAAGAGGGCCTGAATAGGTTCCTGTGCGCGGATGGTACAGCAATCCGTTTCTACTTCAGGTTCTTCCTTGTGACTGGTTTGAATCCGTAGTGCTCGAACACATGGAGTGCCTCAGGCGACTTGAGAAAGGAGAGCCATCGTTTGGCCCACGCCACATGGCGGCTTCCCCGGATGAGTGCGGCGGCGTAAATGGCCCGGACATTCTGACTGTCTGGAATCGAGACTTCTTCAATGGGGTGGCCTTCCTCCTTCTGAAAGACGGCCTCGGATCTCCATGTGACTCCGGCATCTGCCTTCTTCCGCATCAAGACCATCGGGCTTTGGCGATGGTGAATCCGGGTCAGAACGGTTTCTCCGTTTTTGACCTTGTCGACATAGACGGACTGAACGAGGCTCTTTCCGCCCGCCCTGAACAGCGCCCCCTTGATCTGGCGGGCGACTCCTTCCCATGCGGGATTGGGCATCACCAGCCGGACCCCCGGTTTTCCGAGGTCTGCCAGACCCTTGATGCCGGCAGGATTGCCTTTGGGGACCATGATTGTCAGATCATTGGTGGCATACGCCACGGGTTTTCCGACGAGAAGATTGCGGCCCACCAGGCTCCGGACCTTTCTGAGCCCCGCGGCATAGACGTCACCGGGGATGGTCATGGTGGCGTTCCCGATCGTCAGACGTCCCTTCTTTGCGATCTGTTTTGCCAGAAGTCCGGGAGGAAGGGTCTCATAAAAAATTTTCCCCCGGATCTGGGGATATTTTTTTTCAAAGGCGTTGACGAGAGGAGCCATGGCAAAAAAGTAGTTTCCCCCGACGTAGAGGACAAGGCGGGGATGGGTGAGGTTCCCGTGGAGATCCGGAAGGTTGTCGACATCCGGCACTGTGACGTCAACCCCCTTGTCCACCGAGGGGTTGTTCCGTCCATGGCTCCAGGGGGGATAGATCTCCGATCCGGCCGCAAGGGCCTCGGGCGGAGAAAGGGGCACTCCATGGAAGAACACCATCAAGCTTGCGAGAAAAGCGGAAGCGAGTCGTGCGTTTTTCATATCTTCTCCCATTATTCTCTTGGCAATCCAACTTTGTCTGATATGACTTCCCGGCATTGGTCAGGAATAGGTGAACGGGACTCAGGAATGGGCATACTGGTACCCCGCCTCGGCCAGAAGGGGAAGTGTCCCCACAATGCCGGGTGTCAGCACGACACCGGGAATCAGGTGATTGGTCAATTCGGCCGCAATCTCTCCATGGGTCTTGTGGTCGGGATTGATTCCGCCTTTTTTCAGCGCCCCGGAAAGCTCCCAGATCATGTTGTGACAGGCCAGAAAAACCACTCCCCGCGCCTGGAGAACCGGGATGTTATTGTCCTCGGGGGAGAGAACTCCGTGGGGATCGTTCAGGGAGGACAGGGGCTTTGACGAGGCGGGGGAAAGACGGACCAGAGGGTTGGTTTTGGATTTGACTTCCGCTTTTTCGTAAAGACGGTATTTCTCCCACATCTTGTCGTCAAACAAGGCCAGGTGGGCTGTTCCATGGGTGGCTGAAAGAACCAGGGCATCTTTTTTGCCAAAGCTGTAAACCTGGGCATTTAGGGAATTTCTCATGAGGTTGAGCCAGGGAGAGCCGAAGACGGTGTTGTCCCAGACTTGTTTCGGCTTTCCGTGGTAATGGAGAAGAAGGGCAATGGCCTCATGATCCCATTCGTCCCGATGGAGGCTGATCATCGTAAGGTTTCGATAGTCGCGGCGTTTTTTCACTTTGGCCAGGGCAGAAAGGAGCGCGTGGAGTTGGTGATCCCCTCGGGGTTCCAGATCGAGGTGTTCCGACGCCGATGCCAGGGGGAGCTTTCCATTTCCAAGGGCCAGCCCCAGTCCGGCCGTTCCCATCATGGCCACCATTCCCATCATTTCCCGGCGTGACATAGATCGACTCATCGGTCTCCTCCTTATTAGATCATGGGTTTTGATTAAAGCGGGACAAAGTCTGCGGAGTGAGTCCGCTTCCCCCCACTCACAGGCATCCCGGACTCCTTTCGGAGTTTCCGAGATCCCTCACGATGAGAGAGAATAAGAGCCGCCCCCGCATGCTGAGACTGCTCTCATCCCGACATTCTTTCGAATTCCTGACAGGATGTTCCCTCGCTGGCTGGAATGCATACGGGAGGAGAAGGAGGAAGCCATACGCCGGACCATCCGGGAGCCACCTGCCGGGTGAACGACGGAAGGATCTGGCCATTCCTTTTCCCGAATCCATTTCGAACACAAGAATACAGGATTCGGATTCGCTGTTACATATAATAAATTCTTATTAAGATAATAATTCTCTTGAGGAAAAGTGTGCGGGTGTGCGTAGAAGACGTCCGCTGAGAAGAAGCTGTTGGGTTGGGGCAGGAAAAGGGGCCCATGACGGGAAGGCGTGGGGGTTTGGTGATGGTCGCCGACCGCCGGTTCCTGTCGCGCAAGGCCTGTTCGGCTTGTGGGGCAATCCGGAAAGAACTGCGATTGGCGATTCGCCAGCGGACGTGCCCGGATTGTGGAACCGTCCGTGACCGGGACGTGAATGCCGCCAAGAATCTCTTGGCATTTGGTCTGGCCACCCTAAACGGCTCCAAGGCAAGTTCTGCCGAATATGAAGCCTGTGGAGAGGAAGGCTCTGGCCGTCGTCGCAAGAGGCCGGTGAAACCGGCCTCCGTGAAGCAGGAAGTCAGCTTTGAACCGGCTTAGGCAGGTTCGAGCAGGTCTGATAGAACGGGACGGGGCTTTTAGATCCATGGTATAGTAGGGCGCGCGGGGAGATCCGGAACCCTCCCCCTCGACGGACCCGAACACGGGAGAGACCCATTGCAGGTGACAGTCCGGCTGTTGTTTTCCATCCTCAGGCAGCGGTTCGGGAAGGCCCTTCTGGCCTCGGTCGTTCTCCCGGCCAGCCTCTCCTCCCCGTCCCCCCACGGGCCGGGAAAACTTTTCGTGTCCTCCCTTTCGCTCCCCCCCGGGGCCCAGGTGGCCTCCGACTCCGATTTCGGGCGGGGCCCGTCGGGAGGGTACTACTTCTATTCCCCCTCCGGGGAAAACCGCCTCTATAGGCTCTCCGTCACCCATCCGATGGGAGCCCGGGATCTCTGGCGGGAGACCTGGACATCGGTTGCGCTCCCCTCATTCCCCGGCTTCAGGGTTCGCTCCGCCGCGATCGGGGAAGGGCACCTTTTCCTGGGCGGAGGACGAAGGGGAGGGGGGGCCGTCGTCCGCTCCTTCCAGATCGGCCGGGTGGAAGAGGGCGGGAGGGAGCGGATGGTCCTGAGAGGACAGGTGGATTATTTTCCCGAGGCGGCGGACGTGGCGATCCGGACACTCTTCCTTGACAGGAAGGCGGGGATCCTCTGGCTTGCCTACGACAGCGGAAGGGTCGAAACGGGGAGGCCCTTCCTCTTCCTCCATGACAGAATCCTCTGGGCCGATCCCGCCGGCTACATTCCCCTTCCCCGGGAGACCTCCCTTTCCTCCGGTCCGCCTCCCCTTCTGGTTCCCCGGGCCACACGGCCCTCCGGTCTCCCCTGTTTTTCCTGCCGCTTCTACCTGACCCAAAGGACGGTCTCCCCCCGGGGAGAGATCCGGAATATTCCGGCCCGGGCTCCCGAGAGGGTGGGAAGCGCGATGGGAATCCTTCCGGCGGGGTCGGGAATGGGCTTCTTTGAGGGTCGCCGTTCCCACATCTGCCGGATTCCGGAAGGGGGACGCAGTGCGGAACTCACCTCCTGTCACCGCATCACAGGACCTGTCCGTCCGGTCTCAGCCTCCTGGTGGGGGAACAGGCTGGCCTACCTTTTCCCTCCGGGAGGAATTGACAAGGGAGTGGGGGACCGGTGGGTCGTGGCGACCATCAATCCCGCCCGGATCTTCTCCTCCGTCGAAAAGCTTTCTCCGGGGGAGCCCTTCGACTTCGTCCGCCTGCTCCGGGAAAGGGGAACGATGCTGCCGCTTCCCGCCGGAGCCCATCCGAAGCTTGGGACGATCTCCGAGGACGGCAAGGATCTGGTCCTCTTCGGGGCGACCCATCTCTACCGGATTTCCCCGGCCTCGTAAAAGCCCCCGGTACCGCGATATATTTCTGGAACAAGGACGGGTGCTGACCAGGGAGGATCATGCCGCGGAGGTTGTTCTATGGCAGAGCCGGTCAAGAAAGGCCTCGAAGCGGCCGGAGAGCGATGATGGCGTGGTCTCCCCCTTGAGACCCGGGCCTGCCGCTACCCTTCAACCGGGCACCGACAAGGCTCTTTGACCCTGCCTCGACCCGGTCAGGGGAGCTACGGAAGCCACGGGT
Source organism: Nitrospirota bacterium (assembly GCA_021827365.1). Taxonomy (GTDB): domain Bacteria; phylum Nitrospirota; class Leptospirillia; order Leptospirillales; family Leptospirillaceae; genus UBA4572. Next base: position 23,497 of record JAKAWK010000008.1, read on the forward strand.
CCTGAAGCTTTGACGTCCATGCATTCCCGGTCGCTCTTAACGTTGGCGGTACAAGGACAAGCCTCGGGGAAAGGCTTTTGGTGGCGGAAAGGGGAGCCATCAGGACGTCGGAACGGCCCTCCTTGATGATCGGTAGAGGGTTGTACTCGTATTTTCGATCCTATCGGGGAGGCGTCAAAAGGCAACGCCATGCCGGTCCAGATAACGAGAAGACCCGCCTCTTGTCTCCGCGGCTCTTGGAGATCTTGCCAGAGCCAACGGATGACCCAAATTGCCCCGAAACTGGTCTCGGCCGCGGAATCCTTGAGAGGCCTCAAAAATGGCGGTCTTTCCGGAATCTTTCCCGGAAAATACGGGTAAAGGGGGATTTTTGTCTTTTTAGTCCCGTTTTCGTTTTCCGCCTTCTTTAGAGTCTTCCTGAAAATAATAAACGCTTCACTCACACCCATCAGCCCGCCGGGGGGAAGGCAAAGTTTTCATGAAGGAAAAGTCCCTCCCATCGTTTGCAAAGTGGAGCGATTGTGGATACAATCAAGGTCATTTTCCGAATTCGACAGTTTGTGATCTTGTTTTCCTTTCCAGAGAAAGGCTTTCCGCTCCTCTCTGGTCTGTCTTTCCCTGTTCTTTGCAGGTGGCGGAGGCCTTCCGCCTTTGTTGGGCATTTTCATAAAAACATCTCGGATCCGGAGGGTTTGCATGGGAAAATATGGAAATGGAAAAGGGGCCCGGACAACGTGGGGCGGGAAGATTCGCAATCGGATTCTGTCCGGACTTATGGCCTGTGCCATGGCCGCAGGGATTTTTGGGGCGGGACTTTCCCTTGGAGGAGTTCCCGTGGCCGGGGCTGCCGATCGCTGGCAATTTGCGGACTCTCTCGGAGTCGGCAATCCCTTTGACGGGGTCGACTTCATCAGCGCGAACGAAGGCTGGGTCTCCGGGGCCTCCGGCGTCATCATCCACACCACCGACGGCGGGAAGACCTGGATTCCTCTCAATACCGGAACGACCCACTGGATCCATTCGGTGGACTTCGTCGATCAGAAGCACGGCTGGGCCGCCGGAAACAACGGTCTCATCCTCGCGACCGACGACGGGGGAAAAAGCTGGTCGACCCAGGAGACAGGCATTCCGTTCGACCTCTATTCCGTGACCTTCTCTGACCGGCAAAACGGCTGGGCATCAGGGTTTGCCGGAACCCTCCTTCACACGACGGACGGAGGCGCCCATTGGGCGAAGGTCTCGACCGACACTGCCCAGTGGATCATGCGGGTGACCTTCCTCAAGGGCGACCCGAGCCACGGTTGGGCCGTCGGACAGGAGGGCCTGGTCCTCTCGACGACAGATGGCGGCAACACCTGGAAGAAGCAGAACAATTCTGTGCGCAAGGATCTTTACGGAGTCAGCTTTATCGACCAGAACCGCGGATGGGTGGTCGGAACGCACGGGATCATCGAATACACCTCAAACGGCGGCCAGAGCTGGGTCATCCAGAATGGTCCGGGCCGCGGACCTCTGACCTGGAGCGTGGCCGGCATGGAGCGCGAGTCCAATGACCTGCACACCGTGGTCTTCCTCAACGACAAGGTGGGCTATGTCACGGGGGTTCTCGGGATCTTCATGAAGACGGTCGATGGCGGCAACAACTGGACCCTCATCAAGAGCGGCACAAAACTGGATCTTTACGGGATGACATTTCCGGATCCCTCCCACGGGTGGGTGGTCGGCGTCGGAGGCATGATCCTTCATTCCTGATTATGAAACGTCTTACCCAAAGCCGGGGGGAGGTCCGCCTCCCCTTTGGCCCATGACCTGAGGCCTGCCCTATGATCAGTTATATTCCCCTCACATTCTTTGGCATTATCGCGGCGGTGGGACTCGCCTTTTTTGTTCACGGCTTCGTCAATCGCCAGAAAATATTTGCCGCCTTCACCGACCTCGCCTCCCGTCTTTCGGGGGCGGCAGGACGTTCGGCCATCTGGGCCTACCCGTACCTTTCCGGGACCTATGAGGGGCGTCCGGTGAAGATCTTTTTCCATACGGCGGAAAACCACACCGTCAGCGTCTTGAATCTCGTCGTGGAGCTGGGAGTCGGAACACCCGACAGGGTGCTGCTCCTCCAGAAGGACGGTTTCCGGGATCCGAAGCCGGAACAGAAGGCCAAGCTCGAGGAAGAGGTCGGACCGGTTGTTCCGGTCACCGGGATACCCTTCGATGTCCGCTCTCCGGAGCCCGGGCGGGCGGTGGCTCTCCTGCGATCCCCCGAACTGGCCCGGGAGATTTCTGCCCTGACCCCCTACAACCAGATTCTTCTGTGGGACGGCTCCCTGATCGCGAGCAAGCAGTTCGAAGGGGTGGCTGAAACTCTTCCCGACGCCATGTTGTCAACCCTGACCCGCATCCTCTCCCTCGCCCGACGCTTCGAGGATCTTCATCCGGGGGCGGAAAAGATCGGGGCGCAGACCGCCTGATGGAGGCTGGTTCGGTGCCGCGTGTGGTCATGCTCCTTATGAAAAGCCCAGAATGGACGCCCTATGCGACGGTCGTCCGTCTGGCCCGTTCCTTCGTTACGGCCGGGGCCCATCTGACGGTCTTTGTGATGGACGACGCGATCCTTGGCCTTGTTCCGGTTCACGGAAGGGGCCCGGACTCCTATCCTCTCTTCCCCGTGCTTCTGGCGGGGGGCGAAATTGCCGTGTGCCAGTCCACGGCGGAAATCCGGGGACTGGGGCCAGGAACTCTCCCCGCGAAGGTCCGTTTTGAAACCCAGGTCCAGCTGGGCCAGCTTGCCGGATCCGCCGACCTCTTTCTTCCCTTTACGACGTAGGGTCGTTGGCCACGATGGGAAAGCACAAAAATGTCGTCTTCCTCCTGGAGTCCTCTCCCACCGCCCACCTCCGGTTCTTCGAGGGTCTCCGGATGGCCCTGGGGTTTTCTGTCTCCCACCGTCCCGTGACCCTCCTGCTCATGGGTGAGGGGGTCCGTATCCTTCTTCCGATCTCGCCCCGGCTCCTGGGCCTTCCCCCGGAGATCGTCGAGGTGATTCCCCTTCTCAAGGAGCTCGGGGTCCATGTCATGGCCCTGGATTCGGATCTCGACTACTTTTTTCTGGACCGTCCCGTTCCGGACTTCGTTGTACCGGTCGGCAAGGAGAGAATCGCGGAGCTGGTCTCGTCGGCCGACATCGTCATTCCCTTTTTAAGGAAGGCGGAATAGCCGTGGGACACGAATCCGGGAACCTCTCCGGCCTTGTCCTCCTGGTCGGCACCTTTCCCCTTTCGCCGATCGTGGAAGGTCTCATGAAGTCCTCTCCGACGGTCATATTTTACGGGGAAGCCGTGAACTACCCCTGGTCCGGAGAGGCGAATCATTTCTATCTTCTTTTGGATGTGGAGGGCCGTGGACGCTCACCCTTTTCCCAATGTCTGACGGATGAGCAATGCGTGACGCTCCTTCTCTCCGCCCGGAAGGTCCTGACCTTTTGACGGCCTCCCCGGGGCGGCGCCTCCCGTCGGGAGCCTTTCGCCGCCTCGCGGGCCTGATCGGGGGCTCCGGCAAAGGGATTCCCTCCGGGGCCCTCGTGGCCTTTTTCATCCTGTCGGCGCTCTTTCTGTGGGCTCTCCTGCCCCAGCGCCTCACCGGGATCGACCCTCTCTCCCAGCATGCCCGGCTCGTCCTTTCTCCTCCGCTGACCCCCGGACATTTTCTGGGATGCGACTTCCTGGGACGGGATCTCTGGTCCCGGCTCGTGACGGGAAGCCTCGTCTCGCTCACGGTTGGAGTCTCGGTGGGGATACTGTCGACCGTTCTCGGCTGCCTCTGGGGAATCGTCTCGGGATTCCTGGGCCATCCCTGGGATCCGGTGATGATGCGGACGCTCGAGATCTGGTACGCCCTTCCCGAGATCCTCATCGCCACGATCCTCATGCTGGTCCTGGGCCACGGACTTCTGGCCGTCATCGTGGCGCTCTCCATCGGAGGATGGATGGGAGTGGCGCGGGTCCTCCGCTCGGAGACGCTGCGCCTTAAGGACGCGGTCTTCATGGATGCGGCGAGAGCCTCGGGGGTGGGGCCGGTCCGCCTCGTCCTCCGGCATTTTCTCCCCAATGTCCTGCCGGTCATCCTCGTCATGTTCCTCTTCCGGATTCCCGGAGGAATCCTGGGGGAGTCGACCCTGTCCTTCCTGGGCCTGGGGCTGGCCCCGCCGGTCGCAAGCTGGGGGGTTCTCGTGAACGAAGGCTGGAAGGCCCTTCCCGTCTCGGCCTTCATGCTGATCTGGCCCGCGGGGTTCATTGTTCTCTCCCTGGTGAGTTTCCAGGTCCTGGCGGACCGCCTCGCGCGCCACATCGGAGTCTCCCGGTGATCCGGATCGTAAGACGTCTTTTTTCGTCGCTTCTCCTTCTCTGGGCCGTCTATACCCTCACCTTTCTCCTGACGCGGTTTGCTCCCGGGAACCCCTTTTCCGAAGGCCGCCACCTCCCCCCCGATGTCATGGCAAACCTCCTTGCCACCTACCATCTCGACCGACCCCTGTGGGAGCAGTACCTCCTCACGCTGGGCCAGATGCTCTCCGGGGACTTCGGGACCTCCTACAAGGCGACAGGGATCCCCGTCTCGGAGATCCTCTCCCAGACGCTTCCGGTCTCACTCACCCTGGGGATCCTGGCCTTTGTTGTCTCCCTTTTCCTGGGGCTAGCCACAGGCCTCCTGATAGGAATCGGGCCCCCCCTCCTCTCCCGACTGCTCCGCTATGGGACGACCCTTCTGGTCGGACTGCCCTCCTTCTTGCTCGCGGCGGTCCTGATCGATGTCGTGGCCCTTCATGCCGGACTTCTCCCTGCCGCTCTCTGGGAGGGATGGCGGTCGGCCGTCCTTCCTGTTTTGGCCCTCGCCATCGCTCCCGCCGGCTATCTTGCCAGGGTCTTCGCGGCCTCGATGGAGGAGACGCTGGACAGTCCCTTCTACCGGACCTCCCTGGCAAACGGGATCCTGGGACGCCGGCGGATCCTCTTCCACCTGATCCTGCCCTCCCTAAATGCCGTCCTGTCTCTGCTGGGCCCCCTGGCCGCGGCCTTCCTGACCGGGTCCTTTGTCGTGGAGACGGTCTTTGCCATTCCGGGGATGGGGCGTGTCTTCGTCCTGTCGGTCATGAACAGGGACTACCCCCTGATCATGGGAACGACGCTCGTCTATACGGTCTTTCTGACGGTAGCCATTCTGGTGGGGGATCTCCTCCAGGAGGGGGCGGATCCCCGGGTGCGGTCTCTCTAGGAAGGGAAGTCAGAGTTCAGGCGGGAGAGGAGAACCACTCCATGGAGGCGGTCTTGCGGACGAGAGCGATCACCTGCTTGTCCATGCCCCTCTCTTCGCAGTGGGCGAGGACCTTTTTGAGGATGTCCCCGAAGATCTCTTCCGTCGGGTTGTGATAGGACTCGATCTCGGAAAGGACCTCCGTGAAGACCTCGAGGAGGGCCCGGGCCCGGGCCTCGCTTTTCGCGGTGTTTTCCGCGAGGGGAGAGTAGTGCATGAGATTTGTGTGAAAGGCCTTTTTCCTGCGGGACAGGTGGGGTAGGGGCTCGTCGGGCAAAGCCTCAGGCCTTGTGTTCCGGGGCAGGTCGTGCATCAGGACCCAGAACCGGACGATTTCCTGGACGTCCTCGTCGAGTTTCAGCTTCCTGGCGAGCTTTGCGGCAAGCTCGGAGGCGGATTTCCGGATGCCCTCCGGTTCATGCCGGGTCCGCTCGAGAAAGGCCGAGAGCTCGAGGAGGTCATCGGCCGAAAGCGTCAGGACGACGGCGACCATCGCCGGAAGCGAGAGGGACCGGTCGCGGAAGGTGGAGATGGAAAAGATGGTCCGGCCGGAGGATCGGGCGGCCATGTTGGAAATGATGGCGGTGCTGATGAGGTCATCTGCCCGGTAGACCCCTTCGTCGATGGCGCTGATGCCGATCTGGAGGGATTTCAGGACTCCGTCGGGCGGAACAAGGTCGTGCGCCAGGCGGTCGGCCAGGATCAGGGCACCCTCGATGGGGGTTTCCGGAAGGAGAAGATAGGAGCGGGTCTCGGTATCTTCGGCGACCACGTCCGTATTCCGGAGGTGCTTCCGGAGGATGTCGTGGAACCGGGTCCCCGCCGCGAGAAGGGACGGAGTGTTCGAGTACTCGGCCGTGATGGCGAGAAGGGACAGGGGCCGATGGTACCTGAGGGCCCGGAGCAACTCCTGCTGGATTGATCCCTGATTGTGCGGGGGAAGGCTTTTTTTCATCGGCTCCCGTTCTCCTGTCCTTGTGTGAGTGCGACACCGCGGATTTTTCTGTGAGCATAACACAAAACAACCGAAGTTTCACAAGTTCCGGAGCTTTTGAAAATTATTTTAGCAGGGCCTGATAGTTGCGGAGTGTCTCACCCACAAGGGAATCCATGCCCTGGACGGTCCGGGAGGAGACGCCCATCTGGGAGCGAATCTCCTCGGAGAGGCCCGAGAGCTTTTCCAGGGATTTCTCGATGGTGGCAAAGGCCAGCTTCGTCTCCTCCGTGCGCTCCTTGGTGGTGACCACGGCCTCTCCGAGCTCGGTCAGGAGTGCGGAATTTTTTCGCGTCTCCTCGACCGTCGAATGGATGATGGTTCCGATGTCCCCGACAGAGCGTGAGGTCTGGTCGGCAAGCTTTCTCACCTCGTCGGCCACGACGGCGAAGCCCCGGCCCTGTTCCCCCGCCCGGGCGGCCTCGATTGCGGCATTTAAAGCCAGGAGATTGATCTGTTCGGCGATGCGGCTGATGGCCTCGGTGATCTGCTGGATTTCGGTCGACTTGGCATTCATGGATTCCGTGGCCGAACGCAGGGTGGACATGAGGGAGGTCTGGTTGTCGACGGTCCGGGAGAGATTGGAGACGATGTTTCCGCCCCGCTCGATTTCGGTGTTGATTCCCTCGAACTCCCGGGAGATGATGTCGAGGCGTCCGGTGATGGTGGTAACCGATTCGGAGATCCGGGACATGGAGTCGGTCAGGTGGGTCCCGCTCGATTCGGCCGTTTCGATTCCCTTGTTCAGGTTCTGCTCCCGGGTCACGTCGGAGAAGACGGTGACATAGGCCTGGGGGTGACCCTCTTCGTCGGAGAGGCTGAAGGACTGGGAGAAGAGGAAGCGGTTTCCGATGGGGATCACGGCATTCGTCCGGACCTGGTCCTGGCCGATGGCGCGAATGTCCTTCCGGATCGTATCGGGATCCCGGTGGAACTGGTGGATCGACAAGCCCACAAGATCCTCCGGAAGGGATCGCCCTGTTAATTTCTCAAGGTCGGGGCGCATGGCCCGGTAGAGGTTCTGCATGGTATCGTTGGCGTAGAGGATCCGGTTTCCCTCGCTCCCTGTGCCCATGTCGGTCTCGGCGATGGCGAGCCCCAGACCCGGAAGCCGGTTCAGGGTGGTGAAGACCATCTTGAGGACCGAGCGGATGGTCGTGCTGACGGAGAGGATCTCCTGGTAGGGGCTTTCGATCTTCTGGTCGGTCAGCCGGAAGTGGAGCGCCATGTTCGCCTGTTCGGCCAGAAGCTGGAGGGGCGCCAGGAGTCCGGTCCGGACATTTCGGGCAAGCCGCACAGTCATGATCGAAGAGAGGATCGCAAGGAGCAGGATGATCAGGCTGTTTCCGATCACGATCCTCCGGATGCGGGCGGACTCCTCGGCATACTGGAGGGTTTCCCGGTCCAGGGCCTTCTTGGCGACCGTCTGGTCGAGGAGGCTCACCAGGTTCTGGACGCTGGCAAATCCCTGCTTCTCGACCCTCTTGGAAGAGGTATGGAAGAGAAGCGTCGAGAGGGCCCGCATCTGGATCAGGTACATTCCGACCTCTTTGCGCTCCGCCGGCGACACACCCCGGAGATCCTTGATGTCTTTGGCCAGCTTGTTGCTCGTGGCGAGAAAGTCACGGTAGAGGGAGGGGTCGGCTTTCAGGTAGAAGGAGCCCGCGTCGGACTGGAGGCGGAGGAGGGAGTTCCGGACATTTCCCACCTCGGAGAGCTCCCGGGAGGCCATGGAGAGCTTGGTGAGGCTCGCGACGACAAGGACGAGGCCGGCCACCGTGACCACGGCCACGAGAACGGCAATGACGACGTTGGCCCGGGTCCGAAACTGTTTTCCTTCTTGCTGGCTTGCCATGACGGGGTTTCTCCTTCGGAATGAGGGTCGGTATGGCCGGATGACGACCGGATCGCGGGGTTTCCTGCGTTTTTTCTTTTATAAGTCCAAGCCTTCGCAGGACAAGTTAACAAAAAGAGCCAAAAAACAATTTTTAATATTATTACCGTTTATTTAATAAATCAATGAAGTGGCCGAAATGGGTGCTGTCGACGGTCACAAGGTCTTTTCGGAGATCCGGCCGGATTTCTTGAGGTCGCCCCGGATCGGCTTCCACCATCTCCCGGAAGGGAAAAATCCAGAAAGGAAGGGGGTTCCATGGCCAAAGAGCCTGGGAGTGAGGACTTGGGATTTGAAACACGGGCGGTCCACGGCGGCGAAGAGGGGAAGGATCCCTGGCGGGCGCTCACGCCCCCGATCTACATGACCTCGACCTACACCTTCCCCTCCATGGAGACGGTGGACCGGGTCACCGGAGGGAAGGAGGAGGGATTCGTCTATTCCCGCGCCGGAAATCCCACGGTGCGCGAGTTCGAACGGACGATAGCCGGCCTCGAGGGAGGGGAGGAGGGGGTCGCCTTCTCCTCGGGGATGGGGGCCATTTCGGCCGTCCTCCTGTCCTGGGCCAAAAAGGGGACCCCCTTTCTCTTCTCGCGCCACCTTTACAGCGGCACCCGGCATTTCATCGAGTCGATGCTGATCCCCCTGGGAGCCACCGTCCGGTTCGTCAGCTTCCCGGAGGGCTCTCCGGCTTCAGGGGACCTTGAGGAGGCCCTTCGCGAAGGGGCGGCGGGACTCTTTCTGGAGACCCCCTCCAATCCCATCCTCGAGATCGTGGATCTTTCCGCAACCGCCGCCCTGTGCCGGAGATACGGGGTTCCCCTGGCGGTCGACAACACCTTCCCCTCGCCGGCCCTCCAGAACCCGCTCCTCCTGGGAGCCGACCTTGTGATTCACAGCGCGACCAAGTATCTGGGAGGCCATGGCGATCTTCTGGGAGGCGTGGCCGTAGGAGACCGGCAGACGATCCAAAGCCTCCGGTCGGTCGAGGCTCCGCTTCTGGGGGCCACCCTGTCGCCCATGAACGCCTGGCTCATCCTCCGGGGCATCAAGACCCTTGCGCTCCGAATGGAGGCCCACTCCCAGAGGGCCTCTCTTTTGGCCCGGCTCCTCGCCGGCCACCGCTCGGTCGTCCGCGTCCACTATCCGGGCCTTCCGGAGCACCCGGGACACGGGATCGGACTCCGGCAGATGAAAGGAACGGGCGGGATGCTCGCAATCCAGTTCGCCTCCTTTGAGGCGGCGCGGCGCTTCATGGACCGCCTCCGGATCATCAGGATCGGAGTGAGCCTGGGGGATCCCGCCTCCTTAGTCGAGCATCCCGCCTCGATGAGCCATAGGGGGTGGAGTCGGGAGGTCCGTCAGTCGATGGGGATCGAAGAGGGACTGGTCAGGATGTCCGTGGGCCTTGAAAGTCCTGATGATCTGGTCCGGGATGTGGAGGGGGCCCTCGCCGGTCTCTGAGGGTCCGGAAAAAGGGGTGGGGTTGGGGCCTTTGTCCGGAAAAGGACAAGACTCCATAGGGCATGACCGAAGAGAGATATTCGTCGTGCCCCGGGTCAGAGGCCGAATTTTTTCCGGTATTTCTTCTTCCATGATTCGACCCCCCGAAATTGGAAGGATTCATCGGGAAAGGTCAGAGTCTTGGCCAAATGGGCCGGCCAATCCGGAAGGGCCGGTGTCTGGGAGATATTTTTTAATATCTCTGACCACCGGGTGGTTCAAAGGATTGTAGTGATGAGAAGGCATTCTGGGTCGTACGGCCATCCGGCCGAAGTTCCGTCTCTCCCGGCTTAGATCCCTCAAAAGACCATTTTCGCCGGACCTCCGGAAGATCCGGCCGGATTTTTTATAAAATCCCAGGATCCTGTAGGGCGTGACTGAAAGTTTAGCCGGAGGGGAGGAGATTCCGGGGGTTCCTCTCCGACACCGGGCTGTTTCGTCCAAAGAAAGATCCCGCTCCTATGAAGGCCTCTTTTCGACGCTTCCCTCATTAAGAAAATCGAGACACTCGCATCGGGCTCTCTCTTCGGCCTCATATCGGGGAATAGAAAGAGTGGGTGGATTGTAATCCTTTTACCGTCTCTGGATTCTTTTGATAGTGCTAAAAGGAGGTCAACAATGGGATCTGACGTTTTCCCAATCCTCTCCTGAGCGTTAGGGGAAAGGGAGGAAAGGCAGGTTACCCGGACCAGGGGCGGAAGGGGGATTCTGTCAAGGAGACTGACAGTTGTCATCATTTATGACGGGGAAAAGTGTAAAAATTTTTTGATATTTGTGTGAAATATGCGGCCCTTCCTTGTTTTTGTAAGCTTGCACAGAATTTGCTCGTAAATAGTTTGATGGTTCTGAGATTTACAATAACGATTTGGGGGGAGGGGACAATGGCAATTTCAGGACGGTGTGTCATGTGGGCAACCCTGACCGGTTTTCTGATCTTTTTGTTGTTTTCAGGCAGGCCTCAGGAGGCCCTGGCAAATTATTATGAAGTGACAGCATCCGGTACCTGGTCGACCTTTTCACAAGATACCGCATCAGTATTTAGCAGTAACGGAGGTAATAACGGAAATTGGGAATTTTCCTTCGACTTGCCGGCCAGTTTGACTTTAAGCAGCCAGACAAACTCCTTGTCGACTTCATCAGGTCTTGTGTTCTCATATCCGGGATTGACGACCTACCAGGCGCAAAACTTTCAGTTAAACAACCTGGCTTCCACTCAGGATGCCTTTGTCAATCAATCCGGATCCCATTCAGGGACCTTTGGATCGTTTGGAAGCGGAACCTTTTATTACAGCGGGGGAATCACCTTTGGAACAGGCTCAACCATTTCCGGGGGAGTCTCTGGATTCTCCGACAATGGGTTTTTGTTTGAAACCTGTCTTAGCGGATGCCAAACTGAACCCTCACTATACGGCCCCGACGGGTTTTTTGTCTCGGTACCAGGAACGAATGGAATCTTGCTCTCCTCCAGCACTGATACGACCGGGAATTCCTTAAATCTGTTTTCAGGGAATATTGATTTGAACTTGGATGGGGGCGCCGGGATTGGATCGGGAACAATGAGTATTACGGAATTTTCGGGCCAGATTCCGGGAACGGGGCAAGGAACCCTGGCCGCCACCCCCGAACCCGCCTCCTGGCTTCTGTTCGGAACCGGGATGCTCCTGATGGGAGGTGTGGCCGTCCGCAGGAGAGAGCGTCTGAATCGGATCTGACTTTTAAAATCCTTCTTCTTTCTTTTCATCAAGGGCTCCCTGGTGTTCAGGGGGCCTTTTTTATCCAAAAGCGCCGTAAAACCCCGTTCTTCAGGATGGGGTCTGGCAGTGTTTTGGGAAAATCACAACACGCTTTCGCCCTTCTCCTTAAGGGCGGGAATATCTTTCCTGATAGCGGGAATTTTTGAAAAATTCCTGGCCCTATCTTACGCCCCCTATAGATTGCCCTGACCTCCGGGAAAGAAGGAAGAAGGAGGCGATCTTTTTTTGCACCTCCATCCTCCAGACCGTCCCTTAGGATCTCCCCGGGCAGGAATCCAGCGGATACACTCCCTCAACCGGAAGATCCAGCGTATCGTGGACCAGCTGGTAGGCTTTCGTTTCTGGTTCGGGAGGGACTCCTTGAGCGCTTTGAGGGTTCTTCGAAGTTCTTCCTCCGCCAGGGCATAAACCAGAAGAGCTAGGCCCATGATCAGGGTGAGCGCCATGATCCTCCGCTCGGTCTTTAAAAAAAGGCATCTGCGAAGAGCAGGGGGTCCCTGAAGAACCGGAACCCCGTCTCGACCGACATCCCCCGGGACAGTCCTGCGCGATCAGTTGGGATGCCGGAAGCGCCTCCTCGTTCAGGACATTCGTGGCGACGACAAAGAACCCTTTTCGGGAGAGTCGTTGGTCGATCGCCTCCCGCCTCCGTCTCTTCCTCGAAAGATCCCGCGATCCTGTACCCCACTCCGAATCGGTTCCCCCCCCCGCCATCCTGCCGGACAAGAGGCTTTGGGCTGGCGGTCAAAGCGTGTGACCCGAAAGGCCGAGCCCCAGGTGGAAGACGAGCCGTTCTCCCAAAAGGGCGGTTCCCAGAAGAAGAAGCATCAGGGCGATGTCGAATCCCGCCCAGAACCTCCGGAGCCCGGGGCGCCGGGGGGAGGCTCCTCCGAGAACGCGCGCGGTGGAGAGCCCCAGGAAAACAACGCCTATCTTTCCGTGGAGGCTTCCCAGAAAGATTTCCTGTCCGCCGTTCTGCAGGACCCTGTCATGGGCCAGGGCGATCCAGCCTGTCGCCACTCCCAGAAGAACAAGCCCCAGCCACCCCTCAAGGACCCCTCCAAAAGTGAGGTCGTCTCCTCCCCTGGACTCCGGAGAGCGGAGAAGACGCCTGATGTCCCACAGAATCACCAGGAGCCCAAGGCCGACCACGAAGTGAATGAGGGCTGGATGGAGGTGGGACCAGGCCATGGGCGAATTCCTTCCAAAGAGTTCGAAAACGAGGGATCCCGACACCGGGACGTGCCCCTTCTATCCCCCGGGTCATGTCATCGATGATGGGGAGAAAACGTCCGGACAAGGAGCATCCTTCAAAACGTCCGGGGTCTCCCGGAGTCGTTCCGGAGGAGGGATTGTCCGACAATGGACAATGGGTGTGGTCGCTATATGGACAAAATTGTCCGCATCAATCGTTCTCCCGATCCGGCCAAAATCTTGTAAATATTTAATATTTATTGGTTTTATATTCTGGCATGTTTCTTGAATAAGGAGGGGTATCGTCTCCGTCCCTCCCCTGCCGGGAAAAAGACGGGTTCGGATGATGCCCTCCGGAACAGAGCTGTTCCAGACAGGATCCATTTCTCGCTGCCGAGATCTTATCCAGTTTTTCGATGCGCCCGATTAGGCCGTCGGTTCTCTTTTCCAATCCAACAGACATGCCGGACATCCGGCCTTAATTCCGGACCTTTCGCTCATTGTACCCAAGGGTCCGGGTTTTCACTATATCTTAATCTTAACCGAAGGAGTTCCGATGACGAAAAACCGTCGATCCACGCGAGGACGCCGCTTTGCCCTGGCTCTGGCATTCCTTCTCGCAGCCCAGGAAATTACTGTGGCGACGACCGGCCAGGCCTGGGCCGACTCGCAGACACCGGCGGCCACGGCCCCGGTCCCAACGACCGCTCCGGCGACTCCGGCTCCTGCGGCCGCCCCGGCTCCCCCGTCGGATCTGGTGGTGCCCGCCATGAACATCCATCTCAAGGGCTTCGTGGATGTCTACGCCCAGTACAATCCGACCTCGGCGGGAACCACCGACT
>JAKAWK010000107.1 GCA_021827365.1 Nitrospirota bacterium
TGTACCGGGAGAAAGGCAATCATATCATCACCGCAGAGACGGAAATCCGTTCCGTTCTCGATCCCATCCGCTCTCTCGAGGCCCAGGGATTTGTGGTGACAGTCCTCCCCGTCGACAAGACAGGACGGGTGGACCCCCAGGCTGTCCGGGCCGCCATCAGGCCGGAGACGATCCTGGTCTCCATCATGACCGTCAACCATGAAGTGGGAACGGTCCAGCCGATTTCCGAGATTGGCGCCATCACCCGGGAAAAGGGCGTCCTTTTCCATACGAATGCCGCCTATGCCGCGGGAGTGATGCCGATCGACGTCAACGCCATGAATATCGACCTCCTCTCGTTCAATGCCCACCTGATCCACGGGCCGAAGGGAGTGGGAGCGCTCTATGTCCGAAGAAAACCCCGTGTGCGTCTTGTTCCCCAGATCGAGGGAGGGGGCCATGAGCGGGGCTTCAGGTCGGGAACACTCAATACCCCTGGCATTGTCGGATTCGGGGCCGCCTGCCGGATCCTCCGCGAGAACCTTCCCTCGGAAATCGCCCACAGGAAGGCCCTTCGCGACCGTCTCGAAAACGGGATCCTGGAAGCCATCGAGTATGTGGAGGTGAACGGAAGCCGGGAACACCGGAGTCCGGCCGTGAGCAATCTCTCCTTCGCCTTCGTGGAAGGGGAGGCCCTTCTCATGGGTCTCCGGGAGACTGCACTTTCTTCGGGTTCGGCCTGCACCTCGGCCACCCTCGAGCCCTCCTACGTCCTCAAGTCCCTGGGGGTCGGAACGGATCTCGCGCATTCCTCGATCCGGTTTTCGGTCGGCCGATTCAACACCATGGAGGAAATCGAGGCCGTGATTCACAGTGTCAAAAGGGCAGTCGGGAAACTTCGTGACATGTCGCCTCTCTATGAAATGGCCAAGGAGGGGATCGATCTCAAGAGCGTTCAGTGGAGTCCGCACTGATCGCAGGCATTTCGGGAATTCTCCCCCCAAGGGGGATAACGACGGACGGAAAAGATCCGAACACAAACATATGGAGTGGTGAGATGGCATACAGCGACAAGGTGATTGATCATTACAACAACCCCAGAAACATGGGATCCTTCGAAAAGACGGAAGAAAACGTGGGGACGGGGATCGTCGGAGCCCCCGAATGCGGAGACGTCATGAAGCTCCAGCTCAAGATCAACGAAGAGGGGATCATCGAGGAGGCCCGCTTCAAGACCTTCGGCTGCGGATCGGCGATCGCCTCGAGCTCCCTTGCCACCGAATGGGTCAAGGGCAAGACGGTGGAGGATGCCCTCAAGATCAAGAACACCGAAATCGCCAAGGAACTCAATCTTCCCCCGGTCAAGCTCCACTGTTCGGTCCTGGCGGAGGATGCCATCAAGGGAGCGATTTCGGACTATCAGAAAAAGAAGGAACAACACGCCTGAAAAGGGAGGAGACTATGATCCAGCTGACAGAAGCGGCCGCCAGCGAAGTGGCCCGTCTCAAAAAGAATCAGAACAAGGAATCCCACTTTCTTCGTCTGGGAATCGAGGGAGGAGGCTGCTCCGGGCTCTCGTATCTCATCAAGCTTGAGGAGACTCCCCAGGAATTCGACGAGGTGATCGACGGTCCGAAAGACATCCGTATCGTGATCGATCCCAAAAGCAAGGTCTACCTCGATGGGTCCACCCTGGACTATGTCGGCGGGGGCCTGATGGGAGGGGGATTCAAATTCGAGAACCCGAACGCCAGCCACAGTTGCGGGTGCGGATCTTCCTTCTCGGCCTGACAAGTCCTTGACAAAAAAAGAAAAACAGATTTGATGACGTGTCCGGGAAGGGAGAATTTCGCTCTCCCTTCTTTGGCGTAGGGAGATTCTGATGTCCGAAACGGGAATTGCTGCAAAAAAAATGACTTCGGAAGACCTTTTGCACCCGGATAGCCGGGAACCCGGCCATTCCATTTGCTGGAACTGCGAAAAAAGTCTGGGAGACGAGGATGTCTGTCCTTCATGCGTCCGGGTCCAGCCCTTCGGGGAAGAACGGGATTATTACAGAATTCTTGGCCTTCCCGTCAAGCTGACGCTTGATCCGAGGCTTCTTGTTGCCGCTTATCATGAAAAGAGCCGGACCTTTCATCCCGACCACCATGTGGGGGATTCGGAGAAGGAGCAGGAAATCACCCTGGCCAACTCCTCGCTGGTGAACTTAGCTTTCAGGACCCTTCGGGATCCCTTCCTGAGAGCCCACTACTTCATAAGTCACGTCAAGGGGGAGGCGGCCCGTCCCAACCGCAAGGCCACCCTTCCCCCAGGTGACCTCATGGAGATCATGGAGCTTAAGGAAGAACTTGAATCTCTCCTTTCAGCCCATGGCCCCCAGGCAGCTGAACAGCGTCTTCGGTCAGTGATGGACCCCATCGAACGTGACATCTTTGATTCCTTCGAGTCGATCGACCATCAGCTCGGAGCCGACGAAAAGGATGAGGCGGCCCTTTCCCGGGCGCTCGCCACCCTGGCCGGACGGCTCGAAAAGCGTTCCTATCTTCAGAATCTGCTCAGGGAAATAAAGGAGGCGTCGTGAACAGGACCGTTGTGGGCATCGACCTCGGAACGACCCATTCCCTCGTGGCCTATCGCCACGAGGATGGCCGGGTCGAAGTTCTTCCCGACAGGGAAGGGCGCCTTCTCCTGCCATCGGTGGTGGCTCTTTCAAGAGACGGCGTGCGTGTGGGGTGGAACGCAAGGGAGAGGGTCAACGATCCCGAAACGACAGTCATCTATGCAGCAAAACGGCTCATGGGCCGCTCCTTTGAAGAAACGGAAGCGGAGCGCCGGCACCTGACCTATCCCATCGTCGACCGAAATGGCTCCCCCGCTGTTCCAGATCCTTTCAGAAATCGATTCCTGACCCCGCCGGAGATCGGGGCCCTCGTGCTTCGGGAACTGAGGAGCCGGGCGGAAGAGGCCCTGTCCCGCGAGGTGACCGAAGCGGTCATCACGGTCCCGGCCTATTTCAATGACGCCCAGCGGCAGGCGACCAAGGACGCCGGCTCCCTTGCGGGCCTGAACGTCCTCCGGATCATCAACGAACCGACGGCAGCAGCCCTGGCCTATGGCCTGGGGTCCGGAAAGGACGGACTCTTCGCCGTCTTCGACCTGGGCGGAGGAACCTTTGATTTCTCCCTTCTCGATATCCGAAAGGGCATTTTCGAAGTGAGGGCCACCAACGGGGACACCCACCTGGGCGGCGAGGACTTCGACAGGGCCATCGTCACGGAATGGCTCGGGGAAAGCCCGAAACTTTTGTCCCTGGGGGAGCGCTCGGAAGTGCGGGATCTTCTGCGAAAAGAAGCGGAACGGGCCAAGATTGCCCTTTCTTCACGGACAGAGGTGGAGGTCGCCATCCCTGCGGCAGGGTTTCGGACCACCCTGACACGGGCCCGGATGAATGAGCTCGTCGAACCTTTCGTGGAGAGGGCCCTCTCCTGCGTCCGGTCTGCCCTCGCCGACAGCGGAACGCCCCCGTCGGGGGTGGACGGTGTCATCCTTGTCGGTGGATCCACCCGCTTCCTGCGCTTCAAGGAAGCTGTGGCCACCTTTTTCGGAAAGCCCCTCTTCGACACCGTGGACCCCGACCTGGTCGTCGCCGAGGGAGCGGCCGTCCAGGCTGACATACTTTCTGGTCGACGCAAGGACCTCCTCCTTCTTGACGTGACCCCCCTCTCTCTTGGCATCGAGACCATCGGGGGTGTCACCAGCACCCTGATTCCCCGGAACACCACAGTCCCGGCCCAGGCCAAGGAGCTCTTCACCACCTATGTCGATGGACAGACGAACGTGGACATCCATGTTCTTCAGGGAGAAAGGGAGATGGCCCGGGACAACCGGAGCCTCGCTCGCTTCACCCTGTCAGGCATCCCCCCCCTTCCCGCAGGAACGCCGCGGATCGAGGTCACCTTCCAGATCGACGCGAACGGGATTCTCGAGGTCACGGCACGGGAGCAGACCACCGGTCAGATGTCCAATGTGGTGATCCACCCGTCCTACGGTCTGGGAAAGGACGACGTGCGAACCCTTCTCAAGGAGGCCTTTTCCCACGCCCAGGAAGACTTTGCCACTCGTCTCCTCGTCGATGCGAGAACCGAGGCTCAGACCGTCATCAATGCCACGATCCGCGCCCTCGAGCGGGTCGGGTCCGACATTCTTCCCGATGCTGACCGGGAGGCCATTTCCCGACAGGTGGAAACCCTGAAAAAGGCGATGGAGGGAACGGACGGGCGGACGGTTCGCGATGAAACCCGGCTTCTCGACAATCTGACACAGCCCCTGGCCGAACGGCTGATGAACCAGTCCATTTCTAATGCCCTTTCGGGAATGGCCCTCCCAAAAGAAGGAGGATCCCATGCCTAAGGTCTCTTTTCGACCCGATGATCATCTGACCGAGCCCTTTCCCCCCGTGACCGTAGAGGTGGAGGAAAATACCACCATCCTCGAGGCGGCCAAAAAGGCCCATGTTCCCCTGGAGCACAACTGCGGGGGAGTGTGTGCCTGCTCGACCTGCCATGTCATTCTTGATGACGGCTTTGACCGGCTCTCTGTCATGGAAGAGGACGAGGAGGACCAGCTCGACGAAGCCGAGGGGCTGACGCTCAAGTCCCGCCTCGGCTGCCAGGCCCATATAAAAGGAGACATCACTGTCCGGGTTCCCCCCTGCAGCAAGGGGTCCCACGAACACTAACTAGGGATACAGCCATGAACTGGAACGAACCCTATGAAATCGGATATCAGCTTTATGAACACCACCCGGAGGTCGATCCCCTGACAGTACGTTTCACCGACATGCACAAGTGGATCCTTGATCTTCCGGGGTTTTCGGGAGACCCTCGAGCCTCGAACGAAAAGATTCTCGAAGCCATCCAGATGGCCTGGCTTGAAGAATGGAAGGACAACCAGTAGCCCCCCCCAGAATCCTGCGGGTCCGGAACCGTCCTTCCTCGGCCTCCCTTTCTCCCCAGGCCTTGGTCGCCCGACTTCTGTGGGCCCGTCGGGGAACAGGACATCCCGTCACCTGGGAGGATTACAGGAAGGCCCGCGAAAGCCGGGAAGGGGGAGTCGACATAGATCTTCCCACCTTCCGGTCCCTTCTCGAAACAACCCGGCCCGACCCCGGTTTTCTCTGGCGGGACCATCCGTTTCGTCCCGGATACCGGGATGCCGACGGACGGGAATATGAAGTTCTCGCCACCTCCCCGGATCGGATCGACCTTCTGAGGGAGGACGGAGTGACAGGATATTCGTCTTGGGAAGAATTTCGGGAATTTTTCATACCGATTGTCCAAACCGAGGAACCATAAGGGATAGAAAGCCCCCACAACCAATCAGGGAGAATCCATGAATCAGGAAAAAGACCAGGAAATAGGACAGGCGGTTATGAAGGCCCTGGGCCGAGTGATCGAACCGGATTTCAAGAAGGATCTTGTTACCCTGAAGATGATCGAGAATCTCGGGGTCAAGGATGGCCATGTGACCTTTACCGTCATACTCACCACTCCGGCCTGCCCCCTCAAGGAGGAAATCAAGAAGGCCTGCATGGAGGCCCTGGCCCCCATCGAGGGCATCCGTTCCGTCGACATCCAGATGACGGCCCGGACGACCGGGGGCGGAGCCAAGGAAGGAAAGGCCGAAATCGAGGGGGTCAGGAACGTGATTGCCGTCTCCAGCGGAAAGGGCGGGGTCGGAAAATCGACCACGGCCGTCAATCTCGCCATCGCCCTCACCGAACTGGGTGCGAAGGTCGGAATCCTCGATTCGGATGTCTATGGACCCAACATTCCCATGATGCTGGGAATCAAAGGGCTCCCGAAACAGGTGAATAACCGGTGGTTTCCCCCAAAGGCCTACGAGATCCCGGTCATGTCCATGGCCTTCATGGCCCCTCCGGGCGCCCCCCTCATCTGGCGCGGCCCCATGCTGCACGGAATCATCACCCAGTTCGTCCGCGACGTCGAATGGGGGGAGCTCGACTATCTGGTCGTCGATATGCCTCCAGGCACAGGAGATGCCCAACTCTCTCTCGCCCAGCTTGTCCCTGTCACGGGGGCCATCATCGTCACCACTCCCCAGGAGGTGGCCTTATCGGATTCCCGCCGTGGTCTTGCCATGTTCCAGAAGGTGAATGTCCCCATCCTGGGAATCGTCGAAAACATGAGCTCCTTCCACTGCCCTCATTGCAACCATGAGACCCCGATCTTTTCCCAGGGCGGAGGGGAGAAGGCGGCCGCCGAACTGAAAGTTCCCTTTCTCGGCAGGATCCCCATCGATCTTTCCATACGCCAGGCCGGGGATGAGGGGAGGCCGATCGGCATCGCCCAGCCCGACAGCCCGCTCACCGCGGCATATCTTAAGATCGCGGGAAACATCGCCTCCCGCATCAGTATCCTGAACTCCGAGTTCCAGCCAATCACCCTCGGAAATCTGGCCTGAACCCAACGAGAGGAGGGGTTTCCCCTCCTCTTCTCCATGACCAACGACCGACATGACCTGAATTCTTCCAGGGAGACGCCTCATGGACCCACTCAAGGTGCAACGACTGGCCGTTTTCGACGAACGCCACCAGGCATATCGCCTGGCCCGACACCGTGCGGAACTGGCCTACCGGAAGACCCTGGGGGAAGGTGAAACCCCAGCCGGCGCGGGATCTCCGGAAGACTGGAAGGGATGGGAAGAAGCCCTCTCCCACGAACTCGAAGCCTTCCTGGATCTCAAGGAGGCGTGGGAGGCCCTCTGTCGCAATGAACCCTGGACCGCGCCCTGACGGGGAATGAACACCTTCCGGATCGCCCTTCTTCTGGCCTATGACGGCCGATCCCTGTCGGGCTGGCAAATCCAGCCCCGGGACGTGACGGTCCAGGGGCTCCTCGAAGAGGTCCTGACCTCCCTTGCCGGAACTCCGGTCAGGGTCACAGG
>JAKAWK010000009.1 GCA_021827365.1 Nitrospirota bacterium
AGAATGAAGGCCGTGATGGCGGACAAAGAGAGTCCATTCCTGAGGGAGAGCGGGATGATGACGAGCGCCAGGAGAAGGTCTGTCAGAAGGAGGGATCGGACGATCTGGAGCACCGTCACTTCGGAGTGGCTTCGTGTTTCGGCATCGTGGACAAGCTGGACCGTTCGGCCAAAGGCACAGTCCTTTCCTGTCCGGGTGACCCGCCCCGTCCCTTCTCCCCGGCGGACGACCGTCCCGGCGAAGAGAGAATCCCCCGGAGCCTTCGGGACAGGAAGGGATTCTCCGGTCAGGGAGGACTGGTCGAGGAGAGGTGTGCCGGAGTCCAGAAGGATGTCGGCCGGGACGAAGTCTCCCTGGCGGACATGGACGAGATCTCCTGGAACGATCTCGCGGGCGGGAACGGTCTTCCAGAGACCGTCCCGCCTGACGCGGGCCGTCACCTCCATCTTGTCCCGGAGAAGGCGCAGGGCGGCTTTCCCTTTTTCCTCCTTCAGAAAGGCCAGAAGGCCGTTCATCAGGAGAAGGAGGATCACGATCAGGGCTTCGAGAACTTTTCCGGTCGCAAGTTCGAGAAGGAAGGCGGTTTCCAGCATCCAGGGCACGGGGCCCCAGAATTTTGCGAGCAGGAGACGCCCGGGAGACGGTTCGGGAAGAGGGACCGAGTTAGGACCTGTCGCCTCCAGCCTTTTCCGGGCCTCTCCCTCGGAAAGACCATCGGAGATCGTCCCAGAGAGGGAATCGGAGGGAGAAGGGAGGTCCATGGTCCCCCTCCTAGAGGGAGACGACGATAAGGATCATGGCGGGAGATTCGTTCGAATTTTTCCAGTTGTGGGGCTGGTGCGGATCGAAATAGACGGCGTCCATGGGGCCGAGATCATACTTTTTCCCCGCCTGTTCAAAGATGACAGTCCCGGAGACGACGATGCCGAACTCCTCCCCCTTGACGCCGACATAAGGTTGTTCCCCCACCTCCCCCCCGGGGTCAAGGGTGATGAGGATCGGCTGCATCTTTTTTCCGGAGAGCCCTCGTGCCAGGGGTTCGACGGTGGCATGGGAGGTAGTGCTGTAAACCCGCCGCCTGTTTCTGGCGGGCATGAGGAGGGGGTCCCCCCCGTTTTCCGGTTCGTCAAAAAGGGAGGTGACCGGAAGGGAGAGGGCGGCACAAATCTTTTCGAGGGTGGCGATTGAGGGGGAGACGAGCCCCGCTTCAATCTGGGAGAGGGCACTGGCGGAGATTCCCGCATTTTTTGCCAGCATGCGGAGTGAAAGTCCCCGGTCCTGTCTCAGTTGGCGTAGGCGTTCGCTGACCTGCTTCATGGGGGTAGTTTAAGGAAAAGAGAGGTCCGGTTCAAGGAAAATTCATGAATTGAAGGGAATGTTGCCCACCATCGGGGGAGATTGATTGACAAAAGTTTCTATTAAAACTAAAATCCTTCCTGTGATCAGGCCGGAAACTAGGGGTAAGACCAGGATCCTGGGCCGATCACGGGATGGCATCTTCCTGGTAGTCTCGTCATTTTGTCCTGTCTGCCCGGGGTTTAAGCCGGGCTGTTTGTCCCCTCACATGATTCCGACTAAGGAGGATCTATGGATGTTTCCATCAAATGCATGAAGAACGGCCCCCTGGAGGTCAACGGGGAAATCACGATCACCGATGACCATGGCAATGTCATCAAGGACGGTCAGAGAGTCCATCACCTCTGCCGGTGCGGCCATTCCGCGAAAAAGCCCTTCTGCGACGGATCCCATACACGGGTCCACTTCACCACCTGATCCGGCCCAAGATCCCAAGTCCCGTCTTCAGGCCCTGAAGACGGGCTCTCCTGATCCCTTCTGTTTGGGCCCCTTTCTTCCTTATCTTCCTCCGGAGAGAATAGCGGGGGAAGCGTGCTTCCAGCGGTTGTGCATCCAGATCCACTGTTCGGGATATTCCCGGATCCGCTCCTCGATCAGGGAGGTGCACCGATCCGTCATCCATCGAATCCTTTCAGGGCCGGACCTTCGGTCGTAGGGACAGTCCTCAAAGCGGAGGGTGGGACCAAATCGGACCCGGTGACGATCAGGAGAGATCCGTGCAGAGAAGGCGGGCAGGATGGGCACACCCCGACTCATGGCAATCCGGGCCACCCCCGGATGTGTCCCGGCCGTCCGACCGAAAAAGGGGGAGAGGAGTCCTTCGGGAGGGGCCGTACTCTGGTCCATGGCCAGAACGACGATCTCGTTTCTGTTCAAGGCTTTCAGGATCCCCCGGATGCCGTCGTCCTCGGCTGACAGTGAGCGGGCTCCCCCATGCCTGGCCCTATGCTCACGGATAAAATGGTCTACCTTGCGGTCGCGGATTCTTCGGGTGACCACATGGATCGGAGTTTCGATCTCAAGGGAGAGCCGCTTGCTTATCAACTCCCAGTTCCCGAAGTGGGCGATAAAGGCCAGAACGCCTTTCCTCTTTGCCAATAGGTCCAGGATAGAGTCGACATTCTCAAGGGCGATATGATCCCTGAGCCAGCGGTCTGAAAGGACGGGAAAACGGAGAAATTCCGCTCCGAGCATTCCGTAGTGGCGGAACACCGCTCTTTTGAGAGAGTGGAGCCCGGGGGTTCCCGAAAGTTCGGGAAAGGCCTGTTCGAGATTCGTGAGTGTCCGGGAGGACTTTTTCCGAAGGAGGATCCGAAAAAGATCTCCGATGGCCCTTCCCAGGAAGAGGGCCTGCCGATGGCCAATCCTGCCGAAGAGGAAGACAAGGGCGCTCATGAGCCAAAAGGGAGTGAGGGTTCCTGATCGCGATCGTGCCATAGGGCTTTCCTTCTTGGCTTGTCGGTCGTGGGACAAACGGGGAAGAGTCTCTTCCGAAAGAGGGTTCCAAAGGTGAGGTGAGAGGAAAGAAATCAGGAGGAAAAACGATCCCGCATCTGCTCAAGCATGGCATTCTTTTCCGGAAATGTACACTTTGGGGGCCAGGCATGAGGGAGCTTCCTTTTGTATGATCAGGCTCAGGAATCCGGGAAGCCGCAAGATTTTTCCAGGGAGAGGAGCCAACGGTCATTCCCGGAATGATTGGCCCAGAATGATTGACAGGGACCTGGGGGAGAGACAGGGCCACTCCGCTCCTCCGGCAGGGAGGGTCCTTTCCGGCTCCCGGCCGCTTCTTGAGTCTTTCTCCATCCTCCGCTAATATCGAGGAAGACCTTTTCACCCACTCTTCCATATCAGGGACTCCCGGATGCAGACTTTTCAGGACATGATCATGGCCCTCAAGGCCTTTTGGGCCAGAGAGGGGTGTCTTCTTCTCGAACCCTACGACATGGAAATGGGGGCAGGAACCTTCCATCCGGCCACCTTTTTCGGGGCCCTGGGACCCGGAGAAACCCGGGTGGCCTATGTCCAGCCCTGTCGGCGTCCCACCGACGGACGGTTCGGGGAAAATCCCAACCGGCTGCAGCACTATTACCAGTTCCAGGTCCTGATCAAGCCCTCTCCCGTCCGCTCCCAGTCCCTATATCTCAAGAGCCTGGAAGCCCTGGGCCTCGACATCTCCGCCCATGACATCCGATTTGTCCATGACGACTGGGAATCCCCCACGCTGGGAGCCTGGGGTCTTGGATGGGAGGTCTGGCTCGACGGCATGGAGGTGACCCAGTTCACCTACTTCCAGGAGGTGGCGGGTCTCTCTCTCTCACCCGTCAGCGTCGAGATCACCTATGGCCTCGAGCGGCTGGCCATGTATCTCCAGGGAATTTCCAACGTCTTCGATCTTCGCTATAACGACCGGGTGACCTATGGCCGTCTCTTCCAGGAAAATGAACGCCAGCAGTCGGTCTTCAACTTCGAGAAGGCCGACCGGACCGTGATCCGCGAGCAGTTCGACTTCTGGGAACGTGAGGCAGGCACCCTTCTTGAGGAGGGTCTTTACCGTCCAGCCTATGAAAGGGTTCTCAAGATGTCCCACTCCTTCAACCTTCTCGATGCCCGCGGGGCGGTCGGAACTGAGGAGCGCCAGCGTCTGATTGGCCGGGTCCGGGGAGCCGCCAGGAAGGTGGCGGCCTGCTATGTGGAGGCCGGCGACACGGTCTCATCCGGGATCCGGTCATGACGCCATTCGCACCGTCAGATCCGAAAAACAGCGCCCTCCTGGAAGTCGGGTGCGAAGAGCTTCCCGCGGCCCTGCTTCCCGGTGTCATCGAAAACCTCCGCTCCCTGGCGGAGGAGGCATCGGCGGCCTCAGGAATCTCCTTCGAACGCATCCGGTCTGCAGGAACTCCCGTCCGGCTCATTCTCCGGCTCGACGGCCTCTCCCCCGAGACTCTTCCCCGGGAGTCTGTCGTGACGGGTCCTCCTGTTTCCTCGGCCGGAAACTGGCCGGCCGACCCGTCTCCGGCGGCCCGGGGATTTGCCAGAACCCACGGGGTGGGAGTCGAAACTCTCGAGATTGTGGATCTTCCGAAGGGGCGCTACCTGTCCGTCCGAAAGAAGGAGGCGGGCCGCCCGGTCTTCGACCTTCTTCCGGACCTTTTCCAACGGGTCCTGTCAGGTCTGGTCTTTCCCAAATCGATGCGGTGGGGAGAAGGAACCGGTCCTTTCCTTCGCCCGGTTCTCTGGATCCTCTCCCTTTATCGAGACGAGGTGGTGGGATTCGAGTTTGCCGGACAGGTCTCCGGCCGGCTGACCTTTTCTCCCCGGTTTTTGGGGATGGAGCCCGTCCTTGTCCGGAATGTCGCCCAGTATGACCGGGAAATCCGGGGGTGGGGAGTCGAGCCGGATCTTTCCGAACGGCGGGACCGGATCGAAAACGATCTTGCCCTGACGGTGAAGCTCGAATCATCCGCCGGGAACTGGCCGGAAGGCTCCTTCCTCGTCTCCGACTCCGATCTCCTGACCGAGGTGGCCAGCCTCGTGGAAGGCTATCGGGTCATTCCGGCGATCCTTCCCGAAAAGTACAGGAATCTTCCGTCGGCCATTGTTCGGACCGTCCTCAAGGTCCACCAGAGATTTTTTGTGGTGGAGGGGGCAGACCGGAAAACCGTGGTCCATTTCCTGGGGATTTCGGGAAATCCGAAGGGGGATCTCGAAGCCGTCCGGGATGGCTATGTCCGGGTGGTGACGGCCCGCCTCGAGGATGCGGCCTACTATATGTCGAGGGATCTCACCCGGACACTTGCGGACCGTATTCCCGAACTCGACACCGTGGCCTTCTTCCCGGGAGTGGGCTCTCTTGGGGACAAGGTCCGGGCCACCCGGAGGATGGTCCTCGAGTGCCTGGCACTTGTTCCTGACGACCTCCTGAAACGCCAGGGACTTCCCCGTCAGGAGATGGTTCAGATCCTCGACAGGGCGGCGTCCCTCTACAAGACGGACCTCCTGACCGGGCTCGTGAAGGAGTTTCCGGAGCTCGAAGGCGAGATCGGGGGAATCTACGCCCTTCTGGAACAGGAGAAGGCAGGAAATCCCGATCCCTTCGGTCCGGCCGTGGCCCGGGCCATCTCCTCCCATTACCAGCCCCGCACATTCCGGGACCCCTGCCCGGAGGACCTTCCGTCGGGTCTTCTTTCCCTGGCCGACAGGGCGGTCGGCCAGGCGGGAGCCTTCCTGGGAGGGGCCAATCCCAGCGGCTCCCTCGACCCCTTTGCTCTCCGGCGCTCGGGGCAGGGGATGGTTCGGCTTCTTGTCGAGTATGCCCTGCCCATTCGCCTTTCGGTCCTTGCGGAGCTGGCCTGCGTCTCCTGGAACCTTCCGGATTCTTTAAAAATCCGCTCTTCCCTCGTCGAATTCTGGGAAGACCGTCTTTTGTCGGTCCTGGCAAGGGACGGAGAACCCCTTTGGGGGCGGGCGGCCCGCCTGGGGGACGAACCTCCCTTTGTCTCCGCCCGCCGTGCCGAATTCCTTCAGGTCTTTTTTGATACTCCGGATTTTGCCGCCTTCGAAACGGTCAAGACCCGAATCGAACGGATCCTTCCGGACGGCTCCTTCGGAGAGGTCGATCCCGCCCTTCTTTCGGTTGAGGCGGAAAGGGCCCTCTGGGAATCAGTCAGCGCCCTTTCTCACATCCCTTTTCCCGAACAGCCGGAAGCCGCGGATTTCGAAGGGGAGGTCCGTCGTCTGCGTCCCCTTCTTTCCCTGGTGGAGGCCTTCTTCGAGGCGGTCCTGGTGAATGATCCCGATCCCGCTCTAAAAAACAACCGGCTCTCCCTTCTCTCCCTGGTCTCGGGACGATTCGCCGTCTTTGGCCACCTCGACATTCTTCTTTCGGCGGCCCGGAAGGAGCGGAGCAACGGGTGAGCCCTTCCCAGGACGACCTTCGGTTTATGCGCCGGGCCCTCACCCTTGCCTGGCGGGGCCGAGACACCGTGGCGCCCAATCCGATGGTGGGGGCCGTGGTCGTCCGCGAAGGGCACACCGTGGGGGAGGGCCATCACCAGAAGGCCGGCCATGACCACGCCGAGGTGGTGGCGCTCCGGGCCGCCGGGGAAAAAGCTCGGGGGGCCACCCTTTATGTCAATCTCGAGCCCTGCTGCCATACCGGAAAGCGGACCCCGCCTTGCACCGAGGTCATTCTGAATGCGGGAGTGAAGCGGGTCGTCCTCTCCATGAAGGACCCCAATCCCCAGGTCTTCGGAGAGGGGATCCGGAGGCTCAGGGAGCATGGGGTGGAGGTCACGAGCGGTCTTTTGACCCGGGAAGCCTTCGAACAAAATCGCGGCTTTGCCTCCCTCATCCGACAGGGCCGTCCCTTTGTGACTCTGAAGGGGGCCATGAGCCTGGACGGGAAGATTGCGACCTCGACCGGGGATTCCCAGTGGATATCGGGGGATGAGTCGCTCCGGTATGCCCATCGCCTCCGCGAGACTCACGATGCGATTGTGGTGGGGATCCGCACAGCTGAAAAGGACGATCCCCGGCTGACGACCCGGACGGGACGTCCCCGGGCCCACCAGCCCATCCGCGTCATCCTCGATTCCTCGGGACGCCTCTCTCCCGCCTCCCGCCTTTTCAGCGAGCAGGGGGGAGGGCCGGTCTGGGTCGTCGTGGGAAAAGGCTGTCAAAGGGAGGCCATCGAGGCCCTGGAAAAAAAAGGGGCCAGGGTTCTTGTCCTCCCGGAGACCCGGCCGGGGGAAATCGACCTTCTCCGACTTCTGTCGGAGCTCTCTTCTGCAGGGGCCCTCACCGTCCTCGTGGAGGGAGGATCCCGGATCAATGCCTCCTTCTTTTCCGAAGGTCTTGTCGACCGGATCCGGGTCGTCCTGGCTCCCCTCGTGATCGGGGGGACGGACGCGATCGGATGGATCGGGGGACAATCTCCTGAGCGTCTGGCCGGGGCGCTTCGGATTCCTTCCTTTTCTGTAGTCCGGAGGCTGGGGGCCGACCTGCTGGTCGGGGCCGATCTCTGGGGGCCGGAGACGCTTCCCCCTCCTCCGGCGGAAAATCTGCGTTATAATAGCTGACAATCGTTTTTTTGCCCCAAGGAGAATCGGAGTGTTTTCAGGAATCATCGAAACGACGGGCCAGGTTCAATCTTCCGTGCCAGCCCGTGGAGGGAGCCTCACCGTCACGGGAGTTGCCTTTGCCAAAGATCTGGTCGCAGGCGAGTCGGTCGCCATCAACGGGGCCTGCATGACGGTTGTTTCGAATGACCCTGACCGTTTCTCGGTCGACGTCTCCCTCGAAACCCTCCGGGTTACCCGGATGGGCGAGATGCGCCCCGGCGAACGTGTCAATCTCGAACGGGCGATGCGTCTCTCCGACCGTCTCGGGGGCCACCTCGTTCTGGGCCACGTCGACTGCCTGGGCCGGATCGAAGGCCGAAGGTCTTCGGGAAATACCGAATTCTTCTCCCTTCATGTGCCGGCTCCCCTTCACCGCTACCTGATCCCCAAGGGATCGATCACCGTCGACGGGATCAGCCTCACGGTCAACGCTTTTTCCGACAGTCCGGACCGGACGGGATCCCTGGTGGAGCTTGCGATCATTCCCCACACACTGGCGGTCACAACCCTGGGAGAGCGAAAGCCTGGCGACCGTGTCCATCTCGAACTCGACCTGGTCGGAAAATATGTGGACCGCTTCCGGGAGGTCGATGGGGCTCCTCTGGAGGCCTTCCATGGCTAAGACCTCCCATGTCCGCCATTGCCCTGTCTGCGCCTCGGAGCTTTCCGACACCCTCAGGTCCGTCTTCTGTTCGGAGCGCTGCCGGAAGATCGATCTTTCCCGATGGCTTTCGGAGGAGTACCGGATCCACAGCGGGGAAGGGGACGGAGAGGGGACCCTCGTCCATTCGAGGGAGATGGAATCATCGGTCCGGATGGATGAGGAGGAGGAACGATGACAGGCGGGATCCCGGGTGGCGCTTCCGGCTCAAGCCCGCTCAAGGGAACTCTTTACGGTATCGGGGTCGGCCCAGGGGATCCCGAACTTCTGACCCTCAAGGCCGTCCGGATTCTTCGGGAGGTTCCCGTCATTGCCGTTCCCACCTCCTATTCCGATGCGGGATCGATGGCCCTGGATGTAATCGCCCCCATTCTCGATGAGCGGAGAAGAGCGCACCGTTCCCCCGAAATCGTGAGTCTTCTCTTTCCCATGACCCGGGATGAAACCGTCCTGGCGGAGGCCCGGAAGACGAACGGAGAGATTCTGCTGGGCGCCCTCTCCCGGGGAGACGTGGCCTTCGTGGCCATCGGAGACATCCTGTTCTATTCGACCTTCGGGAACCTTCTGACCGGCCTCTTTTCCCTTCGTTCCCCCCTTCCTGTGGAGGTGGTTCCGGGGGTGACCTCCTATTCCGCGGCGGCGGGACGCCTTGTCGAACCCCTGGTGCAGGGATCCGAGCGGCTGGCCATCCTTCCGGCCGTCTACGATCCCTCCGAGATCGAGTCCGTCCTTGACCGCTTCGAAGTGGTGGTCCTGATGAAGATCAACAAGGTCTTTGGTCCGGTCCGGGATCTTCTGGAAAAGAAAAATCTTCTTGACCGGACCGCCTTCGTCTCGATGGTCGGTCGTCCCGAAGAGCGGGTCAGCCGGACCCTGGACGAGCTGGCCCCCGATTCGGTCCCTTACATGTCCCTTCTGGTGGTCAGAAAAAATGGATGGTTGAAATGATGGCCCTGTCTCCCGCCAACCGGGACCGCGACGCAGCGGTCCGCTATGTCCAGCGCTATTTTCTTCCCAGTTCGGCCCTTCTGGGGATGGTCGGCATGATCGGGGTCTTTCTGCTCTCGACCGTCGAGTGGCAGCGGCACACCCTGACGGTCATGGCCTTCACCCGGGAGATGACCATCGGACTGATGGGGGCTCTCCTCTCCCTGCTCCATGCCCGCTACCAGTACTTTCTCTTCGAGAACTTCCCCGGCCATTACCGGGAGATGCTCGAGAGGGCCGACCGGTTCGCCCTCGAACGGCCCCCCGCGGTCCGGCACCCCAGAAGGACGCTTGTGGTGGGAGGATATGCCGCCGGCATCCTTTTCTACGGGACGGCCATCTGGCTCCTGCACGGAGGGGTTTCGTGGATCGGGATTGTCTCTTTTGCCCTGTCGGGATTCTTCATCACCCGGGTGGTTTTCTGGAAAAGGGTGGTCGACACTGAAACCGGCGGAAAGGGAGGTGCCTGATGGCAAGGACGATCAAAAAGACGGAGCGGGGACGGGTCTACTTCATCGGGGCGGGTCCGGGAGATCCTGACCTGCTTACGGTCAGGGGGGCCCGGATTCTGGGAGAGGCCGACCGGATCGTCTTTGCCGGAAGCCTCGTGCCGGAAGAGGCGCTTCATGAATTGAACGACCGGGGTCTCTGGGTCGATTCTGCCGGTCTTACGCGCGAGCAGATCGTAGGTCACCTCCTTGAAGGAGTGGCAAAGAACGAAATCGTTGTCCGGCTCGCCTCCGGGGACCCTTCCATCTTTGGCGCCATGGCCGAGATGACGACCGAGCTTGACGCCCGGAAGATCCCCTGGGAGGTGGTGCCCGGGGTCTCATCGGTCTTTGCCGCAGCGGCCGCCCTCCGGATGGAACTGACCCTTCCCGAGGTCAGCCAGACCGTGATTCTGACCCGCACTGCAGGAAGAACCCCCATGCCTTTGGGGGAAGAGATCGAGGCCCTGGCCGCCCACGGGGCCACCCTGGTCATCTTCCTCTCCATCGACCGGATCGAGGAACTGGTGGCCCAACTCCTGACGGTCCGGGACCCCCTGACACCCGCCGCCGTGGTCGCCCGGGCAAGCTGGGACAACGAAGTCATCTGCCGGGGGACGCTCTCTTCCATCGCGGGCGAGGTCCGCAAGGCCCGCATCATGCGCCAGGCCCTCCTGATTCTGGGAGAAGCCCTCGATCCGGAGCTCAGGAAAAAAGCCCGGAGCCGTCTCTATTCCGCCGATTTCACTCACGGCTTCCGCGAGGGATCCGATTCGACATCCTCGCATTCCTGACGGAGGCCCCGGCCTCCGGGTTCTGTCTTTTTCAATTTTCTCCTCCGAAACCCCGTCGGGATCGTCCGATGATACAAAAAGGAATCCTTCGGTTTCCTTTTTGTAACCCTCTGATCATTCCCTGGTGGATCCTTTTTGTTAAATCATTGTGTATTAATATTTAATATTATTACCTATTCTGGCATGCTCCATGCTTATAATAGAAGTTTACTTTTTCGGAGAGGGGAATTTCCTGCTTCTCCCAGGTCAATCGCGTCCGTCCCGGACCTTTGCGGGGTCCCTATCCCGTAGTGAAGGATGATTCGTGCGTCTTCCCCTTGCAACGCTTCGCAACCACGTCACCACCTATAATGAACTTGCCGACGATGCCAACTGGAACCGCTTCAAAAGTGTTCCCTGGCCGGAAATACAGCCGGAGCTGCTCACCGAAGGACAGAAACAGGCGGTCATCTTCGTGACCCATGTCGAGGATTACACGCCGGGATATTGCGCGGAGTACGCCGCGCTCTTTCCCGTCAATTCTCCCGATCCCGAAGAAGCCATGCATAACCGGGAGCTCTTTCATTTCGTCTCCCGGTGGGGTCTGGAGGAGGACCGCCATGCCCAGGCCCTGGCGCTCTACCAGGTCCATGCCGAAATCGAGCCGGACTGGGATCGCCTGTCGGAACAGATGATCACCGAGAGCCAAAAGGAGTTCTTGGTCGGATACAAGGGGCTTCTCCAGGTCTGCACCTATGCCTTCCTCCAGGAAAAGGCCACCCAGCTTTACTACCAGAGTCTCGCCAGGAATGTCTCGGAACCGGTTCTTGTCAAACTTCTTCATTTCCTGACCCGTGACGAATCGCGCCATTTTGTCTTCTTTTCGAACATCATCGGCTCCTATTTCGACCAATTCGGACTCGATTGCCTCCCCTTGGTCGAGGAGGTGGCCACCCATTACCGCATGCCCCTCCACAATACGATGGCCGACTACCGCAGGCGGGCCATACGGATGGCCCGCGAGGCCCCCGGATATGACAGGTTTCTGCCCATCCGGATTCTTTTCCGCTTTCTCAGGCAGCTGGGGGAGCAGCATCCCGAATGGCAGAGCGAACTTGAGGCCGGCATCCTCCGCATGAAGACCCGGCTCCGCATCGACTCCATTTAGGAGAGATCGGCCGGGAGAGGACAGTCCTCTCCCGGCCTTCCCGCATTCATCCTTTCTCTTTTTTCTCTTCGTTATTCCTCCTTTCTTTTATCTCATCGGACCTTCCCTTTCCAGACAGAGAGAAAATTACGATCTCCTCAACAATGGCTCAAGAAAGACCGCATTTGACCACGGTTAGAGTTTTTATTTTACTTAAAACACTATAAATAAAATAAAATTTTTAAATTTTCCAAGGACTCCAGAAAGTGGAAAACCTGTGGAGAATGTTGTGGAGGAACCTTCCTAAGTCGGCAAGAGATCGGGGGGGAGGACGTTTTGCCCATAATTTGGCCAGAGCCGGAAGAGAAAGAAGCGACCTCGAGGGAGCTTTCAAAGGACCTCCGGAGTGGGTCAAAGGAAGGATTTTTTCCCTTGAACTTGTCCCCCGTGAAACGTGATGATAGAAGAATGTGACGTTTTTGCTTTAGCCAATGCCAAAAAGGAGGGATTGTCGTGCGGGCGTTGCGCAGGATGGTGCTGGGAACGGGGTCCGGTGTGGGCAAATCCCTGACAGTCGCGGGAATTTGCCGGGTTGCCTCCCGGATGGGTCTTCGGGTCAAACCCTTCAAGTCCCAGAACATGTCGAACAATTCCTCCGCCCTTCCCGGAGGCGGGGAGATTGCCCGGGCGCAGGTTCTCCAGGCCCGGGCGGCCCGCGTCCCTCCCGAAGCCGCCATGAACCCCATCCTTCTTAAGCCAATGGGAGAGGGGAGAAGCCAGGTGATTTTCATGGGTCATCCCCTGGGGATCTACTCTATTTCCGAATACCGGGAGCTCAAGAAAGAGCTCTTCCCGAAGGTGGTCAGGATTTTCGAGGATCTCGCGGCGGACTGCGATCTCGTGATTCTGGAGGGAGCCGGCTCGCCCGCCGAAATCAATCTCCTGGACGAGGATATCGCCAACACCCGTATGGCCCGGGCCGTTGGGGCCCCCGCCCTCCTCCTGGGAGACATAGAGCAGGGAGGGGTCTTCGCCTCCCTCTTCGGAACGATCTCCCTTCTCCCGGAGACGGAGAGGAGGGTGATCCGCTGGCTGGCGATCAACAAGTTCCGGGGGGACAGCTCTCTTCTGGAGAAGGGGCTCTCCGGGATCACCGCCCTGACTGGTATCCCCTTTCTGGGAGTCATGAACCATCTGGGCTCCCTGGCCCTCCCCGATGAGGACTCCTTCCGGGCCAGGCTGATCCCCGAAAGTTCGGGAGATGGGGGCCCCATTAAAATCGCCGTCCTCTCCTGGCCCCACCTGTCGAACCGGTCCGACATCGATCCCTTCCTGGGAGACAGGGGCGTCGAGGTCCTTCTCCTGCCGCTCACCCAGGCTCCTCCTGGCCCGGTGGACGCCATTCTTCTTCCGGGGACCCGGCGGACAATGGCGGACCTCGCCCATTTTTACGACTCCCCCCTCCATCCCTGGTTCGTCCGCCACTGTCGGGAAGGTCGGGCGGTCGCCGGCATTTGTGGGGGCTACCAGATGATGGGGCGGGAGATTATCGATCCCGAAGGGATCGAATCGGAGAGATCCTGGATGCCGGGTCTCGGCCTCCTTCCCCTGAGGGTCCGCTTCTGTAAAGACAAGATCGCCCGGCCCGTGGTGGCCCGGATCAGGGTCCCACCCTTCCCGGGAGGCTGCGACCTGGTGGGAGGGTTCCTGGAAGGGTATGAAATCCGGCAGGGACGACAGGAGATCGATCAGGATGCAGAGCCCCTGATGGAGCTCTTTGACCCCTCGGGAGGATCCCTCGGCCCTGAGGGGGCCCGCTCGGGGGACGGCCTGTGCCGCTTCGGGGTCCCCGTCCACGGGCTCTTCGAAAACAATGCCGTCAGGCAGACTTTCTACCGGGCCGTTAGGCCAGGCGGCCTTCCGGAAGGCCACCTTTCCGACCCTGCCGCCCTTCTCGAGGCCGAGATCGAGCGGCTGGCGGACGAAGTGGCCGCCTCCCTTGACCTTCGGTCCTTTCTGTCCCGGGAGGAGGCCGGCAGTCCTGAAAGGGAAAATCGGTCTATCCATGTTCCATAACTCTCCCAACCACGTCCCAGTCGCCCTGCTGGCCCTTTTGATCGACATCGCAACCGGAGAACGGCTCTTCTTTCTTCATCCCGTTCCCCTGATGGGGCGGCTTTCCCTCCGTCTCGAGGGATTGATCAGGACTCGCGTCCCCCCGACGGGGTTTCGCCTTGGAGGGATTCTCCTGCCGCTCCTTGTGTGCGGGCTTTTTGGGCTGGGAAGCTGGGTTATCCTAAATCTTGCCGAAACCGCCGGAGGTCCCCTCCTGCGCCAGGGCCTTGCGGTCTTCTGGTCGGCCCAGCTCCTGGCCTCAAGGAGCCTCTATGACCATGTCAAAAAGGTCGCGGAGACCCTTTTTGCGGGGGATCTCCCGGCGGCCCGGGCCGCCCTCTCCCGGATCGTGGGGCGGGACACCGAAGGGCTCGGGGAGGACGGTATCGCCCGGGGGGCTCTCGAAAGCCTCTGGGAGAATACCAACGACGCCCTGGTGGCCCCCCTTTTCTACCTGCTTCTGGCCGGGGTCCCCGGGCTCATGGTCTACAAGGCGGCCAGCACCCTTGATTCCATGGTAGGATACAAAAACGAGCGCTACCGGGATCTGGGCTGGGCCAGCGCCCGGACGGATGATCTTCTGTCCTACCTTCCGGCCCGAATCACCTTTTTCCTGATGTTCCTCTTTCTCCTCCCCTTCGTCACACCCGGCCGGGAGAGGCAGGGGCGCCTTGCAGGGCAGGACTCCATCCTGTCCACGGCCCTCCGCTACCGGCGGGCCCATCCAAGCCCCAACAGCGGCTATCCGATCGCGGCCTTTTCCGCCCTGCGGGGCATCCGACTGGGAGGAGGGGCCTTCTATTTCGGCCGATGGGTGGAGAAGCCCATCATCGGGGCGGGTCCCGATCCTGACAAAAACGACCTTGCGGCCGGGCTTTCCCTCTACCGCATGTTCGTATTCTCCCTGGTCATCCTCCTGGGCCTCCTTTCGGCTCTTCCGGGAGTCCTGAAATGAGGACCCATCTCCCGGATCCATCCGGATGGGACCATGGGGGTCCGGCCCCCGGGGAGCGGGGCCATCCGTCCCTCGATGCAAGCACGACCGTCAATCCCTTTCCCGAACCTGAGCTTCTGGCCCTTCTGGGCAGAACACTCCCCCATGCCCGGAGTTATCCCGAGCCCTGGGCGACAGAATGCCGGGAGAGGATCGCCGCCCGCCACCTTCTTTCTCCGGAGCACCTTGTCACGGGTCCGGGAGCCACCTTCCTTCTCTACCATCTCCTCGGACTCTCCTCGTTCCGGCGCCTTCTCCTTCCGGAGCCGGTCTTTTCGGAATATGGCCGGGCGGCCCAGATGGCGGGCCTCTCCGTCCACCGGATCCCCCCCGGCCTTGATCTGGTTCTTTCGGACGGGCTCACCCTGGGATGGGGAATCGACCTCGAACGCTCGGGATGGGAGATCCGCCCGGGGGACCTGATGGTCCTCCAGAATCCCGTGAACCCGACGGGCCAGGAGTTCCCGGCCTCCGGGCTTCTTACTCTCTCCCGCCGCCTTGGGGCCGAGGGAGGGGCTCTTTTGGTGGATGAGTCCTTCCAGGACTTTCTCGACAATCGCTCCTCTGTGCTTGCCCAGGCTGGAGAGGACGGTCTTCTCGTCCTTCGGTCGCTTACGAAGATTACCGGACTCCCCGGAATCCGGACGGGGTTTCTGGCCGGGCCGCCGGAGATTGCCGGACGGCTGCGAGAGGCGATGGGACCCTGGAGCACCGGCCTCCTGGAGCAGGTTGTGATCCGGTGGGCCATGGAGAGAGGGAAGGCCAGAGATTTCGGGTGGAACGGGGAGCCCCGGGACCGGCTCCGTGCCGGCCTTGAGCGACTTGGCATCGCCTGCCTTCCGGGGGAAGGGCCTATGATTCTGGCTAGGCTTGGGCCAAGCTCCGACGAAGGGAGAGCCTGTCGCCTGCGCCTTCTAGGGAAGGGGGTCCGCATCCGGCTGGCGGAAGGCTTCGGCCCCCCGGAGGGAGCCCGTCTTGTTCGGATCGGGTTCGAGGCCTTTTCCTATCCGGAGCGCTTCCTTGAGATCTTTCGCTTGGCCAGCCAATCGCCATGTGGAGAAAATCTTTCCTAACCTCCGGTTACTCGAAAAAATTAAAAACTCTTGAAAACAGCTTCGGAATGGGTCAGTATGATAGAAAGACGGCAGGATATCGTGAAGGCCGTTTTCATCCATGAACGTTCAGCACCAGGAGGAGGACATGGAAGAAGGAAAGTATCAGAAGCTCCTGACCGTCCGGGAAGTCGCCGAAGTTCTGGGAGTCTCCCAGGTGACGATCCGGACTTGGGATCGCATGGGCAAGATCCGGACGATCCGGACGCCCGGAAACCATCGCCGTATTCCCGAAGGGGAATTGAACCGGCTCCTCAATCCCACAGAAGAGGAGGCCACCGTCTGACGCAAGCCCAAGATCGATCCAACGGTTTATCTCCTGTAAAGAAAAGAAGGAGAACCTGGTTTGATTCATTTTGGGCTTTTGAGGGGAAGGCAACCGGCCTTCCCCTTTTTATTGGTTCCTTTTCTGCCATCATGTTGTCATCTTTCCCTTCTGCTCTCTCCCTTCTTAGGTGGCTGAAACCGGAAGTCTCCCCCCTCAGTTCCAAAAATGTCCGGACAAGGGGGCGGCCCGGTAAGCTTGAATCCCCCCAGATGCCGAACGCTAACGACTTGGCCTCGGTTCCCTTTTTTAGTGGACGGGAGGCGGAACCTCCCTCTTTGGAGCCCTTGTTTTGTTTGTCCTGAAACATTATAGTGGTTTCATAGTGTGATGAAGGTCTTTTTTCTTGAAAATGCCTGATTGTTGCCTGACCGATCTCCCTTCGACAAAAGACTGGTCCTGATAATTTGGTCATTCATGCCGGATAGGGGGTTGCATGGATAGGGACGAGACAGGATTTCGGGAGTTTTTCCGAATTCCTCTCCCCAAAAAGGTTCTTCTCTTTCTTGAGTCGGGGGTCGTGCCTTCGCTTAGCGCCATCGAGAGCCTGAAGGAGGAATGGGAGGTCATCCCCGTCCGCTCTCTCGAGAGTCTGAAAAAATACGCCAGAAAAGAAAAGACCAGCGTCGGTCTTGCCTATTTGCCCTCGGAGATGACCGAGAAAAAATACTTGGAGCTTCTCTCCCTGGCCGAGGCCACCTGCCGCTGGATTGCCCTGCTCGAGCCAGAGGGTCTCGGAAATTCCCATGTTCTCAAGCTGATTCACGATGTCTGCCATGATTTCCATCTTCTTCCGGTCGATCCCCAAAGACTGAAAGTCGTAATGGGTCATGCCCAGGGAATGGACCGGATCAGTCTCCTGACCGACCATTTTCCTTTCATTAACGAGGGTTCCCCGGATTCCGACCTTGTGGGAACAAGTCCCGTCATGCAGGAGGTGGCCCGGCGGATCCGGAAGGTGGCCTCCGTCGATGCCTCTGTTCTGATCACGGGGGAGAGTGGAACGGGAAAGGAGCTGGTGGCCCGGGCCATCCACGAACGGTCCGTCCGGAGAGGGGGGCCCTTCGTCGCGCTAAATTGCGGCGCGATCCCCTACACCCTGATCCAGTCCGAACTCTTCGGGTACGAAAAGGGGTCCTTCACCGGGGCCCTCTCCCGCAAGGTCGGCCATATCGAATCGGCCCACACCGGGACGATCCTCTTAGACGAGATCGGGGACATGCCCCTCGAGCTTCAGGTCATCCTCCTGCGGGTCCTGGAAACGGGAAAGATCCAGCGGGTGGGAAGCGCGATCGAAGTTCCCGTCGATGTCCGCATCATTGCCGCAACCAACGTCGACCTCGAAAAGGCCTGCCGGGAGGGCCGCTTCCGGGAAGACCTCTTCTACCGCCTGAATGTCCTGAAGATCGCCCTTCCCCCCTTGCGGGAGCGGGAGAGCGACATCATTGCCCTGGCCCAGTATTTTTTCCGGAGGTTCTCCACCGACAGGCTCTGCCTCCTGAAGGGCTTCACTCCCGCTGCCCTTCGCGAGATGCTTCGGCATACTTGGCCCGGAAACGTCCGGGAACTGATGAACAGGGTCCAGAGTGCCGTTCTCATGAGCGAAGGCCCCTTCATCCGTCCGGAAGACCTGGGGCTTTTCGATGAGAAAGAGTCTTCCCAAAGCCCGGGCGAAACACTTCGGGAGATCAAAAACCGCGTGGAGCGAGACGTCATTCTCGCCACGCTCCACAGAAATCGCCACAATGTCAATCTTTCCGCCCGGGATCTTGGAATCACCCGCACCACCCTCTATGCCCTTCTAAAAAAATACAGGCTGAACACTGAAACAGGAATCTCCGAAGGGTAAGGGCCCTCAAAAACCTGACGACCCGGGGAAGAAGTCTTTGGAGGGTTTTTCCCAGCTCTCGTCAACGCTTGGGCCTCCCGGGGGTCTCCTCCGGGGGGCCCGGTCTTCCAATGGTCGAATCTTTCCCTTTTTCATTCTTTTCTCCTTAGTTTTATCCCTTTATTTTATCTCCTATGTCCAGATTTCCTGAATGTCACCAAAACATGGAATGAATCTTAAATCATATCAAGTAATTGATATTTAAAGTTGGTCCTCCTAAATCTAAAATTAGCTGTCCATTTTCTTTGTCCAGAAATGAAGACAAGCAAATGGGGCGAAAATTGACGAATGGAGCCCCGGAAAGGGTTTTTCCTTTTTGTGGAAGCTAAGTCTTTGTCAAGAATTCTAAAAGGATCTTTCCCGCCTCCATTGGTGCATTTTTAACATATATTCCATAACGATCAACAGTTGAAGGACAAGGAGAAGAGGGGCCTCCATCCGTTTGTCAGGCAAGACCTTTTGGATCAGCCGAAATCCCTTTTCTATCTATCCTCCATTAAACGATAAAAATTACTGGCATTAATTTTGTATGAATAGTTAATGAAATTTGAACGGATTGAGAAAAATGATGATCTCCAAAAGGGTTGAAGTCTGTCTTTTTTTGGGGAAAATTCTTTCTTGTTCTCCAGCTTCCTCTTCAAATGGAAAAACCCTTCTTTCCTAGAAGGAAGATTCTGATTTTGGTCGGAGGTCGGCAATGGGAAGACAATCGAAAACACGGGCTGTGGTCTTTCTTCAGAAAGACGGGCTGGTTCAGAATCTCTTTCCCCTGGACGGGCTCCTTCTCAAGGCCATCGAGAAGAGCTCCGGAGCCAGAAGATCTTCTTCTCCTTTTTCAAAATTTGTCCTGGCCCTCCGGAGGATTCTGGTTTTTAGGGGGTAAGGGATTGGTCTTGGGCCTATTTGCCCGAAGTCCAGGACAATGATCTCTATATTTTCTAAAAAATTCCGCTCTGTTTTCGGGAAAGGGACCGGTTGGTCCTCTCCCGCAATGGGCTTTCAATCGGTCAAGGGCAGGGATCAGCCCGCATGCCCCATTCTCCAGGGAAGGAGGAAGAGGTGATCGGACTCAATGGGCCAAAGGCCCGTCGGCCTGCCATCGGTTCCGAAGGCGGCATGGAGGAGGCTTCTTCCTCTGCCTCCTTCGAATCGGGGATGAGGGTCAAAAGTAAGAGGAGGACATCCATCGGATCTCCTGAGAGAGAAGGGGAGGGAGAGAAAAATGCCCCTCCTGTCCGTGACTCCCCCAGGGTGTGGGACCTCCTGCTTGAGGCGGAAGCCCTGGGTTCTCTCGTCGTCCATCCCTCCCCCAATACGGTTCTGGTTTTCAATCGCTTTCATGGTTCCTGGCTACGAGAGGGGATCCGGGGCTTTGCCATTCATACCGAAGTCTTCGAGCATGCCTCCCTCCGGGCGATGCAGACGCCGGCCGTGGGGCGGGAGTACGACTTCGAGAAGTTTCTGATCACTCTCTACCCCCGAATGCTCCTCGTCCCGGGGAACTGGAAGACGGATGTGGAGCTTCTCCGATATTCGGTCGAGATCGCAAAAGAACTGATCCTCCTCTTCGGAATCGAGAGCCAGAAGGTCTGGCGCCATTTGATTCATCCGCGATCCAGACGGACCTTGGGAGATTGGGAGATCATGGATGGAGGGATTCTTCTGGACCTCGTCCTGGAGATGATCCGGGTGGAAAGTGGACGGAAAGCCAGGGGAAATGGGTCTATCCTCCGGATCGCCCCCTCCTTCGGGACAGGTCCTTCGTCCGGGGAACTGGATTAAGCATATTTCATGGAAGGAGTGGTGATGAATGTCCGGGAGATCATGTCCAAAGAGGTGAAATCCACAAATCCTGATTCAACCCTGGCTTCGGTGGCCAATGCCATGTGGTCGGAGAACATCGGAAGCCTTCCGGTGGTGGATTCCCAGGGAAAGGCGGTGGGAATCGTGACCGACCGGGATATCTCCATGTCGTCCTTCCTGAACCACAAGTCCCTCTGGGAGCTTCGTGTCCAGGACGTCATCCATGGACAAAAGCTTTGGAGCTGCCATCCTGACGATCCGGTGGAGAAGGCTCTCGATCTCATGCAGGAGCATGAGGTCCGGCGCCTTCCTGTCGTCGACCAAAAGGGCCGCCTGGTGGGACTCCTCTCGCTGGGGGACCTGGTCTCGGTCGCTTCCCCCGGAGCTGGACGAAAGAAGATGGCGGTTCCGCTTCATTCACTCGATCCCCTTCTCAAGGCAGTGTTTGCCCATCACGAGATGGCTCACGCCTGAAAGGACAAGCGATATGACCGGGAAGGATAAGACAACGCCCGTTGCCCCTGTCCCTGCCGGTGAGGACGGTTCCAGTTTGAGCCAATGGGACATTCATCTACCTTTGATCCTCCATGGAAGGAGATTGCTGTGACGATTTCCCTGACCGGATACGAGGCCTTGGCGGAGGCCTATTATGCGGACCATAATGTCGAAGTTCTTGTCAACTCAAAATTCTTTGTCGATCAGGAGGGGACGCGGATTCCTGTGGATCCCTTTCAGGCCCTCGAGATGTTCGAACGATGGAATTTAAATCCCGGAAAACTTTCCTGCGAGGTCCTCTCCGTCTGGGAGTACCTGCAATCTTGCGGGGGAGGCGAGGATTTTTTGCAATTTTTCCTCTGTCCAAGAACGGCTCTCGTCCTGACAAAAGACCACGGAGATCCTCTGACGAAGGGGATCCGGGGATTCGCGGTCGAAAAGACCGTTTACGACAAGGCCCTCTCCTGGGCCAAGAGTGTCCCGATTACCGAGCCCGACCATGACTACGAGGCCTTTTTGGGGCGGCTTGAGCCCCGGCTGCCTTTGAAAAAAGGGATGGGTCACCAAAAGGACGATCTGGCGCGATATGCCCGGGAAATCGCCCAGGCCTTGATGGAACTCTTCGGACTCGACCGGGAGTCCGTAAAAGAGAGTCTGATGGCCCGACA
The DNA here is from genome assembly GCA_021827365.1 of Nitrospirota bacterium. Lineage (GTDB taxonomy): Bacteria > Nitrospirota > Leptospirillia > Leptospirillales > Leptospirillaceae > UBA4572. The sequence goes on from JAKAWK010000009.1 coordinate 20,935, forward strand.
TGTCGTGGGCTATGAGCGGACGGATGTCTCCCTGGGGGGAGATCTGCTGGATATTGTGCTGGAGGGGATCGGAAAGACTCATGGTGCCTCTGGGAGTTTCGGCTTCTTTGGTAGGGAAGGTCCCGCCCCCTCTGTGGCATAAATGGCTGGTGTCAGGGGATTGTCTATTTTAGGGGAGCCTTCTCCTCCTGTTGCGGAGGATTTAAGGCCAAGAGGAAAGGGCAGGGGAAAGGGTGTCCTGCCTGGATCCGGGATTAAGGACGGTCAATTTGGAAGGAGAATCGAGATGAGCAGTCTTTTGAAGTGGGATCCGGTCCGTGAGTTCGAGGAGTTCGGCCGTCGCATGGCCCCCTGGTTCGGTCGCCGGGGGAAGGAGTTGATGACCCGGGGGGATGGGGAGGCGACAATCTTTGAATGGTCCCCCTCGGTGGATGTGGCCGAGGAGGACAAGGCCTACCTGGTCACGGCGGAGCTTCCGGAGGTGAAAAAGGAGGATATGAAGGTCACCGTCGAAAACGGGGTCCTCACGATCTCCGGCGAGCGCAAAAAGGAGAAGGAGGAAAAGGAAGGGGTCCGATATCACCGGATCGAACGGTGCTTCGGCTCCTTTCTCAGAAGTTTCACCCTTCCGGAGGATGCCGATCCGGCCAGTGTCAAGGCGACCATGAAGGACGGGGTCCTCAAGATACGCATTGAAAAACGTCCCGGGACTCCGCCCAAGGCGATCCCCATCGGAACGGAATAAAAGGGGAGCCTTGGGTCAGTTTTCAAGACAGGCTCAAGGATCCAGGCTCTGCCCGGTCCTGACAATTCGGGTGTGATTTGGGAGTTCTCCCGCCAGGGAAAAAATCACTGCATGCAAAAAGAGAAAGGCCGACGGAGCGTCTTCCTGGTCAAGGATTTTTCAGGAATTGACAGACTCCGGCTGGCCCTTTAAAATTTTTTTTGCTTTTGTTTTATCTCAAACTAAAGATCATGATGAGGATTCGCTGAACGGATTTCCACGGCGATTTCCCGGAATGATCCCGGACGCGAATTGGCTATCGAAGACCATTTTTGAGGAATGACCATGCTCCATCACGCCGTTTCCTTTCATCTGTCTCCCTGGAAAATCGGAATTCTGGCGCTCTTTGCCGGATCAACCCTTGTGACCCATTACCGGGGAAAGGTCCGCTTTCCCTTTTTACGCCAGCTCACCGACCACTCCACCTACTTTTCTCCCTACAATGTCCTGATGCTTCTCTTTTCCCGGGTGCCGACGACCCCTTACCTTTCGCTTAAGGAATACCCCGAGCTCGAGATCCTGACAAAAAACTGGACCACCATCCGGGACGAAGCCCTGGGACTCTTTGAGTCCGGTCACATCAAGGCGGCCTCGGGCTATACCGACTGGGGATTCAACTCTTTCTTCCGAAGTGGATGGAAACGGTTCTACCTCACCTGGTACGGGGACACTCTGTCCTCGGCAAAGCTGTGGTGTCCCCGGACCATCGAGCTTCTCGGGAAGGTTCCTCCAGTCCGGGGCTCCATGTTTGCCCTGCTTCCGCCGGGCTCCGACCTTGTTCTCCACCGGGATCCCTACGCTGGGTCCCTGCGCTACCATCTGGGGCTCAGCACACCCAACTCACCCGACTGCAAAATTGTGGTGGACGGGATTCCCGCCTTCTGGCGGGACGGGGAAGCGATCCTGTTCGACGAAACCTACCTTCACACTGCCCAGAACCTGACCGACAGGCCGCGTTTGATCCTGTTTTGCGACGTCGAGCGCAAGCTTTGGCCTTTTGCGGCGACCTGGTTCAACCGGAGCGTAGGACATTTTCTGCTTCGCCAGGGGCTCACCAAAAACGTGGAGGGGGAACCAGTCAGCCTCTCAAACCGGCTTTTCGGCGGGATCTATGCGGTACGCCGTCTGGGCAAACGGATCAAGGCCTGGAACCGGTCGGTCTATTACTCGATCAAGTATGCGCTCTTCGGAAGCCTCCTCTGGAGTCTCTTTTTGAGGTAAGGAGGCGGAGGGGAGACGAACGAGCAATCGATGGGGTATGATGGGGCACCACAGGCCGCCTGCTCCGGTTGAACCGGGCCTCCGGCCGGTGAGGGGTCATCCCGGCCATCGCCGGGAAGGGAGGCATGTCATGATCTTTTCCGACCGCATCGAGGCCGCCCACCGGCTTGTCCGGGTTCTGGCGAAGTACCGGGGACGCCATCCCCTTGTGGTGGCGATCCCGCGGGGAGCCGTCCCGATCGGGGAAATCCTGGCCCGGGAGCTCTCGGGAGATCTCGATGTGGTCCTAGTCAGGAAACTCCGGGCTCCGGGAAATCCCGAGTTCGCCATCGGATCGGTGGCGGAGTCGGGGTGGACCTATATCGCCCCCTATGCACAAGAGGCCGGAGGGGATCCCGAATACCTCGAGACGGAAAAGAAATACCAGCTCTCGGTGATCCGGAAGCGCCGGGAGCGTTATACGCCTCTCAGGGCCCCGATTGATCCGGCGGGACGGATCGTGATCGCCGTCGATGACGGCCTGGCTACGGGGGCGACGATGATTTCGGCCCTTCATGCCCTGCGCTCCCAAAACCCTTCCTGGCTTGTCTGCGCAGTCCCGGTCGCCTCGGAGGAGACGCTCGAGAAGGTCCGGCCCTATGCCGACGAGCTTGTCTGTCTTTATGTCCCGGAGTTCTTCCATGCGGTGGGCCAGTTCTATTCGAACTTTCCCCAGGTCCCGGACGCGGAGGTCGAAGATATTCTCAGCCGTTCGGGGGAAGGTGGCTGACAAACCAGCCGGAAGCCAGTCTGGCGACCTCCTCCAGAGTCCCGGGTTCCGAGAAGAGATGGGTGGCGCCGGGAACAATGACCAGTTTCTTCTCGCATCGGAGGGATCCGAAGGCCCCCCGGTTCAGGTCGATCACCTCCCGGTCGAGTTCGCCGACCAGAAGAAGGGTCGGAGCTGTGACCCTGGTCAATGCCGAAAGACTGGCGAGGTCAGGCCGGCCTCCGCGGGATACGGTGGCAAAGATTTCCGATCCGAGAAGGGCCGCGGCTTCAAGGGCCGCCGCTGCTCCTGTGCTGGCGCCGAAAAGACCCATTGGCTTTTTGGCCGTCTCTTCCCTTTTTTTTGCCCACTCCGCCGCATTGACCAGCCTCTCCGTCAGAAGCCGGATGTCGAACCGGCTTTCGGAAAGAGCTTCTTCCTCTTCGGTCAAAAGATCCATGAGCAGGGTGGCGATCCCGGCGTCTCTGAGGACCCTCGCCACGAAGTTGTTCCGGGGGGAATGGCGGGAGGATCCGCTGCCATGGGCAAAAAGGACAAGAGCCCGGGAATGGGGGGGGATTCCCAGGAGTCCGTGGGTCATGACATGACCGGAGGGGATGCGGACGGCGAGGGGGGAGTTCATGGGCATGAATCCAAAAAGGAGATTTCGGAGTTGTGGGGGTGTCCGGAAGGAAGCCCAAAGATCGGGGCATTCGGAAAAGGGGAGAGAGTCATGGGGCCAGGATCCTTTCGCGGCATGTGTTTCATGGGCTTTCCGTACGAGGGGAGGGTGATCGGTGGAAGACTCTCCCCGCATTTATGTGGGGACCTCCGGCTGGGCCTATTCCTGGAACGAGGGAGGAGATCTTGCCTGGTATGTGGGCCATAGCCGCCTGAATGCCGTCGAACTCAACATGAGCTTTTACCGGTTTCCTTCGGAGAGCCAGATTGGCCTCTGGCGCGAGACGGGGCCGGGATTGTCCTGGTCGGTCAAGGTTCACCGGAGCGTGACCCATTTCCATCTTGCCAATGACTCCGGGAGAAAGGTTTTTTCGCGCTTTCTGGATCTTTTCCGTCCCCTGGACCCTTTTGTGTCCTATTACCTCTTCCAGTTTCCTCACCGCTTTGATACGACCTTCCGGGACCGGTTGACCTCGCTTTTCCAGGAATTCGATGACCGGAAGATGGCCCTTGAGTTTCGCCATCCTTCCTGGGGCGACCCGGATTTGAAAGCCCTTCCATTTCGGGGAGTCATCGTCACTCCCGATTCTCCTGATTCTTCCGGAGGTGTTTTCGGAAAAAACGGCCGGGTCTATCTTCGCTTCCACGGGAGGACCGCCTGGTATTCGGGAGATTATTCGGAGGAGGAACTCTCCCGTGTCATGGCGTCGCTTCCGGCATTATCTCCCAAAATGATTCATGCTTTTTTCAATAATGACCACCACATGCTGGATAATGCCCGGATGTTCCGGAGTATTGCGGAGAAAATTTGGTCCAAACAAATCAAGGCCCCTAAAAAGGGGCCTTTTGCGTGAGCGGAGGAAGCGGTGAATTCCCCGGTCCCAACCTCCCACGCTTTCACAATACCACCGATTCCAGGATTGTCCACCCCAGGTCCGGGAGCACTTGAGGAGGGTCGTCAGAGACGGGTCCGGTTGAGCCGCAGGGCGTTGCCGATCACCGAAACCGAGCTGAAGCTCATCGCCGCCGCCGCGATGACGGGTGACAAAAGCAATCCGTGGACCGGATAGAGCACGCCAGCTGCGACTGGAATTCCCAGGATATTGTAGGCGAAGGCGAAAAAGAGGTTCTGGCGAATGTTGCGCATCGTGCTCCGGCTCAGATTCATCGCTCGGAGAATACCACGCAGATCGCCCTTCACAAGGGTGATGCCTGCGCTCTCCATCGCCACATCGGTCCCTGTCCCCATCGCAATTCCAACGTGCGCCTGGGCCAGGGCAGGCGCATCGTTGACCCCGTCTCCGGCCATTGCCACAATTCGGCCGTCCGCCTGAAGACCCCGGACGACAGCGACCTTCCGGTCCGGAAGGACCTCCGACTCGACGGTCTTGATTCCCAGCATTCTGGCGACCGCGAGGGCCGTTGTCCGGTTGTCTCCCGTAACCATGATCAGGTCGACCCCCTCCTTTTGAAGCTCCCGAACGGCCTCTGGGGTCGAATCTTTCACCGGGTCCGCCACGCCCAGAATACCGGAGGTCAGGCCGTCGACCGCCAGAAAGATCACGGTCTGCCCCCCGGCTCGCAACGCTTCGGCCTTTGCGGCCAGATTTCCCGTGGAAATGTTCCCCTCCTCGAGAAAGCCGGAATTTCCGAGAAGGAGGCGATGCCCCTCGAAGGTTCCGGACACCCCCTTTCCGGTTTCGGACCGGAAATCGACGACAGGGCCGGGGGAGAGCCCCCTCTCCAGGGCTCCCTTGACAATCGATTCCGCCAGCGGGTGCTCGCTTGCGCGTTCAAGGCTTGCGGCCAGGAGAACCACATTCTTCTCGTCGAACCCCTCCGAGGCGATCACCGATACAAGACGGGGTTTTCCTTCTGTCAATGTGCCCGTCTTGTCCAGCACCAGGGTATCCACCTTCTCCAGGACTTCGAGCGTTTCGGCGTTCCTGAACAACACGCCAGACCGGGCTCCCCGGCCGGTCCCCACCATGATGGACATGGGGGTCGCAAGGCCGAGGGCGCAGGGACAGGCGATGATCAGGACCGCCACGGCGTTCACGACGGCGTGGGCCATACGCGGCTCGGGACCCAGGATCACCCACGCAAGGAAGGTGACGACAGAAATGAGGATGACCGCCGGAACGAAATATCCCGAGGCGACGTCGGCCAGCCTTTGGATCGGAGCCCGGCTCCTTTGGGCCTCGCTCACCATATGCACGATCTGGGAGAGCATCGTCTCCGACCCGACCCGGTCCGCACGCATCAGCAGGCTTCCTGTTCCGTTCACCGTCCCTCCGATGAGGCGGAGGCCCGGATTTTTTTCGACCGGGACGGATTCCCCGGTGATCATCGATTCGTCGAGTGAGCTGAGACCTTCGAGAACCAACCCGTCGACCGGGACCTTCTCTCCCGGCCGGACCCTCAGCACATCGCCCGGATGAACCCTCTCCAGGGGAATGTCTGCCTCGCTCCCGTCGGCCTTTACAAGGCGCGCGCTCCTGGGAGCCATTTCCAGCAGCATACGGATCGCGGAACTCGTACGGCTTCGGGCGCGCAATTCGAGGACCTGGCCCAGAAGGACCAGCGTCGTGATCACCGCGGAGGCCTCGAAGTAGACGGGCACCGTGTTCGCCCGGCTCCGCATCGCCGCCGGAAAGAGGTCCGGCCGCAATAGTGCAACGACGCTATACCCCCACGAGACCCCGACCCCGAGGGCAATCAGGGTGAACATGTTGAGGCTTCTGTTTCGGATCGAGGCAATGCCCCGGCGGAAGAGCGGGCTTCCGGACCACAGGACAACCGGGGCCGAGAGGAGACATTCCAACCATTGAATGGACCGGAGGGAAAGGGATTTCGAAAAGATCTCCGGAAGGGCTTCCGAGCCCATCCCCAGGAAGAAGACTGGCAAAGACAGCGCCGCTCCCGTCCAGAAGCGGACGGACATGTCCCGAAGTTCCGGGTTTTCTCCGTCAGGTCCGGGGGTCCGGGGTTCCAGCGCCATTGCGCACAGGGGACAGATTCCCGGACCGCTTCGTACGATCTCCGGGTGCATGGGACAGGTGTACTCGCCCGGCCCCGGTTTTTCGGTGGAGGCTTCTACAAGATCCATCCCGCACTTCGCACATCGACCCGGTTCTGCCTGTCGGATTTCTGGATGCATCGGACAATGGAAGGATTTTGCGGGCGCCGTTCTGTCGGAAGGAGTCGATTCTGCGTAGGCGAAAGGATCCTTCCGGAATTTCTCCAGGCACAGGTCGCTGCAGAAAACGAGCCGTTCTCCACTATGCTCCAGGTGATATCGGCTGTCCGCCGAGACCTCCATGCCGCAGACAGGATCCCGGAGCATTGGCTTCGGACGGGTTTCGGCGGAATCGTCCATATCGACCTCTCTCCTCAGGGTGAAGGCCGTTTTGCGGAGCCGGGCTAACGAAGGCGCCGGGGGAGGGCGGGATCTCACCCCTTGAGGCAAACCCGTGGGCGAAGAAAGGCGACACGTCTAGCCAGTCCGGAGATCTCCGTCGCCTCCGCCACCAAGTCGATGTCCTTGTAGGCTCCGGGCGCCTCTTCCGCGATTCCCCGAAGGGAGTTCGAGCGAATATGGATCCCGCGGCTTGAGAGCTCCTTTTTGACCGTCCGTCCGGAAAAGCGGCGGAGGGCCTCATGGCGGCTCATCGACCGGCCGGCCCCGTGGCTTGCGGAGGAAAAGGAGAGCTCCTCGCTCTGGGAAACTCCCGCAAGGATCCAGGAGCCGCTCCCCATGCTTCCTCCGATGAAGACAGGCTGGCCCGGGGAGCGGTAGGCCGAAGGAAGGGACGGGTGTCCGGGGCCCAGGGCCCGCGTCGCCCCTTTCCGGTGGACCCAGAGGCGGCGGGATTTGCCATTGATCCGGTGCGTTTCTTCCTTGCAGGTGTTGTGAGATACGTCATAGAGCGTGTGGAGAACGATTCCCGGGAAGATTTCTTCCATCACGTTCCGGACGGTCTGGGATAGGATCTGGCGGTTGGCCAGGGCGACGTTGATGGCGGCGTTCATGGCTCCGATGTATCTCTGGCCTGCCTCCGAGCGGATCGGGGCGCAGGCCAATTCCCGGTCAGGAAGGGCGATCTTCCAGGGTGGGGCGGCCTTGACGAAATCCATCATGTAGTCGGTTCCGATCTGGTGGCCCAGCCCTCGCGAACCGCAATGGAGTGAGACCAGGATCTGTCCTTCAAACAGCCCGAAGGCCTTGGCCGCATTCGGATCCTGGATTTTGTCGACCACCTGGACCTCCATATAATGGTTCCCGGAGCCCAGCGTTCCCATTTCCTCCTGCTGGCGGATTTTCGCCTTTTCCGACACCGATTCCGGTCGGGCCCCTGGCATGCATCCGCCCTCCTCGATCCGGTCGAGGTCGGCTTTCTCCCCGAATCCGTTTTCGACGGCCCAGATGGCTCCCCCCTCCATGATCCGGCCGAGTTCAGGAAGAGAGAAAGGGAAGGAGCTTCCCTGGCCGACTCCAGCCGGCACCCGACGTTGGAGTTCGTCGGCGAGAGGTTCCAGCGAAGGGGCGGCCCGGTCGATCGTCAGATTGGTCCGAAGGGTCCTGATCCCGCAGGAGATGTCAAATCCCACACCCCCGGCCGAAATCACGCCTCCCTGCCCGGGGTCGAAGGCCGCGACCCCTCCGATCGGAAATCCGTAGCCCCAATGGGCATCGGGCATGGTCATGGCCGCCCCGGCCAGTCCCGGCAGGCGGGAGGTGTTTACGATCTGTTCGAGGACCTTGTCATCCATCTCCCGGATGAGAGGCTCCGTTCCGAACAGGACGACAGGGGGCCGCTTTTTCTCCGTCCCGGGGATGACCCCCCACCGGCCGGGTCCAAGATTTTCGAGGCGGGAAATGTCCACCTTCATCCTTTCAGACGTCCACCACAAGGCGGACGGTCCAGAGGCCTCCCTCGTGCTTGACCGAGAGATGCGAAAGTGTTGCCCCCTTCACCTCGATTCCGCGGGGGTGGGTCTCTCTCCAGGGTTCTCCGAAGGCCCGGCCATGCCAGCGGCCAGCGGCATTCCTTTCCAGTTCGAATCTTCCGAATGCAAGTCGGCGGATGTCCGATTCGGTCAGAAGACGGTTGATCCAGGTCACCAGGGCAAGTTCCTCATCCGGCTCGACGAAGGACAGGTCGACCGTCTGGAGGGGGTGGACCGTCGAGAGATCGGTCATCAGAGAAAAGGCGGCTTCCGCGGCGCGGACGAAGGCCTCTTCCAGTGTCTTGCCGCAAGTGGCGATTCCGATGTCGGCATCGTGTGGGAAGTAGGGGTCCCCTTTTGACGCGGGGAGGTCCGCCCCTTCAGGCAAGGGCCGATTCTTCTTCGGGGCCGCCCCTTTTCCCATGGCTCTCCTTCTTTGTGACCCTTCGGGCCTGGGGGCCCTCGCCTCCCTCGACGATGAGGAAGCGAACGTCATCCCCGATGTCCAGATGCTCGAAGGCCGGATGAACACAGCTGTCCCGGTTGAAATAGACCTCCCGGCCCTCATCGGAGAGGATGAACCCGAATCCCTCCTCCGGAAAGATCCGGACAATCTGGCCTCGGTTCTGGGTCTCGTGGGCCTTGGTTTCTCCCCGGTCCCTTCTTTCCCGGTCTTCGAGTCGCCTCCTGACCGCGTCGAAAGCCTCTCGGAGAGCGATATAGACATCGGCGTCACGTTCTCTTGTCACGGCGATGTCTGCGCCAGGGACCGTAACCTCGAGATGGACCGTGTAAAGGTCCCCCTGCTGGGAATGTTTTTGGAGGCGCTCCACCACGACCCTTCCGCCGATGATATGGGAATGAAATTTTTCCAGACCCCGGACCTTTTCCTGGATCCTGGACTCAATCGTCGATGAGGGTTCGAGGCCGTGAAAGATGATCTTGAGGGGGATTTCCATGGAAGGCTCCCGGAGGTAAGGGTGGATCTGTGATGAGCTTTCGTTGACCTGTCAAGGAAAAGAATGCCACAGATTCCTTCCGGCACAAGGACGTAATGGGAAGAGGCCCTCCCACCTCCTCCCGGGGGCCAAAAGGCGTCCGGGATTGTCATGAGGCCCGGCGTTGGTGTATAGTAGGACCGTCTTTCATACTTCCGTGGAGGAGATCCTCGGACCAGGGGCTTTGTCGGGGCGTGGCGCAGCCTGGTAGCGCACACCGTTCGGGACGGTGGGGTCGAAGGTTCAAATCCTTTCGCCCCGACCATTTTCTGTGTTTTATTCTGTTCGCCAGCAACTCCCGTTCTCTGGCCTCCTCGCCGATGTTCCCGGTTTTCACACTGTTAGATTGTCGATCATGCCTATGAACAATTGCGTCCTCCAAATCAGGGTGACAGGACGGGTGCAGGGGGTGGGCTTTCGCGCCTTTGTCAAAGCCAGGGCCGACGAAAGAGGGATTCAGGGCTGGGTCCGAAATCTTTCCGATGGTTCGGTCGAGATTCTTTCCCTGGTTTCAAAAGATCTGCGCTCTCCCTGGATGGAAACTCTCAGGGAGGGGCCTCCTGGCTCGGCGGTCGTCTCCCTCGAGGTTCGGGATCTCACGCCGGAGGAGATCGGACCGCTGCTCGAGGAAATTCGGGAATTCCGGATCGAGAGGGCTCTTGAATGACCGACGATATCCTGGAGGATGCGGAGCCTCCGGAGGAGGCCGGGGAGGAAGAAAGTGCCCCGGAGGAGGCTACCGGCCAGGGCGGTTCCTCTCTCGAGGCCGGTTCCCTGGGGCTCTACCTGAAAAACCTGCGGGACTATCCGCTCCTTTCGGCTGAGGAGGAGGTCTCCCTGGCCCGGGAAATCGCCAGGGGCAACCAGGCCGCCCGGGAGAGGATGATCCTCTCCAACCTCCGTCTGGTCGTCCTGATCGCCAAACGCTATGTAGGCCGGGGACTCGGGTTTTCGGACCTGATCGAGGAAGGGAATATCGGTCTCATGAAGGCGGTGGACCGATTCGACCCGGAGAAGGGATTCCGCTTCAGTACCTATGCCTCCTGGTGGATACGACAGGCCATCGAGCGGGCGGCCATCAACCAGGGCCACCTGATCCGCCTCCCCGTCCACATGATGGAAAAGGTCAACCAGTATCTCTCCCAGGTCGAACAGATGGTGGCCGAGGGGCGGCCGCCAAACCCGCAGGAGGCCGCCCGTAAGGCGCGCCTTTCGGTCTCCGAGTTCGAATCCCTTCACCAGGTCCTCCGGGCGGCCGTCTCTCTCGACGCCCCGATCGGCGACAGGGACGAAAACAGCCTGAAGGACATCCTCGAGGACCGGGGCGCCGATTCCCCGCTCGATGTTGTGGAGAAAAAGGAAAGCGTACAGGGAATTGCCGCCGCCTTCGGCGTGTTGAAACCGAAGGAGCGTCAGGTCATCGCCCTCCGTTTCGGTCTCGAAGGGAGAGACAGCATGACCCTCGAGGAGATCGGAAAGATCCTCGGGGTGACCCGCGAGCGGGTCCGGCAGATCGAGGCAGTGGCCCTCTCCAAGATGCGCGCCTACCTGGATGACGCCCGGCCCTTTGCCGCCTTGGCTCACCCGGAGGCGTCCGGAGAGAAACACCAATCATGACTTTTAATTGAGACCCCATCCAGAGACCCAGGAGAGACCCATGGATTTTGGTTCCTTTGTCCGCACCGTCCCCGACTTCCCGAAGAAGGGAATCCTGTTCTACGACCTGATGCCTCTTTTTGGCTCCCGGGAGGCCTTTCCGAAGCTGGTCGAGCACCTGGCCGCCCCCTACCAGGGGTTGGGGATCACCCGTGTCGTCGGAATCGAAGCCCGGGGATTCATTCTCGCGGCCCCGGTGGCCCAGCTTCTGGGGGCGGGTTTCGTTCCCGTCAGAAAGAAGGGCAAGCTCCCGGGGCCAGTCCGGGAACTCTCCTACGCCCTCGAATATGGCCAGGACACGATCGCCATGCAGGAAGGCGGCCTGTCGAAGGGGGAACGGGTCCTGATTGTGGATGACCTTCTTGCCACGGGCGGGACGGCCCGGGCGGCCCTGGACCTTGTGCGGCTCCTGGGGGGCGATGTGGCCGAAATCCTCTTCGTGGCGGAGCTCGAAGGTCTTGGCGGGCGGGACCGGCTTTCCGGAGAGAGGGTCCGCTCCATTCTCTCCTACAAAATCTAGGGAGGGCCGGAATGAGTCCCCCTTTTCGGTATTTTTTCGTCCATATTGTCTATCTGAGACCTTTTTCGGAGATCGAGCCTCTGGTGGCCTCCCACCGCGCTTTTCTTGATACCTGTCTCAAGGATGGGCTACTTTTGCTCTCTGGCCCCCTTGCCCCCCGGACAGGAGGGCTCCTGCTCATGCGGGGAAGCGACCGAGGCCAAATCGAAACCCTTCTTGCCGGCGACCCTTACGCCAAGGCCCGGGTGGCCCGCCACGATCTCCTGGAGTTTCAGCCGGTCAAGGCCTGCCCCGAGCTTTCAGGTCTTTTGGGCGGAGGCTGACGGCATCGGTGACGGACCGGCGGAGGCACCCTCGTGAAATGGGCGGCATTTTCCTTTCCCCGGGGGTTTGTCGAAGCGCTTCGCGGGAGCCTCCTTTCCCGGTCTCTGGCCTCGGCCCCCTTTGTCGGCCTTCTCCTCGCCTATGCCCTCACCCAGTTTGCCGAGGGGATGACCCAGACCGCCCTGACCTGGATCGCCTTCCGGATCCGCCACAACGATGTGACGCTCGTGGGTCGGATCGGACTGCTCCAGACGATCATCCCTTTCCTCATCCTTATCCCTGCCGGCGTCCTCATCGATCTCCTTCCCCGCCAGATCTTCATGGCGGCCATCAACCTCTTCAAGGGGTCCACCTACGCCATCATTCCCATCCTGAGCCTTTTCGAGCCGGTCCGGACTCCCTCCCTCCTGGTGATTGTGGTTGTGACGGCCCTTTTGTCCTCAGGTTTCGGACCGGCCTTCAATGCCGCGATTCCCGGATTTGTTCCCTACGACCGTCTTAAATACGCCAACGGGTGGATCCAGATTGCGGGGCAGGGAGGATATTTCCTGGGACCCCTGGTCACGGCGGGCCTCCTGCTCTACTTTCCCGCTCCCTGGCTTCTGGTCATCTCCGGGGGCGGGTTCGTCCTCTCCGGCTTTCTTTTTGCCCTCATCCCCCCGACTCTCGACCCTCTCGAGAGTCGCCGGAGCGAAGGGAAGGGGAGGGATCACGCCGTCTCCTCCCGAAACGACGGTTCGTCCAGAACGGGAGTTGTTTCAGGCTTCCTTCATTCCTCAGGACTTCTTTTAGGAAATCCCATCCTCCTTTTGTGCACCCTCCTTCTCATGGTTTTCGCGCTCTTCAATGCCCCCATGTCGATGGTCTTTCCGCTCCTTTCCTCCCAGGTCTTCCGGACTCCGCCCTCCTTCTACGCCCTGTTGTCAGGCGCCTACTTTCTGGGATCCTTTCTGGGAGGGATTCTCCTCCTGGGACGCCGGCTGCCGGGATATTTCTCTCTGATATCCGGGGGGATGCTCCTTGCCTCGGGGGCCTTTCTCCTCCTGCCGCGTCTCACCTGGCCCTCGGCAGGGCTCTTTCTTCTTCTCATCATAGGCACCGGACTCTCCTGGGCCCAGCCCCTGGCCTATGCCCGGATCCAGCAGATCGTTCCCTCCCACACCCTGGGCCGGGTCCTGGCGGTGGTGATGACCCTCTTCCTGCTTTCGGCCCTCGTGGGAATCGAGGGGGGAACGGTCTTCCTTCATCGCCATCCGGTGGCGACATTCCTCCATCTCGAAGGAGGATTCCTGTTGTCCGTCTCTGTCCTTGTGTTGCTTTTGGTAACACTTTTTCGCTCCCGGCTGTCCTGAGGGGATACGGATTCGCTTCTTTATCCGATCCGCCTTTTGGGGAAGGCTGATCTTTCCTCACTCCACCGTCTGGCCTGATTCTTGCGATCATATGACAAAAGAGAGCCCCGGGTCCGGAGGAAATCCTCCGTAGCCATGGGGCGATGACGGGGGAAGGAATCCATGTCCTTTATCGCAAATGTCCGCGAATCGAAAGATCTTCTGGTCGAGAGGAACTTCGGGCTTCTGCTTCTGGGACAGCTGGTCTCCCAGTTGGGAGAGAACCTGAACAAGGTGGCCCTCTTCTGGTTCGTCTATCTCTTTACCAAAAGCGCCCAGGCGATGATCATCGTGGGCGTTCTCCAGACGCTTCCTCCGATGCTCTTTTTCTGGGCCAACGGGGTCATGCTCGACCGGTGCTCGAAGCGCAATGTCATGATAGGAGTTGATGCCGTCCGCGGAATGCTTGTCCTTCTGATTCCGCTCCTTTATGCCCTCCACCACCTCTCCCTTCCCGTCCTCTACCTTTTGGTCTTTCTCATCGCGACGGCCAGCGGGATTTTCGGACCGGCCCTTTACTCGGCCATTCCCCTGATGGTCATCGAGCCGCGGAGGGTCTCGGCCAATGCCCTGATGCAAACGACCGGCCAGGTGGGAATCCTTGTCGGCCCCCTTCTGGGCGGGGTTCTGTCGGCCCTCTATAATCCGGTCTTCGTCATGATCGCAAACGGAATGACTTTCCTCATTTCGGCGGTCTTTCTCCTCTTCATCCGGATCACGGAGGTCCGGGAGGCAGAGATTCCTCCTGTCTCCGGAGTCGCCGGGATCCTGGATGAGGTCCGGGAGGGGGTCCGGTTCGTCTTTTCTGGAAACAGGCTCCTGCTTGGCCTGTTTGTCATCATGACCCTTTACGGTCTGATCACCGGCCCTGTGACCATCCTTCTTCCGCTCCTCTCCCATGGCGTCCTCCATGCGGGATCGAAAGGATTCGGGATGCTTCTTTCTGCCTACGGAGTGGGAATGCTCCTGGCCTCACTCGCCCTGACCGTCCGTCCCCCGCTCAATCTTTTCCGGTGGATTGCCGGGGGCTTCCTGGCCGGGGGAATCCTGATTCTTCTTGTCTCCGTCTCCGGCCAGATGCCCGTGGACCTTTTTCTGATGGCTCTCTTCGGAATGGCGGTTTCGGTAGTGAATCCCCTCGTCCACACGCTTCTTCAGAACCATGCCCCTTCCCGCCTTCTCTCCCGGGTCCTGACAACGATGAGTCTGGGCTTTCTGGGCGGGGCGATCCTGGGGATGACCGGACTTCCCTCCCTCGTGACTGTCCTGGGAATCCGGACCGTCCTTGGGCTTCTTGGCGGGATTCTGGTCCTTTCCTGGGGGGCCGTGAACCTGATCGAGGCCGGACACCGTTCGGAGTCCGGCGTTTTCCGTCCACTTCCGGGATTCCTGGCCGCGTTGGCCGGCTTGTCTCCCGGTCCCGAAACACCGGCAAAAGGAGAATAGCTCGTGAGAATCGCCCTGGTTTCAACCCCATTTGTCAGCGTTCCTCCCAAGAAGTACGGGGGAACGGAGCTCTTTCTCTATCATCTTGCTGAAAAGCTCATCGACCGCGGCCATGAGGTGGTTCTTTTTGCCACGGGTGACTCCCGGACCCGGGCCTATGTGGAATGTGCCTTTCCCTCCGCCCGCTGGCCCATCGTTCCCAGAGACGAGCAGATCCATCTGGCCTTTTCCGCAAAGCGGATCATGGAACGGGGGGATATCGACATCGTTCACTGGCAGTCGCCTGTGGCAGTGCCCTATGCCTCCATCACCAACGTTCCCGCCGTTGTGACGCTCCATCATTCCCGGACCCCGGAGTTCTCGGAAATCTACCGCCACTATCCGGAAAACCACTATGTGGCGATCAGCCACTCCCAGAAGGAGCAGGAGGTCCCCCTTTCCCGCTTTTCGGTGATCCACCACGGTCTTGATCCGGCGGCCTATCCGCCGTCATTCGGCCCGGGCTCCCATGCCGCCTTCCTGGGACGGCTGGCCCCTGAAAAGGGACCGGACAGCGCCTGCAGGGCGGCTCTCAAGGCCGGGATCCCCCTCCATATCGGAGGCGCGGTCCATCCGTGCGATACCGCCTTCTACAACGAGACCCTCCGCTCTCTCCTCCAAAATCCCCTCGTCCACTGGCTGGGGCAGGTCGACCATCTCCAGAAGGTGGCTCTTCTTCAGGGAGCCCGGGCTCTCCTCGTTCCTATCCGGTGGGAAGAGCCCTTCGGACTGGTCATGATCGAGGCGATGTTGTGCGGGACCCCTGTCGTGGCCTTCAAGCGGGGCGCCGCAACCGAGCTTGTGGAGGAGGGCGTGACCGGATATCTGGTGGACAGCGAAGAGGAAATGGCCGAGGTCCTGGCCCACAAGGTCGGAACGATCGACCGGCGGGCCTGCCGCGCGAGAGCGGCCCAGCTTTATTCGACCGAAGTCATGGTGGACGGCTACGAGGCGCTTTA
>JAKAWK010000010.1 GCA_021827365.1 Nitrospirota bacterium
CGTTACGGTCTTAGGCCCGAGGACATTGTCTTCGACACCCTGGCCCTCACGGTCTCCGCCGTCCAGGAGGCTTCCCGGCAGACACTCGAGACGATCCGCATCCTGAAGACGGAGTGGAACGCCCGGACGATCGTCGGCCTCTCCAACGTCTCCTTCGGACTTCCCGTACGAAAGACTGTCCACGACACCTTTCTCGCCATGGCCATCGGATCGGGCCTCGACGGGGCGATCTGTGACCCTTACGATCCCCTCCTTCACCAGACCGTGGCCGCGGCAAGCCTCTTCTCCGGCCGTGACCCCGAATGCCGGGTTTTCATGGAAAAGGCTGCCTCCTGGACCCCGCTCATTCCCTCTACGGCGGGACCCCAGCCAGGATCTCCCGCAACCGGATCCACCCCGGACCATCCGCTTTCCATACCTGAAAAGATCGAACGTGCGATTATCGAGGGGGAACGCGAGGCTATTGGTCCCCTCGTTAATCAGGCCCTGGCCGAGGGAACGCCTCCATTCTCGATTTTTGTCGACCTCATGACGCCGGCAATCAGAAAACTTGGCGACCTCTTCGGGCAACGACTCAAATTCATCCCCCACCTGATCGCCGGGGCCGATACCATGAAGAAGGGGGTGGAAATCCTCCAGCCCTATCTTGAAGCCAAGGGGCCAACGGAGCCCAAGGGAACGATCGTCTTCGCGACCGTCAAGGGAGACATCCACGACATCGGGAAAAATATCTGCATTCTCATGCTGAGAAACTTTGGCTACCGTGTGATCGACCTCGGGAGGAATGTCCCCCTCGAGACGATCCTCGAGGCAGCGGAGAAGGAGAAGGCTCAGATCATTGCCCTCTCCGCCCTGATGACGACGACGATGATCCAGATGAAGATTGCCCTCGACACGGTCCGGGAGCGCAATCTTCCCTACAGGATCATGGTGGGGGGAGCTGTGGTGACGCCGAAGTTTGCGACAGAAATCGGTGCGGACGGTTACGGCAAGGATGTGGGCGAGGTTGTGCCTCTCACGGAGCGAATCCTGGCCGAGCTTGAGAAGAAGACTCACCCCTGACGGAAGGGGAAAGGAGTCAACGCCCTTCCCCTCTCCCTGAATTACACGGGATATGGCTAAGGTTGCCCGACTCCCCTCTCTCGCCCCATTCCTGTTCCTTTTGCCCCTCTAAGAGCTAGACAACAATCCTGAGCCCGTCATAGGCGGGATGAATTCCGGGAGGGAGTTCTTCCTCGAGCGTGGCGTGGTCCATGCGGTGGGACAGGTGCGTGATGTACCCCTGACGCGGACCGACTTCGGAGATCTCGGCCACCGCCTGGGCCAGCCCGAAGTGGGACTCGTGGGGCTCATAGCGGACTGCCCCCACGATCATCGTGGACGCGCCCTTCATCACCCTCTTCCCCTCGGGAGGAACCGCGTTGCAGTCGGTCAGATAGACCAGATCCCCGATCCGGAGGGCAGTGTTCATCACCGGACCATGCTCGACAAGAAAGGGCGTCACGAAGACTCCATGGATTTCCATGGGACCCGGAAGTTCCCTGGGCACAAGCTTGGGCCTGGTGACCCCCTCCCGGTTCACGTCGGAAAAGGCATAGGCAAACATTGCCCGTATCCGCTCAAGGACCCGGGGAGGAGCATAGATGGGAATCTCTTCCTGCATGATGAAATTGAAGGTCCGGAGCTCGTCCAGCCCCAGGACGTGGTCGGCATGGGCATGGGTGTAAATAACGGCATCGATCCGGGAGAGGCCTTCCCGAAGGGCCTGGAAGCGAAGATCGGGGGCAGTGTCCACCAGGATGTTCTTTCCGCCTGACGAGACAAGGATTGACGAACGGGTTCGCCGGTTCCGGAGGTCGGGAGACTGGCAGACAGGGCAGGAACAGCCGATCATGGGAACACCTACGGATGACCCGGTTCCCATAAAGAGAGCGGTGAGGGCCGGAGAGGAGGACGCGGTCATTCCTCCCTCCGGCCGTTTGTTGTCATCTCCCAAATGTTCTCAAGGAGCAACGCGAAGGATTTTGACATGGAGAATGGTCACCGGATTGACCGGCCGGTCACGCCGGTCGGAGGGAACTTCGGAGATCTTGTCAGCGACATCCTGTCCCGCAACGACCTGTCCGAAGATCGAGTAGTTTCCATCGAGCCAGGTGGTCGGGGCGACGGTGATGAAGAACTGGCTCCCGTTGGTGTCAGGGCCGGCGTTCGCCATGGCCAGGACGCCCTTATGATCGAAATGCAGTGCAGGATCGACCTCGTTCTTGAACTGGTAGCCAGGCCCGCCTGTTCCATTTCCCAGGGGATCACCGCCCTGTATCATGAAGTTCTTGATCACCCGGTGGAAGACAAGCCCGTCAAAGAAGGGGCGTTTCACCTGGGTTCCGGTTCGGGGATCGATAAAAGGCTTGGTCCCCTCGGCCAGTCCCACGAAATTGGCGACCGTCTCGGGGGCCGAACTCGGAAAGAGCTGGCAGACAATGGTTCCCATCGAGGTTTCGATTTCGGCATATTCCCCCGGAGGCAGAGGGGCCCGGGTGGCAGATTCGGCATTTGCTGTCATTGGCAGTCCCTTATCCAAAATGGTGGTTGCAAGTCCCGTGAACAGGACGGCCAGAACCCAGACCGTCATCCTGAAAAAACCGCGCGGTTTCATTTTTTCGAGGCCCTCCTTCGTTCCTGCTCATTGAGGATCCGTTTCCTGATGCGGAGGCTCTCGGGGGTGACCTCCATGATCTCGTCGTCCTCCAGGAACTCCAGGGCCTGCTCGAGGCTCAGGATCTTGGGGGGAACGAGGGTGATGGCGTCTTCTGCGGTCGAGGAGCGAATATTGGTAAGATGCTTCTTCTTGCAGGGATTGACGGCCAGATCGGTCGGGCGGGAGTGGGCCCCTATAATCATGCCCTCATAGACCTTGGTCCCCGGCGAGACGAAGAGGACTCCCCGGTCCTGGACGCTTTCGAGGGCATAGGCCACCGTTTCTCCGGTTTCCATTGAGACGAGGGCACCATTGATCCTGCCGGGAATGTCTCCCTTGTAGGGTCCGTAACCGTGGAATGTGTGGTTCAGAAGGCCTGTTCCCTTGGTATCGGAGAGAAATTCGCTCCTGTACCCCAGAAGCCCCCGGGCGGGAATGAGGTATTCAAGGCGGACATGGCCGTCCTTCTGGGGGGCCATGTTGAGCATTTCACCCTTCCGGGGTCCGAGCTTCTCGATCACCGCACCGACATAATCTTCCTGGACATCCACGACAAGGTACTCGTAGGGTTCCTGGCGATTTGCCCCCTCGCCCTTGTAGAGCACATGAGGACGGGAGACCTGGAACTCATAGCCTTCTCGCCGCATCGTCTCGATCAGAATACCGATGTGAAGCTCCCCCCTCCCCGAGACCTTGAATGCGTCGGGACTGTCAGTTTCCTCCACACGCAGGGCGACGTTCGTCCGGATCTCCTTCATAAGGCGATCCCGGAGGTTTCGGCTGGTGACGAACTTGCCCTCCTGGCCGCAGAAAGGGGAGTTGTTCACGATGAATTCGAGCGAAATGGTCGGCTCGCCGATTTCGATAGGCGGCAGGGATCCAAGTTCAGTCACGTCGGAGAGGATGTCCCCGATCCGGAGATCCTCGAAGACGGCGATCAGGATGATGTCCCCCGCCTTGGCGGAAGGAACCTCGACCCGCTTGAGTCCCTCAAAGGAAAGGATTTTCTTGACCTTGTTCTTCTCCACAAGCGCCCCGTCAACGACCCGGGCGATCGTCTCTCCCGCGGAGACATTGCCGCGAACGATCTTGCCAAGGGCGATCTGTCCCAGATAGGAATCATACTCGAAGCTGGTCACCTGCATGAGGAAGGGACCGGTCTCGTCCACGTCCGGAGGCGGCACATGGTTGATGATGGTATCGAAGAGCGGAATAAGGTCGGTGCCTTCCTTCAAAGGATCGAGGGAGGCAATCCCCTTCTTCGCCGAGGCGAAGACGACAGGGTAGTCCATCTGGGCATCGGTGGCTCCAAGTTCGATGAAGAGGCTGAAGACCTCATTCTGGACATCGATGGGACGGGCCCCTGGCCGGTCGATCTTGTTGATCACGACGACGGGCCGAAGGCCCATGCGGAGAGCCTTGTTCAGGACGAACCGGGTCTGTGGCATGGGCCCGTCGAAGGCATCGACCACCAGAAGAACGCCATCCACAAGGGTCAGGGTCCGTTCCACCTCTCCCGAGAAGTCGGCATGTCCCGGAGTGTCCACGATATTGATCCGGTAGTCCTGGTAGAAGATACAGGTGTTCTTGGCCAGGATTGTGATTCCCCGCTCCTTTTCCAGGGCATTGGAATCCATGACCCGCTCCTCGACCACCTCGTTCTCCCGAAAGACATGACCCTGCTGGAGCATCTTGTCCACAAGCGTCGTCTTCCCGTGGTCGACGTGGGCAATGATCGCTATGTTCCTGGTGTGCAAAAGTGACGCCGTCATTCGTTTATCCGCCTTGTGTTGAACTTGTATCCTGGATGCCGGGACCGGTTCAGAAAAATCATGAACAAACCTGGCATGAAAAATAGCAGAACCACTATGATAGGCGATCCTGGACTGAAAGGTCAATGCTGGCCCCCGGGCCGCTCCAGCCCTTGCTCCGGAAATTTGTCGCCGGGGGCCAACCCAGGGTCACTATCGGGACTTAACGGTCCGAGTCCGCGGGAGGGAAAGTGAGCAGGAGAGGGAATCTGGTTTTGTAAAAAGCTCTCTACCAGGGCCAGGACCGGACAAATTGAAGGGGGCCGTCTCCCTGTCCCCCCCGCCATTTTCTGATACATTGAAAAAAGGGTTCGTTTCAGACTCTGAATTTTTTTGAAAACAAATCCTTTTGAAAGGAGCAGATCATGGCGGAATTAACCACTGACATCCTGATTGTCGGAGGAGGACCGGGGGGCATGATGGCCGGACTCACGGCCAGCCAGTTCTGGCCAAAAAAGAAGATCCTGATGGTCCGGCCGGAATCCGAATCCGTCATTCCCTGCGGGATCCCATATATTTTCGGAACCCTGGGTGGAACCAAGGAGGATGTCCTGGGTCTTTCTCCCTTTCTGGCCTCAGGCGGAGAGCTTCGTGTGGGAAGGGTCCTCTCCATCGACCGCTCCGCCCGGACCGCCCTTCTTGAAGACAAAGATGTGATTCACTGGGAGCGGCTCGTCCTCGGGACGGGCGGAGAAAATGTCGTCCCCCCGATTCCGGGAGTCGACCTCGAAGGGGTCTTCATCCTTCAGAAAGACTACGACTTCCAGGAGAGGCTCTTCCGGACCATGACCTCCGGCATCAAGCGCGTGGCCATCATCGGCGGAGGATTTGTGGGAGTCGAGTTTGCCGACGAGATCCGCAAGAGGGGCATCGAGGTTCATCTGATCGAAATGCTCCCCCATCTGATGCAGGCAAACCTCGACCTCGACCTTTGCATTGCGGTGGAAAAACAGCTGAAGACCAATGGAGTCCAGCTTCATATCGGGGCCACCGTCGAGGCCCTCCTTCCCAAAGAAGGGGGAAAAAAGGTGGCGAAAGTCCGTATCACCGGACAGGAGGAGCTTCCGGTGGATGCGGTTCTGGTGTCGATCGGGGTCCGGCCGAACGTGACGCTGGCCAAGGACATGGGGCTGACCCTGAGCCGCTCGGGTGGGATCTGGGTGGATGCCTTCCAGCGCTCGCGGGAGGATTCCGCCATCTTTGCTGTGGGAGACTGCGCCCACAAGCAGGACTTTTTCACCCGCAAGGCCATCCATGCCATGTTTGCCTCCCAGGCTGCAGCGGAAGGCCGTATTGCGGGGATGAACCTTTACGCCCTCCGGCAACCCCGCTACAATGCCGGGTCCGTCAGCGTCTATGCCAGCCAGATCGACGGCTTGGCCTTCGGAGTGGTCGGGATGACCGAGGAGCAGGCCCGCCACGAGGGCTTTCCGTTTATCGTGGGGGAAGCCCGCCTGCCGGACCACCATCCCTCCACCCTTCCGGGCACCACGGAAACCTATTGCCGGGTAATTCTCGCGGAAGACTCCACACAGATCCTGGGGGGGCAGATTCTGGGAGGCCCGACCACCGGAGAGCTTCTGAATACGATCGGGCTGGCCGTCCAGATGCATGCCACCGCCCTTGACCTAGCCTCGATGCAATTCGGAAGCCAGCCCCGGCTGACCTCCTCCATCCATCCGCTGGTTGCCGCCACGGGCGAGGCCCTGAGACGCCACCGGGCCCTCCACCCGCCCTGCGAAACCATGCACACGGGAGAAGGTCACACCTGAAATCCCAGCACATTCATTCAAGTCTCTCTTCGAAAGACCCAAACGGGGGCCAGGCCGGAAGGCCGGCCCCTCATGCTCCTTCTTCCGGAGACCTTCATGAAGAATCTTCCCGGACACCATACCAAGATCGTCTGTACCATCGGGCCGGCCTCTGACTCCCTTCCCATCCTGAAAGAGATGATCCGAAAGGGCATGAACGTCGCCCGACTGAACCTGGCTCACGGATCCCCCGATGAACACCGGGAGCGCATCGGACGTATCCGTGAGGCGGCCCGGGCGACAGGGCGACGGATCCTCATCCTCGCCGATCTTCCCGGTCCCAAAATCCGGATCGGATCCCTGCCCGCTCCCCTGACCCTTCGGCGGGGGGAACGCATCCTCATTGCTTCCTCAGGAACTCCACTCGATAAAGAAAGCCTCGCGGTCGTCCCTCTCGATCTTCCCCCTCTTGTCCGGCCCCTTCGACAGGGTGACCGGATTACCCTAAGCGACGGATCCCTCTCGCTTAAGGTCGAAGAGAGGTCGGGCGACTCCCTTCTTTGCCGTGTCGTGACCGGAGGGATTCTTCTCTCCAGAAAGGGCGTCAACCTTCCCGGTCTCACGGCAAGCGGGGAAGCCTTTACCGAAAAGGACCGCTCCCTTCTCGCCTTTGCTCTGGAGGCCGGGGTGGAGGCGGTGAGCGTCTCTTTCGTCTCCTTGGCCGAAGATGTCGATGCCGTGCGACGAGAATCGCGAAGACTGGGCCATGACCCCTTTCTTGTCGCCAAGATCGAGAGAAGGCAGGCGCTCAAAAACATCGATGAGATTCTTCACTCTGCCGACGGAATCATGGTCGCCCGGGGAGATCTCGGGGTGGAGGTTCCGCTCGAGCGGATCGCCCTCTTCCAGAAAGAACTCATCCACAAGGCCGTGGCGGCGGGGAAACCGGTCATCACAGCGACCCAGATGATGGAGTCGATGATCCACAACCCCACCCCAACCCGGGCCGAGGTCACCGATGTCTCAAACGCCATCATTGACGGAACCGACGCCCTCATGCTTTCGGAGGAATCGGCCATGGGCGATGACCCGGTGGCGGCAGTGGCGATGCTGTCCCGGATTGCAAGGGTCACCGAATCATCGGCTACGGTCAGGGAACCTGTTCCGTCCGATCCCCCTCGCGCCTCCTTTCCGGTGGAAGAGGTCCTGGCTTATGGCGTCCGGACAGCGGTCCAGGCTCTGTCACCTCTCTTCGTGGTCACCCCCACAGAGTCGGGGGAAACCGCCTCGCGAATTGCCCGGTTCCGGCTTTCGCCCTGGATCCTGGCCCTTTGCCCAAAGGAACGTGTGTGCCAGAAACTTTGTCTGACACGGGGAGTCTGGCCAGTGAAGGTGGAGGGGGAGGGAGTCTCCTGGGAGCAAACCGCCCGGTCGATACTCGCGGAAAGGGGTGCGGAAAGGGGGCTGATCATCCTGACGCGAGGCCCCGGGCCGGGAACACCCGGGGAGAGCAATCATCTCGAGATCATCCGGATCGAAAATCCTGGGAATCAGCCCTTGCCCGACCATTAAAACATTTATCATCGGGCCACCTTCACGGCAGAGCCCTTTCGGTCAGGATCAAAAAGCCACGGAATCGGACCTCATCGTCCATCCTCGACCCAAAAGGCGGCGCACTTGAGATAATCCAGCTCCGGCATGGCCAGAAGGCGGGGATGGTCCCAGGCGGCCCGACCCTGGTAGACCATCCGGGCCCGGCGTCCTTCCTTTTGAAAGACAGCGCGGAGGATCCCGGAAAAATCCTCCCAGGAAAGAAGGGCCGAACAGGAACAGGCCACGAAGACTCCCCGGGAGGCCAAAAGGGAGAGTCCCAGACGAAAGGCGGCATGATAGCCCTCGATGCCTTCCTTGATCAGCCTCCGGCTCTTGATAAAGGCTGGGGGATCGAGAATGACCGCATCGAAGCTCTCCCCCGCCTCCCGGGCCCTTCTCCCCCAGGAAAGGAAGTCCGAACAGATCCCCCGGCCTTGGGGAACATTGGTCTGGTAGAAGGCGATGGCCCGCTCGGATGCATCCACTCCGGTGATCCGGGAGCCCGTTTTTAGGGCTGCGATCGCCGCCGACCATCCCCCCACATAGCAGTAGGCATCCAGGACCCGCTCTCTTGCCAGAAGGGGGGCCAGGGCCCGGACATTGTCCTTCTGGTCGAGAAAGAGTCCGGTCTTCTGACCCTCCCGGAGGGAAAATCGAATCCCTGTCCCCCCGATCCGGACAGAGACTTCAGGGGGCACCAGGCCTTCGAAGAGGTCCTCTTCCACCGAAAGGCCTTCTGCCTCCCGCGCCCGCAGGCTCCGGTCGATCCGGATTCCTTTCGGACGAAGTCGCGACGACAGGATCTCAAGAATATCTCGCGAATGTTCTTCCAGGGCCCGGGTGGTGATCTGGACGGAGAGATACTCCCCGAAGCGGTCAACCACGAGCCCCGGAAGGGCGTCCGCCTCGGAATGAACAAGGCGGAGGCCCTCGTCCTCGATCCTTCCGAGTTCGTCGCGCATTTTGAGGGAGCGTCCGATCATCTCCTCAAGGTAGTCCCGGAGGGAAGAAACCCGCCCTTCGAGAAGACGGACCGAGATCAGGGAATGGGGGTTGTAGAGCCCCGTTCCCAAAAATCTCCCGGACGAGGAACGGACGTCCACCAGAAGAGGGAGTGTCGCCTTGTCGGGGAATCTCTGGATTTCATTCGAAAAGATCCACCGGTGTCCGGCCAGGACACGCCTCTCTTCGTTCTTTTTCAGGAGAACCTCTCCCCGGTCCTTCAACTCCGACATCCACTCCCTCCCCGAGACCGTCCCCCGGGGGACTTGCCTCCACAAAAGTTTCGATTTAAACTAAGAACCTGACGGGCCCTCTCCCCTAAATGCCGGAGAATCCCACGCGTCAGGAATCATGAATTAGACCAGAGGCAGGTCCTTGGGCGCAATGCCGCCCTGCCCCGGAATTTCCAAACCCAACTAAAGGCCCTGAACCAGATGCATAGTCAGTTCCCTGGCACCCTTTTCCGGAGCCATCCTCCCTCGCGTTTTTTTGTGGGACTTCTTTTTTCGCTCCTTCTGACCCTCTCTCTTCCGGTTTCCCTTCACGCCGCCCCGCCCCCGTCGGCTGCCGTCACACTCGACCAGGACAACCCTGCCGCCGGAACCGTCGGGGTGATTTCCCTCCAGCAGGGGGACTCCCGGCTGATCCTCTTCCCCTCCCAGGATGTCTTCACCCCGCTTCTGGCCGACCCCCGGGAGCCCCTCTCGACGATCGAGTTCTTTGCCGCCTCGAACCACCCCTCCTATTTTCAGTTCAACGGAAACCTGGCCGCGAATGTCGGGATCGCCCGCTGGGAATCGACTACGGAAGGAGTGGACAAGGCCCTTCAGATCGGGGTGATGGGAGGGGCCTTTTCTCGTTTCGGAATCTTCGGGGCCAACACCTACCTGATCGACTCCGACTTTATCGTGGGGGTCCCCGTCACCGCCCGGATCGGCCGCTTCTCCCAGCGCCTCTTCTTCTACCACGAAAGCTCCCACACCGGGTACAACTACACGGTGATGGAAAATCTGAACAAGACCTCGGATTTTGGTCAGGAGATCCTCCAGGAGGTCTCCTCCTGGGATGTCAACCCCTATATCCGCCTCTACGGGGGGGTTTCCTACAGGGTCATCGGACTCTACTACTATTCCACAGCTCAGGACTCCCTGATCCTCCAGGGAGGGATCGAAGCCTTCACTCCCACTTTCGGCTTCCTCGACCATCTCGGGCGCGGATACACATCCCTCTACCTCGAATCCCGCGGCATCAACGGATACACTCCTATCGAGGATTTCCAGCTTGGGCTTCTCTTCCACAAACCCGGCTCCTATTTCAACATCCGTCCCATGATCGACATGTACAACGGATACTCCTATCTTGGAGATCTCCTCTTCACAAAGGACCAGTATGTCGCGCTGGGAGTTTCCTTTGACTTTTAGCCCCTTATCCCCCAAAATACGGGGATGACTTCGGGAAAGAGGCCCAGGAAATACCCCCTCGATTCCTCCCTGATCACTGCCGGAGCCCTGACGTGATAAAATCGGCCCTTCGCCTTCTCCTGCCCCTTTTAACAGGGGCCCTGATCATTGCCGCGGCCGGAATCCTGGTGAACACCTACCGGAATACCTGGACACCCGGAACCCAGGTCTCCCCTGTTCTTCCCCGGGCCCAGGTCTCATTTGCCGTCCGACTCCCCAAAAATCGCTCCGGAGAGCCCCGGCCCCTTCTCCTTCGGGTGGTGAAGACCGGCAACGCCCCCCTTTCGGTGAGCTACTGGCATGCCGGACGGACAGTCTTCCAGATGCCGGTGCTCGATCCTCCCGCCCGCACAGGTGAGCCCCCCCACTCCCTCAGACTTGCCCTCTGGGATCCCGGGGTCTATATGCTGACCTTCGAAGACGCCCGAACCGGAAATCCCGTCCGGAGCTTCTCACTCCGGATTGCCGCGCCCCTTGGACTCTACCGAAACGACCTCATCCTGCTCTTCCTTCTTGCCCTGGCCGGCTTTCTTTCGGGACGGATGGCGGTATCCTCCCTGCCCCCCCTTTCCGGCCTCTCCCGGTTTTTTTCTCTCCGGAAGACTCTCTTTCTGGGCCTTTCCTCGGCGGGAGTCCTTCTGATTCTTCTGGCCACGGTCTATTCTTCACGGGGCCCGGCCATCGAGAGCCCAAAAACCGGCTTCCTCGAATCGGAGGGCCGGGGCGATGCCCCCCGGATGGTGCTGCCCCTTCCGACCGGAAAGAGCCCGGGGTCCGGAGGTTACCTGGTTCTTCGTCACCGTCTCGACAGCTGGCTCCGCTTCGGACAGGACCTGACACTTTTTGAGGGAGCGGTGGACACCGCCTCTCCCCGCAAGGCCTTCATCCTTCCCCCCGATGACGGCCGATACCGTCTCTCTCTCTGGAAGGGGGAAGCCAATCTCCTTTCGGTGAACCGCACCGTTGTCTCCGCCATCCCCGTGTCGCCGGTCTTCCCGCTGGGACTCTTTGCAGGGCTAACACTCCTTGCCTCCTCCTTCTTCCTTCTGGGCTTCACCCGGAACAGCCTTTCTTCCCCCTCCGCCACGGCAGAAAGGCTCCGTTGAAGATTTCCGGCGTGTCACGGGCTCCCTTCCAAACGAAGGCCGGACATCCTGTCCTTCCGGTCGCTCTTTTGATGCTCGCATTCCTAGCCCTTCTCCTCCCTTCCCCGGCCCGCGCCTTCGATGTCCAGCTGATGGGAACCTTCGACTACGTCCCTCTTTCTCCTCTCCAGAACAATGCCCCCATTGCCTGGGGTGGCGGCGTCAGGATGACCTGGGAGTATCTCCCCGACTGGGATATCACGGCAACCCTGATGACCAACATCTTCCAGACCTCCCAGACGATTCCCGAAAACCCGGTCACCTTCTCGACCAACTCCTCGGGACTCTCCTCCATTACCCCCCTCTCCTTCGGCCTTTACCATGTTCTCTACCGGACAAAGGATAAGAACTGGATTTACGCAATCGCCGACGTGGGAGCCGCGTTCGAATACTCCTACGGGGGAGGTCATATCACCCCCGAACCCTTCGGAGAGGTCGGCGCAGGCTGGAGCTTCAAACAATGGTTTATCGAGGAGCGGGTGGCAGCTGTCCCCTTGGCCTTTCCCTCCTATCCCGGTCCCGGCTTTACCGGGGGACCGCTTCTCATGATCAGCACCTCCGTGGGTGTCCACTTCTTCGTCTTCTGACCCCTAATCCCGGACTTCGGGCAAAAACGAAACGGACGCCGCCGGAATCCACCTCGGATTGATTTCTCCGATCAAGGTGTCCAGAAAGACCATGGCCTCATTGTGGAAGCGATCCGGCAACTCCGAGACAGCAGCCGTTCCGGAAAGCCATCCCAAGAGCTCTCCCGACACCTCGACTCCCCCCTTCCGGTCCTTTCGGCGGCAGTTTTTGCACAGGAGCGTCCCCTCTCCCGGGAAAAAGAAAACCCTCCCTTCCTGAACCCTTTCCCGGCACAGGCTGCACACAGGTGGGGCGGGCCGGTAGCCCAGAAGGGCAAGGGCCTCCCTGGCAAAGCTGAGCCAGAGAAAAAAGGGGGCTTCCTTCCGTGACCCGAGATCAGAAAAGGTGGCCTGTGTCAGAGAAAAGAGAAGGGGTTCGGGATGGTCCGGAGGAAGGCACCCCAGGAGGAACCGGACGACCAGGCCGGCCCATGAAAGGAGATTGAAGTCGGCATGGATTGTCCGAAAGGACTCGACGATGTCGGCGTGGTGGATCCGGTAGAGAGAGCTGGTGGCGCTTCCCCTTCCCGAGATCCGGCAAAGGGTGAGGGGTTCGAGGGAAGCCCCGAAGCGGTTGTCCCGGGCCGTGGCTCCCCGGGCAAAGCCGGTCCGGAGACCTCCTTCCCGTGAGAGGAAGGTGATGACCTTGGCGGCATCCTGGTAGCGGGCGGAGCGGAGTATGAGCGCCAGTTCCTCAGCCATTCTCCCTCCCGTCCCGGTCAGGCCGGGGGGGCCTCACTCCGGAAGATACCCCAGATCCCTGAGGACGGAAGGACGGTCCCGCCAGTCGGGGACCACCCGGACGGTCATGCGGAGAAAGACAGGGGTTCCGGTCAGAGCCTCTATCTCCTTGCGGGCCCGTTCACTGATGGTCCGAATCGTCTCTCCCCGGGCTCCGACCACAATCCCCTTCTGGGACTCCCGCTCCACCAGAATCGACCCTTCGATCCGGGTGGTCTTCTCCGGACCCTCCGGCTCATGAAACTCCTCGACAAGGACCGCACACTGGTGGGGAACCTCCTGGTAAAGGAGGGAGAAAATTTTTTCCTGGACAATTTCCCGGACCATCTCACGCATCGTCTGGCTTGTGTACCATTCCGGATCGAAGATCGGGGCTCCTTCGGGAAGGTGCCGGAAGAGGAGGTCCTTCAGGCGATCGAGGTTGGTCTCCCGGAGACCCGAAAGGGGAACGATCTCGCCTTCGATTCCATGGCGGGACATCTCCCTCTCGAATTCAATGAGAACAGGGATCATGTTCGACGGACCGAGGCGGTCCATCTTCGTTAATGCAACCACGAGGGGCTTGCTGGCCCGTTGGGAGGTCATGAATTCGAGGAATCTCTCCCATTCCCGATCCTTCTTCCTCGAGGACATGTCGGCGACCCACAGGATAACATGGGATTCCTCGACAGCCTCCCGGAGGCTTCCGCCCATCCGCTGGTTCAGAAGGGGGCCGGCGGTATGAAAGCCCGGCGTGTCGAGAAAGACCATCTGCCCGCGAGGTTCTGTCAGGATTCCCCGGATCAGGGTCCGGGTGGTCTGGGGTGTGGGGCTGACAGCCGAGACCTTTTCTCCCACCAGGGCATTGACCAGCGTGGACTTTCCCGCATTGGGAAGGCCGACCACTGCCACAAATCCAGCCCGGTCCCTCCCGATCTCTTCCGTCTCCGGCCGGATTTCCCGAAGCTCTTCCAGCATCTTCTCCAGACCCTGTCCGGACTTTCCTGAGCGTTTCGCCATCCGTGATTTCCCAAAATGAGGTGATCTCCCCATTCTTCTCTCCCCAGTGGGAGAGAGACGGGGAAGGCATGATAATATCTATCAGAGTACCCGAACGTCCCGCTTTTTTCCATCGCGGGGCTCCCCCTTCTCTTCGATCCGGGAGGTGTGATGTCCGTCCTGCTGATCACAGGGGCTTCCTCCGGCCTGGGGTGGGCCCTGGCCCGGATTTATGCAGAGCCCGGAGTGACTCTCCATCTCGTGGCACGCCGCTCCGACCGGCTTCGGAGCCTCGCCCCCCTCCTTGCCGACCGGGGCGCGAATCCCGTCCTCCATGAAGCCGACGTCCGGGACCAGACTCAGATGAAGGAACTGGCCACCGGCATTCTCGAAAGCTCAGGGACACCCTCCCTGATCATCGCCAATGCGGGAGTCCGGGGCGAAGAGGAGGGGAACGATTCCGACACGATGAGACTGGTCTTCGATACCAATGTCCTGGGCGTCCTCAATACCGTTCTCCCCTTCCTTCCATCCATGAAAACGAAGGGAGAAGGGCAGATCGCCGTGGTGGGAAGCCTGGCCGGTTACCGGGGACTTCCGAAGGCCGGAGCCTATTGCGCCTCGAAGGCCGCCGTGGCCGCCTGGACCGACGCCCTCCGTTACGAGGCGGAGACTTTTGGTGTGACCGTCACCCTCATCAATCCCGGCTTTGTTGTCACCGAAATGACCCGAAAAAATCCCTATCCCATGCCCTTTCTTCTCACCGCCCCGGAGGCCGCCCGGACAATCCGCTCCGGACTCGGAAAAGGCCGGGCCAGAATCGAGTTTCCCCTCCCGCTGGTCCTCCTCGTCCGGACCCTGGCCTTCCTTCCTCCCAGACTGGGGGATCGCCTCCTCCGTTTGGCCTCAGGGCGATGACCTTCAGGAAATGATCTTGCCAAAAGATCCTTCGGTCATGGATGTCAGAAAAGAAATCCGTCAAACCTTGACTAACAATAATCTCATGTTATGTTTTATATTATTATCATGGTATCCCTTGTTCAAGAACGCTGGCCTAAAGGGCTCGGGATCAGACCGGGATCAATTGACCGATCCCGTCCTCCAAAAAAGAACGGAATAAAAAGGAGTGCGCCATGGAAACTCTCCCGCATCTCGCGAAGAGCTCTCCTGCAGAATGCCAGGATCCCGCCGCCCTTTCGGAAAAATCCGGGAAGGGCTCTCGTCATGACCCCCTTTCCAAAATTCTTCGCGGCTGGTCAACAGAAATCCTGGCCCGCCATCTTCTCCCCTTCCTCTTTCCCCCCTTGCCGCTCAGGGCCCTCGATCGTTGCCATCCCCCGGCCAGACGCCCCCGGAGAGGAAAAGAAGGATGAGGAGACACTCCTGCCAGGGGGAGCCGAGTCAGCCAAAAACTCCGGAAGCGCTGACCGATAAAAGCCTCACAGGAGATGGACTCCTCCGGAAGACCGAAACTTCCGGAATCTGCATCCTGGATCCCGCAGGACATGCAATCCACACAAGCGGCTCCTTTGCCCGGATCCTCGGATACGAAAACCGGGAGATAGCCGGGAGACACTTGTCCTTCTGGAATGCCGAGTGGACCGGGCCCGAGCTCGAAGGCCACCTTTCCCTCCTCCGGGATCTCCCCCCGGGAGATGGCCGGATTTTTGAAACGCACTACCGGCGCAAGGACGGAACCGTCTTTCCCGTCGAGGTCTACGCTTGCCGATTCGACTCGGCAGGAGCCTCTCTCCTGATCCATTCAGTCAGGGATCTTTCCGCAAAAAACGGAGCGGATAAGACGATCCGGCGACTTTCCGACTTCAATACCCTTCTGTCGAGGGTAGGGGAGGCCAAGGTCCGCCACACCAACGAAGGCTCCCTTCTTCAGGAGGTCTGCAGTCTGGCCATAACTTGCGCACCTCTGACCCTGGCCTGGATTGGCCGGCCCGGCCCCGGGGACCGTTTCCAGGTTCTGGCTTCGGCCGGACAAACGGAATGCCTAGAGAAACTCAGGATTTCAGGCGACCCGGACGACCTTTCGGGTATGTCCCAGGCGGAATCCAGCTTCAGGAAGGCCAAGGCCATTTTCCGTTCCTCCTTTTCAGAAAAAGAAAATCATTCTCCCCGTCACTCCCAGTCCTTCCATTTTGTGCGGCCTGCAAAAGCGACCCTTCCTCTCTTCAGGGAAGGGAAGGTCTTTGCCGTCCTTGCACTCACCCAGATCCCGGGGGAGGACTTCGAGCGACCCCTCCAGGAGATTCTCCTGGAACTTTCGAGATGCCTCTCCAGGGGACTTGAACGCCTCGACCTCCTGGCGGGGGAGAGACGGGCAAGCGCCTTGAACGCCGCCATTCTGGAGGCCTCCTCCATCGGGATCCTCCTCACTCAAAAAGGGCTCATCCATTATGCCAATCCCCGGATGGGGACCCTTTCGGGACATCCCTGGATCTCTCTTCCAGGGAAGGGGCTCCTCTCCTTTTCTGCAGGAGACGACCTCTCCCTCCGGAAGGCTTCTCTTTCGGTCCCTCCCGGATCAAGGGACCCCCTCCTTCTGGAGGTTCCGGTCAGGAATCCGGAGGACGGAAGTCTCAGATGGCTTGAGCTGTCAGGGATTGCCTTTCCCCAAGGGGAGTACGACACCCTATGGACCGTCACCGACGTCACCGCCCGGAGGCTCGCCCGGGAAGGAGAGGAGCTGCTGGCCCGGGCGATGGTCTCCGTCCAGGAGGGCGTGGTCATCACCGATGCCCGAAGACGCATCCTCTATGTCAACGAGGCCTTCAGCACCATCACGGGCTACTCCCGGACTGAAGTGGAAGGAAAGAGCTGCCGCCTGCTCCAGGGGACGGACTCTTCCCCGGAGACGATCCTTGAAATCCACCAGGCCCTGGGGGAGGGGCGGCCCTTTCGGGGCCAGATCCTGAACTATAAAAAGGACGGAACACCCTTCTGGAATCTTCTTGCCATATCACCTGTCAAGAATGACGGGGGATTGCTCACCCACTATGTGGGCGTCCAGAGCGACATCACCGACCTGTGCAACCTTCAGGACCAGAACTCCCGGCTTGCCCACAGGGCCCGCCACGATCCCCTTACGGGGCTTCCGAACCGAAGTGTCCTGGAAGAGAACCTGGAGCGGCTGGTCTCCCGGGAACAGCGCCATGGGGGGACCTTTGGCGTCGGGATGCTCGATCTGGACGACTTCAAGCCGGTCAACGATTCCTTTGGCCATGCGGCTGGAGACCGGCTTCTTAAAAGCCTTGCCCAGCGGCTGGGGGGAGCCATCCGGAGCCATGATTTGCTGGCCCGCCTCGGAGGGGACGAATTCGTGATCGTGATCGAGGATCTTCCGGGAGGAGCGGAAAGCCCCGGTCTCTCCCCACTCCTGGAAAGAATCCACGGCGCCGTCGAGGCTCCCTTCGAGGTTGCCCCAGGAAAAGCTGTCCACTTGGGCATGAGCCTGGGACTCTCCTTTTTTCCTGCAGATGGCCGGGACCCGGAAAGCCTTCTCAGGGCAGCCGACCTCGCCCTCTCCGCGATCAAGCGAAAAAAACACCGCCGGACTCGTTGGTGGCAGACTGCAGGATCTGTCCCCTCAGCCGACGAGGAAAGGCCTTTCGATCCCTACGGAGAGGAGATGGCCGCCATCCTCGAAAAATATTCCCAAGCCATCGATTCGGCCATCGTCCGGTTTGTGGAAAACTTCTATAGCCGGCTTATGGAATCCCCGGAGGCCCTTTCCATACTGGGCGCCCTGAACCAGGCGGACCGTGAGGGGCTTGTCCTCCGTCAGCGGGATCATCTCCGATTTCTCCTGTCTCCCGGGAGCCTCCGGGAGGAGGTCCTGTCCCGGGCCAGACAGACAGGCCGGATCCACTGCCTTGTGGGGCTATCCAACCGGACTCTTGTCGGAAGTATGGCCCTCTACCGCCGGCTTCTCTCGGAGCACATCGCCCGGGGTCTCATCCCCGAACGGGAGCGCTCCCTTCTTCTCTCTGTGGCCGATCAGAGAATCGAGGATCATGTGGAGGCGGAACTCGAATCGGAAATCGCCACCATCGGCATGTACATGGACGCCGCACTCTCGGCCCCTGACATCTCCCTCTCCGGAAACCCCGCTGAAAGAGAAGCCCTTCATCTGGCTAAGCTTCCGGGGATTATTGGAGTTTTTTTCCTTCGGCCCGCCACCCTATCAGGCCGATTTCTGGTGGAAGCCAGTGCCGGCAAGGACCCGGAGGCTCTTCACCGTCCACTCGAAGAGACCATGGATCCCTTTCCTGATTGCTCCCGGGGATCGATCATGTTCCGCTCCTCCCTCGAGGCCCTCTCCCCCGAGGGAGCTTTTCCCCGTGAAGAATTTCTGGCATCCGGCGTTCGCTCGACGGTGGAAATTCCCCTCTTTGACGAATCGGGCCATGCCCGCTTACTTCTCCTTATCGCCGGGGCCTTCCCCAACCAGTTCGGAAGCCATTGGGCACAACAGTTTGTCCTGGCCCTGAAACAACGGCTCGAGTCCTCCCCCCTTCTCCGCCATCTTTCTCCCGATCCTTCCCGGGGTCGGATCGAGGAGAAATGGATGGGTCTCCTCCTCTCCGGGAATCTTGTCATGCATCTTCAGCCCGTGACCAATCTTTTCACGGGGAAGCTCCATTCACTGGAAGGGCTGGCCAGAGTCAGAATCGCGCCCGATCAGCTCCTTCCGGCCGGGGCTTTCCTCTCCCGGATGAACTCGGTCCAGGGGGCCCGGCTCTTCCGGCTCGGCCTTGCCCAAACCCTCGAGTCCCTGACGCACCTGGACAAGGAGGAGATCCGGGCGACCCTCTCCCTCAATATCAATCCCGATCTTCTCCTGCATCCGGATCTGGCACGATGGATCGGCTCTGAGTGCGAAAGGACAGGGATTCCGACCAACCGCCTGATTCTCGAGATCTCCCGGGACCGGATCGGCGAACCCCGGGCGATGGCCTCCGCCGTTTCCTCTTTCCGGCGCCAGGGTATCCGGTTTGCTCTGGACGACATGGGGGCTTCCCACAGCGATCTCGAACTTCTGACCGCCCTTCCCTGGGATCTTGTGAAAATCAGCCCGGAAATCACCGGACGCTTCCGGATGGCTCCCCTTGAAGCCCTCTCCCACCTGCGCACTCTTCGCCTGGCAGGAGAGGAACTCGGGAGTACCGTCGTCCTCAAGGGGGTTGAGGACGAGGCTCTTCTCGAAGTCGCCCTCTTTGCCGGCTTCCGTTACGCTCAGGGATATGCCCTGTCGCGGCCTCTCCCGGAGGGAATGGTCGGGGAGTGGTCTCGATCCTGCCGGGAATCTTCCTCCCTCCCCACTATCAAGAGCTTCTCGGGAGCCCTGACCTTTCTCTGGAGCGGAATGCAGGAATGCCCGCCCACTCCCCATCCCCCTCTTCCCCGATGTCCTCTGACCTCTTTTCTCGCAGCCTCTCCCGATGGAGGAAAACCGCTCACATGGCATGAGACCCTACACGCGGATGCCGCCTCTCCGGCGGCCTTCCGAAATCTTCTCCACTGGCTCGTCTTGAGGGTCCAGGCCGGAACAGGGCTGCCAACGCCTGGTCGATAGAAGCCTTTTTCATCTTCCGGTCCCGTCTGCCAATTTTTTTCCCCTTCCCTTCTATCAAAACAAAATCGTTTTATTCACAAAGACTTATACATAATTATTGACTAATAGGATTCTTGTGATATAAATTAAACCAAAATATAAATCTATGTCAGAAGTTTCAGAACTCCGATGAATCCCCCCCGGGAATCCTGCACACTTACCTTTAAGGAGGGACCGGGGCGATAGGGACGGTTCCGGGAGAGGACCGTCTTTCCGGCAACGTTTCTCCCTTGAATGAACGGAGGTCCGACATGGGCAGGCTCCTGAGAAAGAACCCCGTGGTATTTCTTCAGAAGGACGGACTGGTCCAGAATTTCTTCCCGATGGACGGGACTCTCCTCGCCGCGATCGAGAAAAGTTCCCGTGCAAAAAAGCCCACCCTCATGAACCGATGGATCACAGGGCTTCAAAGGACTCTGGGTTTCTAAAACCGAAAAGACAAGTCTCCGTCCTGGCACTTTTCCTTTATTTTTTTCTGGCTCAAGAGTTTTAGGGATAGCCTCTTTCACAAAGGTGGTCCAAAATTGGCCGCCTGGGCTTCTGAAAATGAGATTTCATCCAGTCCGGCTATCCCTCTCCCTTTGGACTCACCGTCCGAACCCGTCTTCTTTGCGTCCTGCGCCCTCAAAATGATCGTAAGAAAATCGCGAAGGCGAAAGGTTCCCATAATCGATCCGCACTGATTATTCCGATATCCCCCCCTAAGGGGTGGAGGGTTTTTCAAACCTCACCATAACCCTTGCAGCGCCCCTCTGCTTGTCATTTTGCGACCCTCCGGATCATAATAGCTCGTCAGGGAATCAGACCAGGATTTTTTCAGAACCCCCGAAATGGAGGAGTCATGCTTTACAGCCTCATCATGGCCGGAGGATCCGGCACCCGTTTCTGGCCCATGAGCCGGGAGCTCTTCCCCAAGCAGTTTCTCTCCTTCGAGGGGGCCGAATCCATGCTGGCCCGGACAATCGACCGGATTCTCCCGCTCGTCCCCGAAGAGCGCATCGCCCTCGTCGTGGGATCCCTCCACGCCTCCGAAACCCGCAGAATCCTTCAGGCCATGAACGGCGGGGAAGGACGCCGGTGCCGGCTGGTGGTGGAACCCCGCTCCCTCAACACCCTCCCGGCCATCGGCATCGCCTCCCTCCTGATCTCCCGGGAAGATCCCGAGGCGGTGGTCGCCGTCATGGCCTCCGACCACCTGGTCAGCCCCCAGGACCATTTCCTGGCACTCGTCCAACATGCGGCGACAATCGCCCGGGATGAAAAGGTCCTGATCACCTTCGGAATCCCTCCCCACAGGCCCGAGACGGGCTTCGGCTATCTTGAGATGGGCGAGGAGCTTCCCGCCTTTTCGACCGGCCTCTTTTCCGCCCGGAAAGTCGCCCGATTTGTCGAAAAGCCGGACCGGGAGAGGGCCCGCGCTTTTCTGGCCGGAGGCCGCCATCTCTGGAACTCGGGGATGTTCGTCTTCGGAGTCCGGACCTTTTTTGAAGAGCTGGCCCAAAGCCAGCCTGAGTTCGCCGCCTCCATAGACGAGGTCCGCTCCGCAATAGGGACCCCCGGCGAACGACGGGCGATCGACCTCTTCTACCGCCACGCCCCCTCCCTGTCGATCGATTATGGCCTGATGGAACGTTCCTCCCGGGTCTGGTCCCTGTCCGGACCCATCGACTGGAAGGACGTGGGCTCCTGGTCGGCCCTCGACGACATCTCCCCCAAAGATCAAAAGGGAAACGTGGTCCGGGGAAATGCGATCGTCATCGACACAGAAAACACCATCGTCCAGGCCGACAAGCGGGTGGTGGCCGTGCTGGGCCTCCGCGACATGATCGTGGTGGATACCGACGACGCGACGCTGATCTGCCCCAAGGACCGGGCCCAGGAGGTCCGCGAGGTGGTCTCCCACCTCCGGGAGAAAAACGCCGTGGAGGCCCAGGAACACCGGACGACCCATCGTCCCTGGGGCCACTACACCATCCTCGACCAGGGCCCCATGTACAAGCTGAAAAGCGTCACGGTCAATCCCGGATCCCGTCTCTCGCTCCAGATGCATCTCCACCGGTCGGAACACTGGGTGGTGATAGCCGGGACGGCCAGGGTCACACTGGGAGAGGAGGAAATCTTCCTCCACACCAACCAGAGCATCGACATCCCCAAGGCCACACGCCACCGGATCGAAAATCCCGGGAAGGTTCCCCTGATCGTCATCGAGGTCCAGAACGGGGAATATCTGGAGGAAGACGACATCATCCGATTCCATGACGACTACCGTCGGACGGAGGAGAGTCCGGAGACCTTCACACAAGCCGCCCCTCCCCGGGAGGGGAGAGCATGATCAATCCCCGCATCTTCCGGGAATACGACATCCGCGGGAATGCCGAACGGGATCTCTCCGACGCGACCGTCCGCGCCGTAGGCTATGCCCTGGCCTCCGTCCTTCATGAAAAGAAGTCCCGGACCATTGCCTTGGGCCAGGATGTCCGTCTCACCTCCCCCCGGATCGCCGGGACCCTGGCACAAACCCTTCTCTCCTCCGGGATCTCCGTCACCCGGATCGGGACCGTCCCGACCCCCCTTCTCTACTGGTCCCTCTTTACCCTTCCCGTCGAGGGGGGAGCCATGGTGACGGCAAGCCACAATCCCGCCCCGGACAACGGCATCAAGCTGGCCATAGGACGGGAGACAATTTACGGCGAGGCGATCAGTGAGATCCGACGAAGGGCAGAGGCTTTTTCCACCCATCCTCCTCCCCCGTTCACCGGTCCCCCCGGGCTCCTGACCGACCATCCGGTCATTGGGGACTACATAAGCGAGATCTCCGGCCATTTCGGACGGTTACCCCTTTACGGCGACCGCCCCCTCCGGGTCGTGGTGGACTGTGGGAACGCGACGGCGGGTCTTCTTGTCCGAAAGCTTTACACATCCCTGGGGGTCGACCTGACATTCCTCTTCGAAGAGCCCGACGGACGCTTTCCGAACCACCATCCCGATCCCACCGTTTCTGAGAACCTCACGACCCTCCGGAAGGCCGTGAAGGACCATCGGGCCGACCTTGGAATCGCCTTCGACGGAGATTCCGACCGAATCGGCGTGGTGGACGAAAGGGGGGAGATCCTCTTCGGGGATCAGCTCATGGTCCTTTTTGCGGAGGAGGTTCTGGCCCGACGGCCCGGGGCCCGGATCATCTCCGAGGTGAAGGCTTCGAAATTTCTCTATGACCGGATCGCAGCCCTCGGGGGAATCCCGGACATGTGGAAGGCGGGCCACTCCCTGATCAAGGCCCGGATGCGGGAAACGGGCTCCCCCCTGGCCGGCGAGATGAGCGGCCACATCTTTTTTGCGGACGACTATTACGGATTTGACGATGCCCTCTACGCCGGCATCCGCCTCATGGCCCTTCTGTCCAGACGGGGCCGCCCCCTCTCCACCCTGCTCGCAACCCTCCCCCGGACCTTTGCCACCCCCGAACTCCGGCGGGAATGTCCCGATGAAAAAAAATTCGCGGTGGTCGACCGGCTGAAAGGCCTCCTCAGGGACCAGGGACTCGTCTTCAACGACATTGACGGCATCCGGGTCGAATTTTCCGATGGCTGGGGTCTGGTCCGGGCCTCGAACACCCAGCCGGCCCTTGTTCTCAGGTTCGAAGCCGGGACTCCCGAGAGAAAGACCGAGATCCAGGAGACCCTGACCCGGGCCCTGGCCCAGACTATGGAGCAGGAGGGACTGGATCCCGCCCTGGCCCACCAGGATGCCTCCCACACCTAGGAGGAAAACCCGGAGCCCTGGCCGAACTTCAGGCAGCCTGTAGCCCGGATTGTCACCGGGTCTCACCTCCGATCCCCAAGAAATACCCTTTGGAATTGTCACAAAAGGACCATTCCATGAATTCTGGAGAATTAAAAGAGTTCTTGATTTACTGCACCGCCACAAACTATGGGATACTTCTTGTCTGGTTCGGGATATTCACAATAGCCCATGGGTGGTTTTACCGGCTTCACTCCCGGTGGTTCAAGCTTTCCCCTGATCAATTCGATGCCTTTCAATACGGCGGGATGGCTCTGTACAAAATAGGAATCCTGCTATTTAACCTAGCTCCACTATTGGCTCTCCTTTTTATTTCCTGACCCTTGGAAAAACGTGATACCCGCCATCCTTTCGGAGGAGATTCGGGAGGAGTGCGTCATCTTGGAAGGTCGACGGACTTTGAGAAAAGGAAGGAGTGGTTGAGGAAGGATCCAGAGCCGGGTGAGTCCTGTCGGGGGAACATGAATGGTGACTTCGCCAAGGGAGGTAGCCATATCTGACAACAGCCCTTCTGATTCCCCTCACCCATCACGACCATCTTCTGTTGTTTCATGGAGAATCTTGCCGATTTCAGAAAAGCCACAACAGGGAGGCAGGAAAACGAAAAAAATCACCCTGATTTTTTCTGGAAGGGCTTTCCTTTTTGTTCGCTTATAACACAAACTGCTTGCTTGATCGGGGTGGCCCTGATCGTGGCGAGAAAATCCTTCTGGCTCCCCCCAATCCCCCATGCACCTTCCCCCGCATCAGGACCTTACCGGCTTAAAACACCTTCTTCTCACCAAAGATCTCTCCCCCCGGACCTTTGGCCGAATGACGTCCCTCTCCTTCGCTTTTTTCCCTTGTTAAATATTTTTTACTTCTTCATAAGAAACATCATTTTATTAATAATTACATTTTTATATTGTATGATATAATGAACATTGTCCGGAGAAGATTTTGGGGTTCAATCCCGGAATACCGACCACCTGTCAAGCAAGGAGGATTCTTATGCTCGGACCTGAATCCAGTCCTATCATGGTCGTTCTTGTGAACGTTGTGTTCTTTGTCGGGGTCGCAGCCCTTGCCTATCTTTTCGGAAGCAAGGATTCCCATTCCAGCCAGCGTGGATCAGGCCTCTGACACAAAGCCGGGGGTGGCGGCGCATTGGCCACCGCCCCCTCTGTTCCCGATTTTCTCCCTCCTTTTTCCGGTTCTGGAAACGCTCCTTAGATCTCCAAAATCGGAGCTGGCCTCAGGTCATGGCCACTTTGTCCATAATTTTCTCTCCCCGGAAGGCACACGATAAATTGTCGCCTTCCTATTCTAGGATGAGTCCTCTCTCAGTATCAGGAAGGATCCTAGGTCATATTTTTCCACAACTATACTTCCCATTCCTGTTTTTTAAACCGAACGGATAAGGGCCCTGTTCAGGTCCAAGGCTTTAGGATCGAGCTGATTGGGTTTGGAGGCACTCAATAAAGAGAGGGGGGAGATCGCAAATTAATTTCCCTGGTTGTTGTTCTTTCACAAAAGCTGCAAGATAATTAGAGATGATCGATCATTCCCCCCAATGATCCAGAACTGCTCAATTTGGCAATCACGTCCGGCTTTATCTTGGAATTTTTCGAAACCTCCAAACTTCCTAAGGAAGACATGAGCCTAAAGTACAAAGTAAACGTGCCGGTCACCACAGATCATTTCATTGAACTTTTGCGGAAATCAACGCTTGGCGAACGCAGACCCATTGATGACCGGGCGTGCATGGAAGGGATGGTGAAAAATTCCAATCTCATGGTCACGGCCTGGGACGATGAAAAATTGATCGGCGTCGCGCGCTCGATGACGGACTTCCATTACGCCTGTTACCTGTCCGATCTTGCCGTTCACAGGGAATATCAGAAAAAAGGGATCGGCAAGAGACTCCTGATCCTCACTCAGGGGGAATTGGGTCCCAAATGCAAACTGATCCTGGTTGCAGCTCCCTCGGCCAATTCCTACTACGAACATGTCGGACTCACAAACAATCCCAGGTGTTGGGTGCTTGATCGTGAACAAAAGGTCGGGAGCTGACAGGCCGCTCCAGCGGATCGCGATGGGCATAGCTTCCACGATGACGGGCCCGTGGCCGAAGGTCCCGGACTGGTCACGCACACGACCAGCGGCGGGGTGCGCTTTCCATTCTCTGACACTCATCCTGGCCTCCTCTATCGCAAAGCGGAATGACTGTCAGGAACGGTCAGGAAGTCCCCGGACTCTCTCCTCAAGGGACCGGGCGATCCCGATGTCGTCCTGTGCTGAAAAGACCCCTGGAGGGACCGGAGCCCCGAAATGAAGGATGATCCTGCCGGGTCGCGGAAGGAGACGGTCGGGGGGCCAGACAATCCGGGAGCCCGAAATCCTTACCGGATATACGGTTGATCCCGACCTTCTGAGAAGGGCCCCCACCCCGGGCCGGAAGGGACCGATCCCTCCGTCGGGAGAAGGCTCCCCCTCCGGAAAGGCCACGAGCCCGTGACCGGTCCTGAGAAGATGGAGGCCCACGCGAAGGCCTGTCAGTGCCTTCTGGTCATCGAAGGGAAGGATCCCAAGCAGCCGTTGGAAGGGACGGAGACGACCCAGGAGGACAGGAGGAAGTCCCCAGGTCAGGGTTCGCGACAGAAGGTCCGGGGGAAGCGCCAGAGTGAGAAGGAGGGCGTCGAGGGGGGACGAGAGATTCGAAACCACCAGGAAGGCCCCTTCCGGAAGCGGAATCTCGCCCTCCCGCACACTGTCCTTTGCTGACCAGCGGGGCCAGGCAATTCTGAAGACGCGGCTGCCCGCCAGGCGAAGGATCCGATAAAGAAAGCTCTCCCTCAAGAGGAGACCCTGGCGGAGGCTCTTTCCGCGGGGAGGGATCTGGGAAAGTTCCGACTCCTCCAGGGGCCGTTCCAGGAGGTCCCGGGAGCCGCCCTCCCCCACTCCGCCTCCCGTCAGCCGGCCCAGAAGATCCCCCACCGTGACGATCCCCGAGAGAAGCTCGTCGGAGATCTCTTCTCCCAGAATTTCCTCGATCTCCTGGAGAAGTTCGATGCGGCCCAGGGAATCGATGCCGAGGTCGGCCTCAAGCTGGGCTCCGTCAGAAATCTCACCCGCCACCCCGGACACTGCCCGGATCCTCTCCCTGACCCGGGCAACGACCGGGCTGTCCGGAATTTTTTCATGGGGAAGGAGATCAAGACGCCGGCTGCGAAGCTCTCGATAGATTCCCGGGAGAAGGAAGCGGCGGAGTTTTCCCAGGCGGGTCCGGGGAAGGGGCTCTTCTGCGATCTCGAAGGCGGCGATGCGGCTGTGGCCCGGAATCTCGCGGTTGATTTCCTCGACGGCCGCGGAGAGAGCCCCCCGAAGACCCGGAGCGGAGGTTTCAGGAAGAAGGATGGCCACCAGGGACTTTCCCTCGAGAAGGACCGCCGCCTCGGCAAGTCCCGCCCGCTGGACCAGGGTCTTCTCGAGGGGCTCGGAGAAGATGTTCTTGCCGTTGGGAAGGACGATCACCTCCTTCTCCCGTCCCACGAGGGTCAGGAAACCGTCTTCAAGGATCCCCAAATCCCCCGTGTCGAACCACCCCTCCCGGTCCTTGAGCGGCCTCTTTTCGCCTCCCGGAAACCACCAGCTCTCCGCCACGACCGGACCCCTGACCAGAACCCTTCCTCCCGGCCGGCCCTCCTCGGGAGGAAGGACCCGGATCTCCACCCCCGGAAGGGGAGGTCCCACAGTCCCGACGCGAAAGTTTTCCGGGGTGTTGACCGTAACGACGGGGGAGGTTTCGGTGAGGCCGTATCCCTCGAGCATGGTCAGTCCCATGGCAAAAAAATCCCGGGCGATTTTGGGTTCGAGCGCCGCCCCTCCTGAAAAGAGCGCCTTCATCCGGGGTCCCAGACGGCGGCGGACGGCGCCGAAAGGGAGGGCACCGGCCTTCGATCCGAACCGGCACCGGAGGGCATAGGAGGCCGGCAGGAGAACCCGGTGGATCAGATTCCGGAGGAGGGGGGGATTCCTGTCGATCTCTTCCATGATCCGCCGGTGAAATCGTTCCCAGAGAAGAGGGACTGCGGGGAAGATCGTGACTCCTCCCCGCTCCAGAACCCCCGAGAGGGTAGAGGGCAAGAGGTCGGGAGGAAAAAGGATGGTCCCGCCGGCAGAAAAGGGAAGAAGGATGGCAGACATGTAGGGATAGGAATGGTGCAGGGGCAGGACGCACAGCACACGGTCGCGATCGGTGAAGACGCCGTAGGTCAGGGCGGCATCGGCATCCGCCATGAGGTTTTTGTGGGTGAGAGGGACTCCTTTCGGCTCCCCGGTGGTTCCGGAGGTGAGGAGAAGATGGGCCACCGTCTCGTCCCCTTCCGGGAGGGCTCCCTTTAAGAGAAGGTCAGCGCCTCCCGGCTCACCGGAAGGCTCCGGGAGCCGGGGGGAGAGAAGCCGGAAACTTCCCCGGGCCAGAAGCGATTCGGCCAGGGCGGAATCCGAGAGGACAAGGCTTTTGATGCCGAAGCCCTCGAGCAGGCTCCGCACCGAATCGGGGGGGAGAAGATGGTCGATCAGGACAGGGATCCGGCCGGAGGCCATGAGAGCCAGGTCGCTCACCACAAATTCCGGCCCCGGGGGGGCCAGGAGGCCAACCAGGGTCTCATCCGGGCCAAGGAGCCGGGAGAACTCCCGGGCCTTGCGGCCCACCCTGTCCAGAACATCGCCGTAGGAGAGGACCTGGACCGGAACGAGCTGGCCCTCACGCTCCTCCCAGACCTCCATCATGGGATGGGCCGGCCGCTCACGGGCAATCCGAACCAGCCGGTGGAGAAGAGAGGGGTCAGCCATGGATCAACACCCCCGGAGGCCCGCTGGTGCCATGCGCCGAGTCCCTAAAGGGGCCGGGAGGGAAGTTCGCGGGACTCCCCCATTTCCGGCAGGATGACATGATTCCATCCGACCTGGGGGAGAACCTTCATGAACCCCTCCATCGACCTTTTTTCCCCATGGACCAGGATCGAAAGCTTAGGGACGGCCATCTTCCGGCACCAGTCGAGGAGATCCCGCTGGTCAGCATGGGCTGAGAATCCGTTGATCATGGCCCGGTTGATATGAACCTCCCGTTCCTGTCCGAATATCTTCACCGTCCTGGCCCCGTCCACGATCTCCCGACCCAGCGTCCCTTCACTCTGGTAACCGACAAAGGCCAGGGTGGACCGGGCATTGCCGATTTCCCGCTCGATGTGGTACATCATCCGCCCTCCGGAGAGCATGCCGGAGCCGGCGAGAATGATGGCGGGCCCCCTAAATTCGTTGATGCGCCGGGAATCGTCGCTGCTTCTGGCCAGAGTCAGCCGGTCGAAGTGAAAGGGGTCCTCGTGGCGGGACAATAGGTCCCTGACTTCCCCGTCAAAGGACTCCGCATAACGTTCGAAGACATCAGTCGAGCGAATGGCCATGGGGGAGTCAAGGAAGATCCGGCTCCCTTCCGGGAAAAATCCTTCGAGATCCCATTTCCGGAAAAGGAAGAGAAGCTCCTGGGTCCGTTCCAGGGCGAAGGTAGGGATGAGAACGGTTCCCTCCTTCCGGAAGGTCTCGGAAATGATTGAGCGGAGCTCAGCGGTGGAGTCCGAGTAGGAGCGATGATTCCGGTCGCCGTAGGTCGTCTCCATGACCACCACGTCGGAATCGGAGGGCGGATCGGCCGGAAGAAGAAAGGATCTC
This sequence comes from Nitrospirota bacterium, assembly GCA_021827365.1. GTDB lineage: Bacteria > Nitrospirota > Leptospirillia > Leptospirillales > Leptospirillaceae > UBA4572. Next base: position 28,945 of record JAKAWK010000010.1, read on the forward strand.
CCGGAGGACCCGAGGTCCCCGGAAAAGAGGATGCGGGTCATGGCATTTCCCGCTCTCTCGGTGATCTGGACCGAGGCCGATCCCAATATGTGACCCGCGTTACGGAAGGTCGCCTCCACTCCGGGCGCCAGGGCAATCCTCTCCCCATAGCGCGCCGCATTCTGAAAACAGCGCATCGTGTCGAAGACATCCACCAGGGAGTAGAGAGGAGCAGGAGCGTGTTCATGATGGCGCAGCTGGTGTTCGGCATGCTCCTGGAGAATGTGGGCGGCGTCCATGAGGACGATGGCGGTCAGGTCGCGGGTGGCGGGGGTTGCTATGATGGGCCCCTGGAAGCCCCCCTTGACCAGAAGGGGGAGACGGCCGCAGTGGTCGAGATGGGCATGGGTCAGGAGGACCGCCGAAATCTCACGCGGGTCGAACCCGAAGGGATGGCTGTTTTCCTGCCCCATGTCGTCCCGGCCCTGGAACATTCCGCAATCCACCAGGAACTTCTTTCCCCCGGCCTCCACAAGATGGCAGGATCCCGTCACGCAACGGGCCGCTCCGTGAAACGAAACGCGCATCATTCCTCCTTGATGTGGATTCTTCTGTTCAGCGCAAGCTGCCACAGTCTAGCACAATCCGTCCTTCCCGAAAACGCCCCGGGAGCTTGACTCCCCCCGCGCAAATGGGTAGGATTAAAGTGATAGTGATTCTCATGTTCACGGAGGACAGCATGGAAACCTTTCTCATCGTCATGCGAGAGTCCCTCGAAGCCGCACTCCTGGTGGGGATCCTCCTCACCACCATCCGGAAGGCGGAGAGGCCGGGCGACCGAAAATATGTGATTGGAGGGGTGGTAGCGGCCCTTCTCCTCTGCGGAGCGGTTCTTGCGGGTTCCCGGGACCTTGTCGCCACCCTCTCGGGGCCCTTGAGAAACGAGCTGGACATTCTCGTCTTCTTTCTCGCGGCATTTTTCCTGACCACGATGGTGGTCTGGATGCACTACCACGGGAAGAATCTCTCCCGAGAGCTCTCCGGACGTGTGGGCCAGCTTCTCGACTCGGGAGAGCACTGGGCCCTTTTTCTTCTCTCCTTCTTCGGCGTCTTCCGGGAAGGACTCGAAACCATTCTCTTCCTTTGGGGAATCGCGACCCAGATGGGGGGTGCGAACCTCTCCGAAATTCTCTGGGGTGTAGGGGGACTGATCGCCGGCATCGGGCTGGTCGTACTCCTCTTCCGGGGGCTCGTCCGGATTCCCCTTCACCACTTCTTCTCCATCACCTCCGTCCTTCTGATTCTCTTCGCCGCCGGCATGATTTCGGCGGGGGTCGGGCGCCTCGTCATGATCGGGGCCCTTCCGCCGCTCATAAGCCAGGTCTGGGATTCAAGCCGCCTTCTGAACGAACACGACATCCTTGGGGGTTTCATGGCGGATTTCTTCGGATACCGGGCGCGCCCCTCCCTGACGGTCGTTCTCACGACTTTCACCTACATGATCGTCATGATGCTCTGGTGGCTTCGCTCTCACCTCCATTCCCTGCGCCCCGGCTCCCAGCCGGTCCGGAAGAGCCGCTAAGGAATCATGAAAAAATACCAGAATTTGATATTCACCCCAACAAAGAATAATATAAAAACATGAATTTCTTTCGTTTCAAGAAAACTTGCCCGGCATTTTTCCTGGCTGTGATAGTTCTTTTTCTGAGTTTTTCGCCAGCCCGTGCGATCTCCGGACCGGTTCTCCGGATTGATGTCGCAATACGCCATCATCGCCTCGAAACAAATGTCAGGATGGTTCCAAAAGGCCAGCCCCTTCTCTTTCGTGTGACGAATTTCGGTAACTCAATGGAGGAGTTCGAAAGCTACGATATGGCCTTCGAGGTTGTGGTCCGTCCGGGGCAGACGGTGGAGATTCCGGTCTCGGGTCTGGGACCGGGAACATACGAATATTTCGGAGACTTTCATCCGAGGACGGCTCGTGGCACGATCACTGTCAAATAAATCTCAGGACGAGGATCCCGTGGGGGACGCCTTTCCGACCCTGCCCTCTCCCCATTATTTGTCCGTACTTCGGCCTCTTGTTGAGGCCTATCAGGCCTTCCTGCAGGTCTCCGACCGGAACATCGCCTCGATGGGGCTCACCCGGGGTCAGTTCGACGTCATTGTCACCCTGGGCCGAACCGAGGGCTTACGATGCACAGACCTCGCCCGGGAGACACTGGTCACCAAGGGAACCCTCACCGGGGTCCTGACCCGCCTCGAGAGGAAAAAGCTGATTTCCCGAACCCAGAACCCCAATGACCGCCGCGGGCAGATCATCCGTCTCACGCCCGCCGGCGAGAAGGTCTTCGAGGAGGTCTTTCCTCGCCACATCCATCACCTCGAAATTTTTTTCAACAACTCACTCTCCAGCGAGGAGATGGACCGTCTCCGCCCGCTTCTCATAAAGATCCGGGACGGCTTCAGGACCCAGCCCTCCCGGGTCCGTCCCCGGACTGGCCGGAGACCTACCTGACGTTCATCTCCGCTTCCTGGAGGCGCCGGCGGCACACCTCGGAGGGACGAAGGGTGCAGGCCATCCGGACGGCCTCCACCGCTTCCCCTCGTCTCCCGAGCTTTAAAAGGATGCTCGACCGGTTCCAGTAGCCGTAGAAGGAGCGGGGGTTTAACAAAAGCCCCCGGTCAGTCGCAGAAAGCGCCTTGTCGTAGGCTCCCAGGCGGAACTGGGCGGCTCCGATCCCGATCCACCAGACATCGTTTCCCGGCTCCCGGGACGCCTTCTGGCGGTAAAAGGCCAGGGCCTTCCGGTAGTGTCCGGTCTCGAGAAGGACGGCTCCGCGGGTTTCGGCAAGCCTGAGATCCCGACGGGCCTTTTTTTCCTTCATGAAACTTGCGTAAGCCTTCCGGATATCCTTTTTGGCCACCTCGACCATCACATAGGCCACATACCCGTCTCCCGCCTTCCGCACCGCATTGTGGACCACCCGCTGGCCGAAAAGATTTCCGGAGGCCGCCGCATCGAAGAAGTCGTGGACTGAGGCGGAGGTCGAGAATCCCTGGCGTTCCCCCTCCTTCCGGTAGCGGTACCGGACCGACTCCCCGAAGGAGCTTTCGACGATCTGGAGAAGGGCATTTTTCCGGGCAACCTGGATAGCCCCGGGAATCTCCTCCCCCTGGCCGAACCCGACTGCCCGGTAGACTCCCTTCGGAGCGTTTAGGGAGGAGACCCAGGCGGGAAGACTTCCCGTCTCTTTCGGATTCGATCCTCCCCCCGCACAGGCCCCCAGGGCCAGGGCGGTGACAGACATCACTGCGACCAGAAATCTTCTCAAGTCATCCCCCCCATGCGTTCGATCCGGGGGACTCCTTTGGTCCCCCCTCTCCCCGATTTTTCCAGCCTAACACAGAGACGGGGCAAAAATGGTATCCTTCCCCCATCCGTTTCTCCGGCTTCCTTTTATCCGGGAGATCCATGCCCATCATCGTCGTTACGTCCCTGACCTTCTTTGTCATCGTCTTTCTGTCGATGCGACTCCTTCCGCTCGAAATCGTGGTACTCGGGGTCCCGGTCGTCCTCTCCCTGACGGGCGTCCTCTCGCTCGAAAAGGCCTTTGCGGGATTCTCGGAACCGGCGGTGATCGCCATCGTCTCCCTTTTCATCCTCTCGGAAGGCCTCTCCCGGACCAAGGTGGTCCGGAAGGTGGCACTCCTGCTCGACTCGCTCCGGAGGCGCCATCCGGTCCTCCTGGTTCCCGCGATCCTGGGAACGGTGGGCCTTTTTTCGATGTTTCTCAATGATACGGGAACCACCGCCCTCTTTCTTCCGGTCGTCCTCTCTCTCCTCAAGGAATCCCGCCTCCCGGAAAAGCCCCTTCTCCTTCCCATGGGCTACGCGGCCATCCTGGGGGGATCGGCCACCCTGATCGGAACCTCCTCCAACATCGTGGTCTCCGGATATCTCGAGGGACAGGGGTATCATCCCTTCCGGATGTTCGACTTTTTCCCCATCGGAGCGGGAGCCTTTCTCCTGGGGCTTGTCTATCTGGGCCTGACCGGAAAACGCTTCTTCCGCTGGACGGAGGGCAAGGCCACTCCCGCCATGCCGGAAGAGGAACGGACTTTCGATCTCGAACTTGTCCTGGGCGCGGACTTTCCTTACCTGGGCAAACGTTTTTCCGAATCTCCGCTCAAAACCCAAACAGGGCTCTCGCTCCGGATCGCCCACCCCTCAGGAATCCTTTCCGCCCGGGCCCGGGCCCAGTCCTTTCTCCGGGCCTCCTGGGACTGGTCGAGAAAGATTGGCCCACCCGTTGCTCCCCACGCTCCCCACTCTCCAAAGGCCGCCAACCCCGAGGGGGAGGTCATGGTTCAGGGTCTCCACCTCCACGTGGTGGCCACCCTCTCGCAGTTTCACAAGCTGGGAGATCTCCGGGGACTCTCTCTCCTTCCGGTCCAGCACTCCCTTCCGGCCCCGGGGGAGGAGGTCAAACGGCCTCCTCTCGACCGGCTTCTGGAGTCGGAGGACTGGATCCTGGCCCAGGCCATGCTCTCCCCACGGTCAGGGATGATCGGACGCAAGATCTCCTCGCTCCATTTTCTGCTTCCTCCCGATGTGGATATCGTGGGGATCCACCGGGAAGAGGGACGCCGGATCCCGGAAGAGCTCTCCGACCTGACTCTCGAGGCGGGAGACCTCCTCCTGATCCAGGGCCCCCGGCGGGCGGTGGAGGAGCTTTCCGGCAGAAACCTCTTCCTCTACCTCGATTTCTTCGAGCGGGAAACCTTCCGCTCGGACAAGGCCCTCATCGCCCTTGGGATCCTTGGCGGGGTGGTCCTCTCCAATGTCTTCGCCTGGCTTCCCCTGACTCTCTCGGCGGTGTCGGGGGCCATCCTCATGGTCCTCTCCGGATGCCTCACCATCGAGGAGGCGAAAAACGCCATCGAGTGGCGGGTGGTCATGCTCCTGGGGGGCCTCTTTCCCCTGGGGTGGGCCATTGCCCAGACGGGGCTGGGCCGGCTGATCGCGGGTCTCCTCTCCTCCCAGGGCCACGTCCTGTCGCCGACCCTTCTCCTGGCCCTCCTCATGGGGACGACCGCCCTCATGGTCCAGTTCCTCTCCCACAACCTCGTGGCCCTCATCATGGCTCCCATCGCGATCGACCTCTCCCGGGTCCTCCACCTCTCCCCCTACCCGCTCATGATGGGAGTGGCCTTCTCCGCGACCATGGCCTTTCTTACGCCCTTCTCCCACCCAGTGAACACCCTCACCTGGGGTCCGGGAGAGTACCGCTTCTCGGACTATACCCGCACCGGGGCCGCCCTTCTCCTGATCGCCTTTCTCTGGGGGCTCTTCGAGATTCCCAGGCGCTTCCCTTTTGGGGTACACTAGGAAAAACACCGTCTTCGACCGGAGGGACCATCATGGCATGCCGATCATCCCTTGCCGCTCCGATCGCAGCGCTAACCGCGGGAGCGGGAGTAATCCTCTTTCTCACCTCCCCGGCTTGCGCTGCGATCGGGCAAGTCACAAATCGCAGTTCAGAGTCTCGTTCTCCTCTTGGTAATCATTCCCTCAGGCCAGTCGGCCCCAGGCTCCGGATCCTCCCATGACAAACCGAACTCAAGAAACGCCCCGGAGTCAAAATAGGCGTCCGGTCTTTCTGCTGCTGGGATTTTTGATGAACCTCGCTTTAGTGACCGGGGCCCCTCCCGCCCCGGCCGAGGCCGGCCTCGGAGATCTTCGTACCGAGGTGATGGCCAAGGCCCAATCCCTCGGGTTGAGCCTCATCCGGACCGACCAGCGGGAGGGCTACACGGCCCTGACCTTTACGCATTCGGAAACCGGGACCATCCCGGGACGCCCGCCCCGGACCCTCATCGTCCGGGAGTTTCTGGACTCCGGCGGACGCTCCTTCGCCGTCGCCTGGAAGGGCTCGCTCCATCCCGACCTCTCCCTTCTTCTGGGAGAGCTCTCCGGCCACATTCCCCCGGTCAACCGGTCTCCCGTCCGCCACCGTCTCTTCTTCCAGGACGGCCGTCTGGTGATTTCAGTGGTCGGGACCTCCCTTTTCCAGTCCGGGGCCGCCTGGGACAAAACCCGGCTTCCCCCGGGCTTCTCTCCCGCCAGGATCCGGATCGCCCCATGAGACTCTCCCGGATGGGGGGTATGACCCTGCTCTTTTTCTCCCTGATTTCTCTTCCCGGGTGCGGCGGAGGCTCATCCTCCTCCCCCTCCGCCCCGACGGCGGTCTGCACCGGGACCACTCCTCCTGGACTCCCCGAACCGATCTCCAACACCATGCCGGTCTACCAGTCGACCTGCGCCGGGGCGATCAATACACCGACGGTGACGCTCACGATCTGCGTGCCCTCTTCCTCCACCTGCGAGGATGTCCCCAACATTCTTCTCGACTACGGCTCGACAGGGCTCAGGCTCTCCCATACACTTTCCATTTCCGGGGAGCTTCCGCAGGAGCAGGCCAGCGGCCAGGGGCTTTTCGAGTGCTACCAGTTTGTCTCGGGGTACAATTTCGGGCCGGTTGTGACTGCCCAGATCACCCTGGGAATCACTCCGGTTATCGTTCCCGTCCAGATTTCGAACTCCTCCCTTCCGGCTCCCTCCTCCTGCACCCAAGGCGGGACCGTTTCCTCCGCCCCCTTCCAGCCTTACTACAACGGCATCCTGGGGGTCCTCTTTCCCCAATATGACATTTCCAGCGCCTATTATTACGAAGGGAA
>JAKAWK010000108.1 GCA_021827365.1 Nitrospirota bacterium
TGATCTGACCCTCCGCCAGGCTCTCGAGATCGCCCTCAGGACCTATCCGGGACTCGGAGCCGCCCAGCAGGGAATCCTGGCCTCGAAGGCCGGAATCGGTGTGGCCCAGAGCCAGTACTACCCGACCCTTTCCGGTTCCACCACCTACACCCGGGAAACAGGAAACTTCGGACCCCAGCCGGGATTTCCCTTCACAATTCCCGAATCTCCGGTCAACTATGATTTTTATCAGGCCCAGCTCACCCTCTCCGAGACCATTTTCTCCTTCGGACGGAGACGCTCCCAGGTCAACCAGAACCGCCATCTCTACAAGGCGAGCCGAAGCCAATACAGCCGCTCCCTTCAGGACACGGTTCTCAATGTCGAAAAGGCCTTTTTTCTGGTTCTCAAGGACCAGAAGCTCATCCATGTGGACAATCTGACGATCGAGGATTACAAGCTCCAGGAAGATGTGGCCAAGATCCGGTACAAGGACGGGGTGGCGACCACCTATGACGTGATGAACGCCCAGGTCAACCTTTCCAATGCCCTCCTGACCAAGGTCACTGACAGAAATCAACTTCGGGTGGACCGTCTATCCCTGGACCGTGCGATGGGGGTCATTTCCAACCGGCCCTACCGGGTCGTTCCGCTCCTTTCGCTTCCGACTCCGCCCCTGGACTCCGGCCAGGCGGTGGCCGTGGCCCTTCACAACCGGCCGGATCTGGAACAGATCACGCAGCAGGCCCTGGCCCAGAAACAGGTCGTCAAGTTCAACCAGGCGCAGTTTTTTCCCACGGTCCAGACAGTCGGGGCCTACAGTCTCGACAGCGAATTCTTTCCGCTGGTCTACAACTGGTCTGTGGGAACGACCCTGACCGTCCCGATCTTCAATGGGTTCCAGTTTGTCAAGCAGACAGAGCAGGCTCGGGCCCAGATGAGGCAGACCCTTTTCCAGCGCGAGGATCTTCGCCAGCAGACCATTGTCGAAGTCAAGACCGATATCTACAACATTCGGACGGACTACCAGAAAATCACCGCAGACAGGGAGCTTGTCCACCAGGCCGAACAGAACCTCTTTCTGGCGGAGAACCAGTTCCGTGTCGGAACAGGAACTTCGGTTGCGGTCACCCAGGCCGAACGGGACCTTGCCAGTGCCCGGGCCTCCCTTGTCCGGGACCAGTCCGACCTGGGGATCGCAATCGCCCAGCTCAAGCATGACCAGGGAACAAACCTCGATCCCGTGTCCCATCGTCTTCCGGCCAAGGATCTGCCATGAGGAAGGGAATTCCGGAAATCTTCCTCTTTTTCTTGCTCCTGTTCCTTTCCCCGATCGTTGCCCCGGCGGACGAAATCCCTCCTCCCATGGCCCTCCCTGTCTCCCCGAACCTCCCTCCGGTCGAGAAGACCCATACGGGGAAGAAGACCCAGAAATGGTCATTCTCGCCCACCTATACCTTCTATATCCTCCCGGGGGGAGGCCTCTCCCACTACCTCGACCAGGCCTTCGGGGTCGGCGGGGAAATATCCCGAAGACTCGGCGATCTTCCAGAAAGGGGAGAAAAGGCCACCTGGCTCTCCCATCTCCGCTGGCTGGGAGACTTTTCCTACTTCCAGATGACGCCGGGACCGACGCTCGCCCCCTCCCTTTCCTCATCAAGTTCCATCGGCTTCAGCAATGTCTCCCCCCAGCCGATCCCGCCGATTCCCGGTTCGGCCAGCATCACCGGATTCATTCTCCGGACGGGTCTCGCCTGGGACATTCCCGAGGTCACACCTGCCCGATGGGGCCTCCGGAGAGTCATCGTCCCGTATGTCAGGATTGATGCAGGAGGGGTCGACTGGGCTGTCTCAAACGTCCCCGGACTGTCAGGCCATCCTTACGGGGCTCTTCTGGATGTGGGTGCCGGTATCTCCCTGTCGATTCCGGGATACCCCCTGGGGGTTTTCGGGGAGGCGGATCCGACAGCCATCGACGCCGGGGGAAATATCATGACGATTTTTCCCCTTGTCGCCGGAATCAGCTTCAGGTTCTGAGAGGGACATCCATCAATCAACCCATGAAACGGAGAAAGTCAATGGACAAAAATGTGACTGACAAAAAGGATGGATCGACTTCCCCGGATGGCAAACTCCATTTTCCGAAAAGTTTCCTGATCCTGGGAGGTGGATCGATCCTCGTCATGGCGGGGGTCGTTGTTTATACCATCTTTTTCTATCTGACCCTTCCCAACCATCGGGCCCTCGACAAGAACGGGGAAGCCATCCGGCACGTGCCCCTTCCTGTGCCTCCCAATACCTTTCTCCCGTCGGGGCCGGGGAAAACCGTCGACCTCTTCGAGAAGACGGACTTTCGGCTGCGGATCGATGGCATGAAGAAAACCGAAACGGGATTTGACGCATCGGTCGAAATTCTGGCCAAGACCAATGGCATCGACGATTCGGGCCTCTCCTTTGCCGTGGTCGGAACCCCCCGCTGGGTGGATTCGAACCGGAATTCCGGAAAAGGCCTGGCCTCCCTCTCTACAGGAACTGTCTTCCGGAAGGGGGCCCCCGGTCGCTTTACCATTCACTTCTCGCGAATGCCCACGAGTTCCTCTTTCGATCTCTATATCGGACTGGTGGGAACCCGGGGAATCAAGGGGGACCGTTACCTGATCCATTTTGCCAACCTGAAAACCCCCCTCAGGACTTCCTGATGGCTTTAGGGGAAATTCCGGAAGTTCTCCTTGCCCAAGAGGTCCGAAAGCGCTATACGAAGGATGGTCCCTGGGCCGTTGACGGGATTAATCTTGTTCTGCGGCGGGGCGAAGTGGTCTCAATCGTAGGACCCAACGGGGCCGGAAAGTCCACGCTCATCCAGATGATGCTGGGACTTCTTGTTCCGGACTCCGGATCGATCCGGATTTTTGGAACTGATATGGCCACGGGCCGGCGAAAGGTGGCCCACCGCATCAACTACGCCTCGACAGACTTGAGTCTTCCCTATTCCCTGACAGTCCGGGAGAACCTTATGGCCTACGCCCTGATCTACAATATGTCAAACATCAGGGAACGCATCGAAAAGGTCTTGGTCGCACTGAATCTTGAGCCCTTCCGGGATGTCCGGGTCGGACGTCTCTCCACGGGACAGGTGGCCAGGATGGGAATCGCCAAAGCCCTGATCAATGATCCCGAGCTTCTTTTCCTCGACGAACCGACGGCGACGCTGGATCCGGAGGTTTCGGCCCAGCTTCGGGGTACTCTCCAGGGAATGGTCCGGGATCGGAATATGACACTTCTGTATACCTCCCATAACATGCGGGAGGTGGAACGATTTTCAGACCGCCTCTATCTCATGAACCGGGGGCGCCTCGTGGCGGAAGGGACCGTTCCGGCCCTCATGACACGATTCGACACCGAGGATCTCGAGGCTCTTTTTCTTCAGATGGTCCAACGGGAAAGGGAGTCGGATGAATAGCTCCCGGCCGCCTGTTCCGCTTCTTGCCTGGCGGCCCATGGCCGGCATTCTCTTCCGGCAGATCGTCCTCTACCGACGCTCCGTTCCACGGTGGATGGAGATTTTTTACTGGCCCCTTCTCGACCTCCTGGTCTGGGGCTTCCTGACCCTTTACCTCAAAAAGATTCCCTCATTCATGCCTTCCGCGGTGACATCCTTGCTGGGAGCACTTCTTCTCTGGGACCTCCTCTACCGGGCCCAGCAGGGAATTTCCGTGATGTTTCTAGAAGAGATCTGGTCGAAAAATCTGATCCATCTCCTGATCGCCCCGATCACACCCTTCCATGTTGTGGGAGGAGCCGTCCTTTCGAGCATCGTGAAGGTTCTCCTCTCTTCCTCGGTTGCGGCATTTCTGGCCTACCTTCTCTTTTCCTTCAGGATCTTTTCATTAGGCCTCCACCTTTTTTTCTTCATCCTGGCGCTCCTGATGATGGGTTGGGCCCTGGGAATCCTGACCACTGCGGTGATTCTCAGGTTCGGTCAGGAGGCGGAGGTTCTCGCATGGGGGGTGATTTTTCTTTTCCAGCCATTTTCGGCCGTCTTCAACCCGGTTTCCGTCCTTCCGCAAGTGGCAGCGGACATTTCACGGGCCGTCCCGGCCTCCTATGTCTTTGAAGGAATGCGAAGTGTCCTCGTCCATGGCCGTCTTCCTGTCGGAGATCTGATGATGGCTTTTCTCCTTGATTTTCTCTATGCGGCGGTCGCGCTCTTCGTCTATTCCCGGGTGATTACAAGAGCCCGGCAAAAAGGATTTCACCTAAAACTCGGGTCCTGAGCAAGGAGGCCTGGGACCGTCGGGTGGTTTGACTCCCGAATCTCAGAGGAAGGATAATGAAACATGGCAAAACGCCCCGTCATTGAGACACACATTCACGCCATCATTCCGGAAACCCCCCGGGTCTCCACCTTCAGGCTTGGTCTTCCGAAGGATTCCGACTTTACCTTCCGGGCAGGGCAATTCATCATGGCCTCGATTCCCGACTTTCAAAACGATAAGGGCCGACCGGTCCGGAGAGCCTATTCCATCTCATCCTCCCCCCTTGATCTGGGAAACGGATACCTTGAGCTTTCCATTACCCGAGTGGGGGAGGGGGGATACTTTTCGAACAGGATCCATGCCGCCCGGGAGGGGGATCCCGTCCTTGTGGAAGGTCCCTATGGAACCTCCTTCACTCTGGAAGAGGCCAATCCCGCCCCCCACCTTTTCATCGGTGCCGGAAGCGGAATCGCTCCGCTCCGAGCCATGATCCGGACCCTCCTGGGGACGCAATCCCCTCCCGAGATCAAGGTGGTCTATGGATTCCGAAAGGGAGAGGACTTCATCTTCGAGCGGGAGCTTGTGGGCTACGCCAAATCCGTTCCCGGATTCTCCCTGATCGTGATCCATTCTCGCCCTGCGCCCGGCTGGGGAGGGCTTTCCGGCCGCGTCCCTGATGTGCTTCCCAATCTCTTTCCAAAATATGATGGACAGGTGGTCTACATCTGCGGACATCCCGACATGGTCTCGGGCACGGTGGATTATCTTCACCTGGCGGGCTTCCCCGAGGCGGCGGTCCGCAAAGAGCAATGGTAGGAACGGTCAAAAAAAGATCCGGAAGAGGCTGATGGCAGACAATCCCTTCATTCAGGTCGAGGATTCTCCCCCGGTTCCCCGCAAGGGAGGCGCGAAAGAAGGATGGCGATGGACACTCGGAGCCGTCCTGGTTCTGATCGGCCTGATCCCGGCCCTCGTTCTCCTGGTTTTTTACTACCGGGAAGTGGCGGTCACATACTACATGACCCGCAATCCCCTTCAGCCTTCCTCCCTCCGAATGGCCCGAACAATCGAAGGAGTCCTGGTCGGAAACATGAGGGATCTTGCCGATACGGCGGGTCGCCTGCATTGGACAGGCCCGGTCCCTCCACCGGGAGACCGTCTTCGGAGACTTATCGAAAGTTCCATCCGGGAAGGGGATCTTTCAAACTTTGCCGGTCTTGCGGTCCTTGACCGGTCAGGACGGGTGATCACCCGGGTCGACCGGCGGGATATCGATCCCTATCTCGACATTTCCCGTCAATTGACGGTGAAGCTCTTTTCCACCGGAGGCTTGGCACGCTTCCAGCCGGTCTCAGTCCCGGGGCCTCATCCTCTGGTCTTTCTGATGGTAGCGGTCAGGACTGCCAGAACAGAGGACGGATCCGGGGGAGTGCTGGCGGGGCTCATGAATCTTTCGGGCCTTCTCCGGCATGCCATGCCCGTTCCCAGGTTCCATCACGCTCCCGGGCGATCCTATCTTCTTTCGGGAGACGGGCTGGTCCTGGCTTCTTCCGACCCCGGACTTATAGGAAAAAACATTCTCGCGCTGGATCGGAAAGGTGTCCTGGATCGCTTTGACTCCGGCCGTTCCGGCACATTTTCCACGTCAATCACCGGGACCCCGACTCTAGTCGGCTCAACGCTTCTGGGTCAGATCACGGGCCTTGCCCCGTCCCCCTGGATCTCGGTTCTCGAGGCCCCAAAGGCCGCAATCGACCGTGAAGTGGCCAGGACCAGGCTCAACATGGACCTGATCGTCTTCCTCCTTGTCCCTGCCTTCATGGCCCTCATTCTCTTCATCCTCTACAAGAGCCTTCGCTCTCCCTGAAAATTTTGCATATCTTTCTGACTCTTATTCGTGACGATGCCTGACAGGGAAAAGAGAAAGGAGGGCATCCCGATCGTCTCGAGAGTCCGGCAAGACCAATGTCCGGATCTAACGGCCTTCTTTTTCCACTGCATCGACAAGGTCGGAGAAGTGAGCGTCCATTTTAGACAGAACCGCCGAGATTTTCGGATCGGATGACCTCAAGGTGCCAGAGCCCAATGATTCTTCCATCTTTCCAAGAAGAGAGAGCAACTGCCTGTAAGCCTGAAAGGCACCAAATCGCCGGAGGCCGTTGCCCAGCCATTCCCGCAACCGGCGAAGAGAGAGGAGAAGTTTTATGTGAGTTTGCTCTCCCGGGGAGATCTTTTCCGAAAGGAGGGAGGCCTCCTGCATGAGCCCCCGGAGTTCGACGTGGGCAAGAAGAAGGTCAACTCCGCGATAGAGGAAGTAGGAAGGGCGGCCTTTTTTCCAGAGATCGG
>JAKAWK010000109.1 GCA_021827365.1 Nitrospirota bacterium
ATCTCCCGAAGGTTCCCATAAACCCGAAAATCGTCGGAAGCGGGACCTCCCACCCGGCCACCCGGATGGCCAGGGGCACCCGGAAGGGGCGTTTCAGGTCGGGATCCTTCTTCCTGAGTTTGATCAGCGCGAGATGGGTCATGGAAAATGACAGCATGGCGCCATAGTTGTAAAGGTCGGCCAGCACGTCAAGATACGGGAAAAAGGCGACGATCAGGGCGGCCAGGGTTCCAAAAATGCTGATCGAGACCATCGGGGTCTTGTATTTTGCGCTTGTCTTGTGGAACAGAGGCGAGATGAGAAGATTGTTGGACATGGAGTAGGCCAGCCGGGAAACGCCGATCAGACCTGCGTTGGCGGCCACAGTCAGGATGGTGGCGCCGAGAACCGAGACCCACGGTGCCATGAAGGCCCCCACATGGGGCATCGCATGGGCAATCCCGGCGATGGGGTCGTTGACCCAGGTCGTGGACAGGATCTCGGGCTTCATCGCCGAGAGAGCCACGAGGGAGATGCCCGAATAGAGAAGGATGGTCGTTCCCATGGTCAAAAACATTGCCCGGGGGACAAGCTTTTCCGCATTTCTCGCCTCCCCGGCCATCTGGCTGATCGCCTCAATCCCGGTATAGGCCACCATGGCGATCGAGATTCCGTATAGAAAGTTATGCCATGTGGGGGCGGTTCCCAGGGTGAACTGATTCCAGATGGTGTGGAAGTTGAAGAGAAAGAAGACCCCCATGGTCATGAGTGAGACCTGGGTGATCACATCGAATCCGGCCAGCATCAGGCTGAACCAGGAGGACTCCTTGAGCCCGATGATGTTGAGGACGACAAGGACCAGAATCAATAGTCCGGTAAAGGTGACATTGATCTGGGGATTGGTCTTGAAAATCGGGAAAAAATATCCGAGATAGGGCCCCACGGAAAAGGCGCTGATCGCAAGGGTCAGAATATAATCGAGAAGAAGCGCCCACCCGGTAAAAAAGGCCCACCCGTCACCGAAGGCCCTCTGGGCAAACAGGGAAGACCCGCCTCCCTCCGGAATGGCGCTCGAAAGCTCGGCGTAGGAAAGGACGGTGGCGATGAAAAAGAGTCCGGCCACTCCGATGGCCAGAAATGAGGCCCCCCCGGCATAGATGGTGGTGATGCCAAGGGCATAGTAGATCGAGGAGCCGACGTCCCCGTAACCGGTCGAGTAAAGGGCGCCCAGCCCCACAACCTTCCGGAGAACGGTCGTGTTGAAGCGGGCGATGCCGGTCCGGGTGTGATGGTAGATCTTGAAAAGGGCCACGATCCCCTACCTCAGAAAAAGCCGTTCAGAAGGCCTGGTTATTTCATGGAGGAGGGCAGCAGAACGACCTCCTTCGAACCAACGAGCCGCACATGGACTGTCCCGCAGGTGATTCCCAGAAAATCGGAGCCGCGAAATGATCCCAGGGGAGCGGATATCTTCCTCTCACCCGATGGCCCCCCGGTGATGAGAAGAAGCGTTCCCTGCTCACCGGCCACGGCCAGCGTCCCCTGTCCCGTCCGGCACACCCCGTAAAGGTCATGAAGCGATCCGGTCTGGATCTGGGAGAAGGTCTTTCCTTCATCGGTCGAAGAAAAAAGAAGACCATGGTCTCCGGCCAGAAGGATCTCTCTCTGGCCGGCCCAAAGGGAGTTGAAGGAGGGTTTCTGACGCGTCACCTTCTGCATCGGGATATCGATGGCTGTAAATCGGCTCCCGCCGTCTCCGGTCCTGAAGAGCCTCTTGTGCCACCCGGCCACAACACCGTCTTCTTCCGACCAAAAGGCCACTGCGTAAAGGTTCTTTTTTGTCGGAGAGGAAATCCTGGACCAGTGGCTCCCCCCATCGGTCGTCTTGAGAATGACACCGCCCTCTCCCACGGCATACCCGACCCGTTCCGAAGGAAAGCTGACCGCATTGAGAAACAGGTGGCCGATTCCTGTCTGGACCGATTGCCAGCTCCCTCCCTCATCCCGGGACCGCAGAAGAGTCCCCTGATCTCCGGCCACCCAAAGATCGCCGGAAGGGGTTCGGGTGATGCCATAGAAATCGGCATGGACCGGGGGTTTGATCCGGCTCCATTGTCCGGTTTTTGAAGAAAGTCTCAGGAGGGTTCCCTGATAGCCGATCACGACAAATCCCCCCGCCACAGGAGTTATGCCTGACAGGACACCGATATAAGGCGATCCATTTTTGTCGGAGGGGGTCACTTTGGGGGGAGGCGGCTGGACAATCGAGAAGGGGGCCCCGGCCGGCAGGGTCACGACTGGAAGGGAGACGGCCTGAGGCTTCTGACAGGCGGACAGAAAAAGGGAGGCTGCAGCCAGTCCGGCGAGCCCCCCGCGGAAAATCGACATTTTCCCCAAAGACGTGTGACGGCCATCACTCATGTGGTCAGGATAACTGATCCCGCCCCGCTCCGCAAGGGAGGCGGTCTTGATGGGTTTTTCTAGTGGATGTTTTGTTCCTCCTCGTAACGCTTGCCTTCCTTTTCTTCAAAATTGAAGGGCTTGAAGTGGTATTCGAAGATAGTCTTGATGGCGAAGGGAGAGCTCACAGGCGTCAGCCCCGTGCCCACACCGATATTCCAGTCGATATGCTCTCCGATCGCGAAATTCCAGCTCTGAAAGATGAACTGCTGCTGCATTGCGGCATAGAGAGAGGAAGGACCTCCCAGGGCATCCATATTGTTGATCGCCCCGGTTTCCCCGAAGGCCTCAATCCCCGCGTTGACATTATCGGCAAGCAGATAATAGATACCGGCGGAATAGGAAAATTCCGGCGGAAAGTTCGGCTCGGAGCCGTCTGTGGCGAAGAAAAATGAGGGATTGATATCGATAATGAAGCGGCCGATCTTCTTTTCCGCGATCAGGATGATGTCAAGGAGGGACTGCATTCCGGTCCCCCCTCCGGGAGCCCAGTACTCGATCTGGACGGCGGGATCGAGGAAGTCGGGGATCCTTGGAAAGCGGAGCCGGGTGGTGATGGCCCGTGTCTGAAGATAGGAATAGGTCTGGCCCGCCCCGGCGACGAAGTCCACATACGTTCCAAGAGTCCACCAGTCTGTCACGCCGAACTCCAGGACATAGGTCGAAAAAAGAAGATTCGAATTTCGGATGTTTTTCCCGTAGATGGATTCCGTCACCTTGTTGGGCAGCAACAATGTCTGCCATGTGCCGACACTGATCTCTCCCTGTTCGGGCGTCTCATAGGGATAAATGATGAAATCCCGGAAGGGATCGGCCTGCGCGACGGAGGGGCAAATCGCGAAAGCATTCAAAACCCACAGAAAAACAAGGAAAAAGGACCAAGGAAAAAGGGAGGGATGAAATCTTCCGGGGCGTGGAGGTCTCAAGACAGTCCTTTCTCGCTTTTGGGCAGGAATCACTCCTGGATCCAGAAAAAGTCTGAATCAGACGAAAGAAATGGGCGCTCAATCAGAGTCCGGTCCTCCCCAGGGAGGACACGGCAAAGGCGTGGGCGCATTCCGACTGCACCCCGACCCGCATCCAGACCGGGAACCGGTCAATCCAAAAGACAGAGAAGATTTCATGGGAAACGGAGATATTTATAAGATCTTCAGAGGCAAATGTAAAGTCTTTGATAACATTATCGGAAAGATCCGAATCCCGGATCCATGACACGCCTTACAGGAGAGTTTCCGGACAGGATCCCTTCCATTGGTGGGAGGAGATGGGGCCCTCTGGCAAAAAAACCTGAGGATTCTCGGGACCATTGTCTTGCGGACCCCATCTCCTATAATATGGAAGCAATCTTCACTTTGAGCCAGAAATGCGATCTTCCAACAGATACGGAAAGGATACGTTGAACCAGATAAACCGTGAGCCGGACATCTCGCTTAAGGCTCTCCGGCATAGCGCCGCCCATGTTCTGGCCCAGGCCGTAAAGCGTCTCTTTCCTTCCGCCCAGGTGGGCATCGGCCCCGCCACCGAGGAAGGATTTTACTACGATTTTCATTTTGACCGTCCCTTTTCCCCCGAAGACCTCGAAAGGATCGAGGCCGAGATGAGGACCATCATCTCCTCCCGCTCCCCGATCGTCCGGAGGGCCCTTTCCCGGAAGGAGGCCGGAGACCTGTTTGCCTCCAAGGGAGAATCATTCAAGCTCGAGATCCTCCACGGGATTCCGGAAGAGACCGAGATCACGGTCTACGACCAGGGTGATTTCACCGATCTTTGCCGGGGCCCGCACCTTCCGGACACGGGGGAGATCGGAGCCGTCAAGCTTCTTTCCTCATCCGGGGCCTACTGGAAGGGGGTCGAGAGCAATCCCTCGCTCCAGCGTATTTATGGGACAGCCTTTCCGACACAGAAAGAGCTGGACGACTATCTTCAGAGGCTCGAGGAAATCCGTCAGCGCGACCATCGGAAGCTCGGAAAGGAACTGGGATTCTTCCGCACCCTTGACGAAAAGGGCGCCGGGATGGTCCTCTGGCTTCCAAGGGGCGCCAGGATCCGTCGTGTGATCGAGGACATCTGGAAAATCCGCCACGACCGTCATGGGTACCAGTATGTCTATACCCCTCACATCGCCAGGCTCGATCTCTGGAAACAGTCCGGCCACTGGGATTTTTACCGTGACAGCATGTTTTCCCCCATGGAGGTCGAAGGGTCGGAGTTTGAACTCAAGCCGATGAACTGCCCCTTCCACATCCTGATCTTCAAGGAGTCCATCCAGAGCTACCGGGACCTCCCGGTCCGATTCGCAGAGCTCGGAACCGTCTACCGGTACGAGCGTTCAGGTACCCTCCACGGTCTTCTCCGGGTCCGGGGCTTTACCCAGGATGACGCCCATATCTTCTGCAGGCCCGAGGACATCGCCTCCGAAATCGGGAAAGTGTTAAAACTCGTCGACGAAATGCTCATCCCTTTCGGATTCACGAATCGCTCCGTCTTCCTTTCGACCCGACCGGAAGGATCCGTCGGATCCGACGAAAACTGGGAGCTTGCCACCCGGGCCCTCGAGGAGGCCCTCCGCACGGCGGAAATCCCTTACGAAATCGATCCGGGAGAAGGGGTCTTCTATGGTCCCAAAATCGACATGAAATTTCACGATGTCCTTGGCCGGACCTGGCAGCTCTCCACCATCCAGGTCGACTTCAACCTTCCCGAAAAATTTGACCTGACCTACCGGGACGCCTCGGGAAAGGATGTCCGTCCCATCATGATCCACCGGGCCCTTTTGGGGTCGGTCGAACGCTTCTTCGGGATCCTCGTGGAACATTTCAAGGGGGCCTTCCCGCTATGGCTGGCCCCGGAACAGGTCTCAATCCTCACCATTGCCGACCGCCACATTCCCTTTGCGGAAAAGATCGCCCGGGCCCTTGAGGCCTCGGCCCTCCGGGTCTCGACCGACTTCAGGAACGAAAAGATCGGCCTCAAGATCCGAGAGGCCCAGCTCCAAAAAATTCCCCAGATGTGGGTCGTGGGGGACAGGGAGATGGAAGACGGAACGGTTTCGGTCAGACACAGGGACGGAAGGCCTGGCGAAGTGCTTCCCTGGGAACGGGCCTTGGCGGCAGTCGCAGAAGAAAACCGCTCCGGGCTCTCCCTTGGAGATTTGACGCAAGACCGATAAGACCAACCATCAAGAAGGGGGTTCCTGATTAATTCCAAAACGCGTATCAACCATGAGATCAAGACAAAGGAAGTCCGGCTGATTGGAGCCGATGGAGAACAGCTCGGCATTGTTCCCACAATCGTGGCGATCAAGAAGGCAGAGGAAGCGGGCTTCGACCTGGTGGAGGTCTCGCCCAATGCCAAACCTCCCGTCTGCAAGCTGATGGATTATGGAAAGTTCCAGTACGAGCAGAGCAAGAAGGTCCATTCCATGAAACAGCACCAGCGGACCGGACAGGTCAAGGAGCTCAAGTTCCGCCCCCACATCAATGATCATGATCTCAGCATCAAGATCCATTACGTGGAACGATTCCTCGAGGAAGGGAATAAGGCCAAGGTGGCCCTGGTCTTTCGTGGCCGGGAAATGATTCGCTCAGAAATCGGGACCGAGCTCATGCAGAAGATGATTGCGGCCCTGGGTCCCAAGGCGATCGTGGAATCTCCACCGAAATTTGAAGGATCCAGCATGACCATGGTTCTGGCCCCGGCCGCTCCTCCGAAACCCCCTTCCCGGGAGTCGAAAGGGCCGGAAGGCGAAAACGGCGCCCCGAAGGATTGAATCCCGCTATTTCTTGTGCTAGACTACCAAAATTGTGATTTAATCGGGTTATTTTCACCAGGAAAGGAAGTGCAACGTGGCAACAGGACGTGTTCTCAAGACCAAGCGCGCCGCAAAAAAGAGG
>JAKAWK010000110.1 GCA_021827365.1 Nitrospirota bacterium
TGTTCCCTACCTGGTCTTCGCCGCCCTAGCCTCAAGCACCCTCTTCATCCCCTTTCTTGGGAGCGATCCCCCCCTCGCACCGGTCGCAGACGCGGTGGTTCTCGTCGGCCTCTTTTCTCTGGCCCGGATGATGATGGCCTTCGGGGCCATGGATGCCGGCACTCCATTCGGGGACCTCGGAGGCCGGAGGGAAATGATGGTCGGCTTCCTTGCGGAACCGGCCACGCTGATGATTCTCTTCACAGCCTCTCTGTGGTCTCACTCAACCGCGCTGCCGGCCATCATCCACTCCTTGCTCGATGCCTCAGACACATTTCACCCGAGTCTCCTCTTTGCCCTCCTGGCTTTCATTCTCGTCTTCCTGGCGGAGAACGGGCGACTTCCCATCGACAACCCGGCGACCCACCTCGAACTTACCATGATTCACGAAGCCATGATCCTCGAATATTCGGGCCCCCTCCTTGCCATGATGGAATGGGCCTCACAACTCAAGCTGATTCTCTACCTTCTCATCGGAGCCGATTTCTTTTTTCCGGGGGGACTCCCGAAGGTTCTTTCGCCCGGAGCCATGGCTGAAGGTCTCCTTTTTCTTTCCCTAAAACTCCTCCTTGCCGGGGGGACCCTGGCCATGATCGAAACCCTTTTGGCCAAACTCCGCATCTTTCGGGTTCCCGAATTCACAGCCCTGGCCTATCTTCTGGCGACCATGGGCTTTCTCATCCATTTTGTTCTCGAGGTCTAGACCATGCCCCCTCCCTTATCCCAACATCTTCTGGCAAACCATCTGGTCGGATTTCTGGGCAGTGCACTCCTTCTTTCTTCCTTTGCCATGCTGGCGCTTCGTCGCATGACCTCTCTCGTCCGGATCTTCGCGCTCCAGGGGGTCCTCCTGACGCTCAGCACCCTCGCTGTGGCCATTCTTTCCTCCGAATCCCATCTCCTTTTCTCGGCCCTCTTCACCCTCGTCTTCAAGGTCGTTCTTCTCCCGGCCATCCTGTTCCGGCTTCTGGACAAGCTCCATATCCAGGGAGAGGTTGAATCTCTTGTCAACGTTCCCTCCACCATGGTGTTGGGACTCGGCATCGTTGTCTTTTCCTTCACCCTCGCCGCACCCATATCGGAACTCGCAAGCACCGTCTCGAAGGGCCTGATAGGTGTCGGCCTGGCCTCCCTTCTCCTCTCCTTTCTCATGATGATTACGCGAAGAAAGGCCCTGACACAGGTCCTGGGATTTCTGGGAATGGAAAACGCCCTGTTCTTCTCTGCCATCAACGCCACCTATGGAATGCCCATGGTCGTTGAACTGGGCGTCGCCTTTGACGTCCTCGTCGGAACCTTCGTCTTCGGGATCTTCTTTTTCCAGATCCGGGAAACCTTTGAAAGCCTCGATCTGAAACACATGGACACCACCTCGATGGAGTAAACCTTGATCCTCCTGGCAATCGTTCTCTGTCCCCTGACCGGGGCCCTCCTCCTGGGCGCTATCGGACATCGCAGGGGAGCCGCCCACCTGAATATCCTCTTTTCTTTTCTCACCTTTGGAATATCCCTGCTCCTGGTCAGGCAGGTTTTCACGACCGGTCCTGTTACCGGAGGCGCTGAACAGCTGTTCTCCGACGGATTTTCTGCGATCTTTGTCGTCCTTACAGGGGGAGTCGCCGCCACAACCTCCCTTTTTTCCCTACGGTACATGGCCATTGAGAAAACCCATGGCCACCTGACTCCGGAGCGGACCCGCCTTTACCTAGCCCTCTACCAGGTCTTTGTCCTGACGATGCTTGTCGTGCTGGTCAGCAACAACCTTGGCCTCCTCTGGGTCTCGCTTGAAGGGGCCACCCTGGCCACAGTCCTTCTCGTTGCCTGGACGCGGACCCCCGCCAGCGTCAAGGCCGCCTGGAAGTACTTTATTCTTTGCGGGGTCGGTATCGCCCTGGCCCTGTTCGGGACGATCCTTCTCTACTTCGCCTCCGAAAAAACCCTGGGGCCGGGAGGGACCGCCCTTCTCTGGACGCATCTCGATTCTGTCAAGAGCTCTCTCGAGCCCACCGTCATCGGCCTCGCCTTCATTTTTTTCATCGTAGGCTACGGAACGAAAGTCGGACTTGTTCCTCTTCACAGTTGGCTTCCCGATGCCCATGCCGAAGGACCCACGCCAATTTCTGCCGTCCTGTCCGGCCTTCTCCTGAATGTCGCCCTTTACGCCATTTTGAGAGTCAAGGTTCTGGCTGATGCGTCACTGCACAATGCCCTGACATCCCATCTCCTGATGGCCTTCGGGCTCGTCTCGGTCCTTTTAGCCTCCCTGTCGATGTGGAAACGCCAGGACATCAAGCGTCTCTTCGCCTATTCCTCCATCGAACACATGGGGCTCGCAACCTTTGCCTTCGGCCTCGGAGGGCCGGTCGGAGCCTTTGCGGGACTCCTTCACATGACCGCCCACAGCCTGATCAAATCCGCGATCTTTTTCGTGGTCGGCCATGTCGTCCAGACCTCCGGCTCCCAGAAGATACCGGATATCAGGAATATTGCGGACAGGACCCCTGATCTGGCCAGAGCCCTGACAGTCGGAGGGCTTGCCATCACGGGACTGCCCCCGTTCGCGATCTTTGCCAGCGAATTTCTGATCCTGTCAGCGGCCGTGTCCCGGGCTCCCTGGACCCTTCCCCCCCTCCTGCTGGCCCTTCTCGTCACCTTCGGGGTCATATTCCGGCGAATTCAGGAAATGACGGGCGGATCAGACTTTCCGGTTCCCAGGCCCCTTCACCAGCCGATCCTGACATTTTTCCCGATATGGATTCATTTCGGACTAGCTCTTTTCATCGGCCTTTTCTTTCCTGAAACCGTGGGCCTCCTGTATCACCAGGCTCTCCTGTCGGTAGGACTCACACATGGACAATAGGAACCCGAGCCCATCACTCCCCGGGCTCTGTCTCATCCCGCGGGAGGACGGAATTCCCCGCGCCCTCTTCCCCCAGGAAACGCCTGAAACCTATCTCGCACAGGCCAGGATCCTGGGATCGGCTGGAGGACGCTTTCTTGGCCTGTGGGGAGCCGGAGATCCCCAACCGCGAATCTGCACAGCCTTCCTCCTTCGGGAGGGCCTGTTCGTCCTCGTCCTCCCTCTGCCAAAGGAAACTCCTTCCCCGAGCTTCCCTTCCCTCTCCGGCTTCATTCCGATGGCGAACCGCTTCGAACGGACGGTCCGGGACCTTTTCGGATTCAGGCCCGAAGGACTCGAAGACACCCGGCCCTGGGTCGGACACGATCTTTGGGCCGTCCCTCCCTTGTCCCTTCCCCCCGGCTCCCCTGTTCCGGAAAACTTGGAAGCGGGTTCCTTGGACTACCCTTTTGTCCGGGTCACCGGTCCGGGGGTCCATGAAATTCCCGTAGGTCCGGTTCATGCGGGAATCATCGAGCCCGGCCATTTCCGATTTCAGGTGGTGGGAGAAAAAGTTCTCCGGCTAGAAGAACTCCTGGGCTACACCCACAAAGGAGTTGACGGCATGTTCCGAAACAGGGACATCGCCTGGGGGGCCCGTCTTGCCGCCAGGATCTCCGGGGACTCGACGGTCGCCACCTCAATGGCCTATGCCCAGGCGATCGAACAGGCCCTGGACTTTTCCCCCGCAGCCGGAGTCCGTGCCCTGCGGGCGCTTCTTCTGGAAAGGGAACGGATCGCAAACCACTTGGGCGATCTGGGTGCGATCGGTAATGATGCCGGGCTCGGCTTTGCCCTGTCCCAGTTCGGGCGTCTCAAGGAAAACCTTCTCCGGAAAAATCGCCAGCATTTCGGGGCCCGCTATCTCTTTGATCAGGTCACACCCGGAGGGGTCCAGACATCCCTAGATGATGAGGCCATCGCGGATCTTCTTGAGGAAAACGGGATTCTTCTGGCAGAGATCCTGGCCCTCCACAAAATTTATGATGACCATGGAGGACTCCAGGACCGGTTCCAGAATACGGGAGTTCTTCTTCCGGAAGTTGCCCACCGGCTTGGTCTCGGAGGGGTCGTCGGCAGGGCCAGTGCCCAGGCCTGGGATCTCCGGGCCGATCATGGAGGAGACCCCTACCGGCGCTTTCCTCCCGCCCTGGCTCTTGCCCATACGGGGGACGTGGCCGCCCGGGTCCTTGTCCGGTTTCTGGAAATCCAGGAATCCCTCTCCTTTTCGCGCGCCCTTCTCGAGCATCTTCCCGAACACTCCATCGCCGAGTCGATCCCCGACAATTCCGAGACGGCCGAAGGGCTGGGCATCGTCGAGGGATTCAGAGGCGAAGTTCTGGCCTGGGTCCGTCTTGCCCCCCACGGGGTGGTCGAAGCGGCTCATATCCAGGACCCCTCCGCCCTTCTGTGGCCAGCCCTGGAGATTGCCGTCCCTGGAAACCTCGTGGCCGATTTCCCTCTGATCAACAAGTCCTTCAACCTGAGTTACAGCGGCAACGACCTATAACGGAGGAGCCCCGAAATGTGGAAACTTCTTCTGAAAATTTTCCGAACAGGAATCCTGACCGAAAAGAGGGATCAGCCACTTTCTCAAACCCATCCCCCGGGATTCGGGAAAAGCCTGGCCATCCGCCATGTCGATGCCGGCTCCTGCAATGGTTGCGAACTCGAACTCTGGGCCCTGGAAAATCCCTACTACTCCCTCTCCTCCGGAGGGGTAAAGTTTGTTGCCTCTCCTAGACATGCCGACCTTCTTCTTGTCACAGGCCCCGTGACCCGCGCCATGAAGGAGGCCCTGCTCCGGACACGGGATGCCGTTCCCGGTCCGAGTCGGGTCCTGGCCGTCGGAGATTGCGCATGCAACGGGGGCATCTTTCGCGAAAGTTACGCGGTCCATGGAGGAGTCGACGCGGTGATCCCCGTCGACCACCATCTTCCGGGTTGCCCTCCGTCGCCCGATGATCTCCTCGAGGCCATCCACCAGGCCTTCGGGACCTCCCCTCCCTCTTCGGAATGATATTTTCGGGGCCCCCCATCGCCCCTGCGACTTTGGCGAGTTGCGTTCACACTCTGCCCGTCGTAGGATCAATAGACCACCTCGCAAATAAGGACATGTGTGGAATCGTCCATATGGCAGGAATCATCAGGATTCCCCCGATTGCCCGAAAGGAGTGCTTCAAGTCCTATGGATCACAATGACACGAAAAATAATGAAGGAACACCCGACACGGACATGCTGGTCCGGGAGATCCTGACACGGGAGCGTCCCACTCTCTATCTCGGATCCAGTCCCCGATGGGGCTGGAATGAAAGCGACCCGGTCAGAAAGCGTCTTCTGGCGAGATTCCGGGAGTTGGTTCCCGCCATGGATCAGGCCCATGTCCCGGACTGGAAACCCCTCGACACCCTGACCTTTTCCCCCGGGATCTCGATCTTAGCCGGCGTGCCGCAATCACGCCTGGAAGCTGTTCTCAACTATCTCGATTCCGAGAGGAGCCGGGAAGGCCTTGTCGTTGTCCTTCACGACAACGAAAGCCGCTTGTCTGCCTGTCATTCCTATGATATCCGGGAATCATCCCGCTTCGAGGCCTTGCTCGATCAGATCGAAACAGCCCTCCGAAAGAGAACTGTCATTCCCTGGGGAGAGACCCCGGAAGGGAAAGCCCATATCGAACATCTCAGGAACAAGGCCTCAACGGCCCGTTCGGACTGGAGCTGGGATGAAACGAAGGCCGTCAACATCCCGGAGGAATTTCGTCATGAGCTCGCAGCAGGCCTTGACGAAAACGCAGAGTAGCCTTTGCCAGATTTCCGCGTTTGACTTGGCTCGGAAACTGGTGGTAGTGTATTGGGAAATTGGGAATGTTACGATGTCGGGCTCCCTCTCTGCCTTAAGCGGCCGTTACCAAGGACGGGGGGTCCGGAAGGCACCTGTCCAGCCCCCGGACCAGTTGGGGTTTTTTCTTAAATTTTGTCCGGTATTTTCTACAACACTTTCCTCACCTAAGGAGTCTTTCAATGTCTGATTCGGCAGGAGTAAAGGACGTCACGGCAGAAAAGCCGGCGGAAACGAAGGAAACGGTCGAATTGACCGCAGGGGACCGCCAGAAGGTCGTGACCCCCGAATACATGTTCTTCGAAGCCCCCCGCGAACGGGCCTTCATAACCGGCTCGGAAGCGGCGAAAGAGGCCATCCGCCGGTCCAATGTCGATGTGGCCATCTCCTACCCCATTACCCCTCAGAGCGAAACCATGCAGCAGGTCGGTTCTCTCTGGGCTGAAGGATATGTCAAGGAATACTACCGCGGAGAGGAAGAGATCGGCGTGATGTCAGCCATTGCCGGCTCCTCGCGGGCCGGAGCCCGCT
>JAKAWK010000111.1 GCA_021827365.1 Nitrospirota bacterium
GCCCCGTGCTGTCCCGTTCCGAAGGAGAGGCCGACCGTGAACTCCTGGGAGCCGTCCACCGCCAGCTCCCCCACTCCCGCCACATTTCCGTCGGTGGCCCGGTCGAACTCCCAGCGAAGGGTCCGGTGGCGGAGAAGGTCGGTGACTCCGTCGCTTTCCCCCACGAACCCGCAGGAGAGGTGCCGGAAGGGGATGGTCGCCCCCAGGGCCATGTAGATTCCGTTCTTCCAGCCCAGAAGTCCGGCCCTGCCGGCATGGGAAAAACGGCACAGACTGTTGCCAGCCCCCCCCACGTCGAGATGGGGCTCGACCACGACGAAGAGGCGGAGAAGGTCGGCCAGGGCCGGATCGGCCTCGAGCCGGACGCGGATCAGAAGGCAGGGCAGGTGGGGGTCCCCCATCACCTCCTTGACGAGACGGTAACGCCCTTCGCGGTCGGATGAGACGAGGCGGTAGCCCGGAGCCTCTGTCTCACCGAAAAAGGACAGATCGTGGCGAAGGTCCCGGCGCTCTTCGTGGACGAAGGTTCCGTCGGTGACAAGAAATTCCAGGTCCCGGATCTGGGGGCGGTCCACTGTGGGATAGTAGACCTCGTTCACGATTCCGTGGGAGAGGGTGTACCAGAGGTTTGAGGCCGTATTGTAGGCCGTTCCGATTCCGTCCTTGCGGCTTGATGTCCACCGGGGAGGCGCCCCCGGATGTCCGAAGGCCTCCCCTCCCCTGTTTCCATTATTCATCGGAGCCTCCCCTGGAAAAAACCGGATCCGTTTCTTTCCCGAAGCGTGGCAAAGCTTCCGGATTCTGTCAACCAATAGGAGATTGGGTCCCGGGTAAGCCGACTCAGGTGGGCCACAAGACAGGGTCCGGGGGTTCAGGGACCGGAGGGCGGCCCCTCCGAAAGCTCCCGCATGTAGCGGACGATCTCCGAGTCGGGAACGGTGGCCCGGAGGGCCAGGCGGAGCACCAGGAGGGAAAGGAGCGCCACCAGCCCCATGTCGCCAAAGAAGGAAAGGACTCCCCGTCCTCCCAGACTCGGGGGTCCCAGCTCCGACAGGATCCACATGCCCCCGAAATAAGGGAGGACCCACCAGCTGTGGGAGAGCCCCCAATCCTCCCTCAGGGAGACACCTTTTTTCCTTCCGAAGAGAAGCCACCCCGAGAGAGTCCCCAGGAGGACGATGATGAGGGCCAGGAGGGTGAATCTCAGGGTGGCGAGACCGGACCAGAAGACGATCCAGTTCGAGACCACGAAGGCCAGGGGAGCCAGGATTCCCGCCTTCCAGAGACGGAAGGGGCGCGGAAGCTCCGGCATCGCCTGCCTGAGCTGGAGAAGAATGACCGGACCCAGGCAGTAGGACAGGACGGTGACGGAGGAGATGTAAGCCACGAGGCGGTGCCACGAGGGAAAGGGGAAGAAGAAGAGGGAGCCCAGGATCCAGGCCAGGAGAAGCCCGGCCCAGGGAACCCCCTGGCGGTTGATGCGGGAGAGGAGACGGGGAGCGCTTCCCGTCTCCCCCTGGGCCATGGCGATGCGGGCGGCGGAGGTCAGGTAGATGAAGGCTGTGCCGGCTGGAGAGACCAGGGCGTCGGCATAGAGAACCATCCCCCACCAGAGGGCTCCCAGGGAGACGGCCAGGGCCGCAAAGGGACCGGTAACACCCGGGAAGCTGAGCTCCCTCCAGCCCCCTTTTGCAAGGGCTCCCGGATCGACGGAGAGGAGAAAGGCCGCTTCAAGCCCCATGTAAAGGAGACTTCCCACCAGGACGGAGCCGATGACAGCAAAGGGAATGTTCCGTCCCGGATTCTTTGTCTCTCCCGCCAGGTCGACCGCCTGCCGGAAGCCGAAGAAGCTGAAGATGACTCCGGCGTTGCCCACCGCCACGAACATCCCTTCGAGCCCCTCCCTGGGAATTCCGACGGAGAGGTTTTCCGGATGGAAGGAGAGGAGGAGAAGGAGGGCGATGGTGGCGAATGGAATGACGAGCTTCCACAAGGTGGCGGCGCTGTTGATCATGAGGACCAGCCGGATGACCAGAAAATTCAGGGCCGTGACCGCCCCCAGGAGCAGGATGGCGATTCCGGTCCCCCGGAGGGTCAGAAGTCCCGAGACGGGGTCCACGAAGCCTGGAAGGTAGTTGTTGGCGTAGGCCAGGATCGCCATCACCTCGACGGGAGGGACAGAGACGTAGGAAAAAAAGAGGATCCAGCTCCAGAGCTTTCCCAGGAGGGGACCGTTCCCGATGTGGCTCATGTGGATGATCGCCCCGCTCCGGGGAACGAGGGGCCCAAGCTCGGCGTAGACCAGGCCCAGAAGGAGAATGGAGAGGGCCCCGATCGTCCAGGAGCCAAGAGACAGGGGCCCGGCTTCCCGGGCGGCGTTCAAAGGACCGAAAAGCCATCCGGAGCCGATGACGGCGCCGAGGCTGGCATAGAGAAGGCCGAGGGGCCCTCCCTCGCGACGTAGGGTTCCGGAGGCCAAGAGGGACTACCCTCCGGTCGTCGGACGGAAGGAATTTCCGGGGAGGACCTCCCTCAGTTTCCGGATCAAAAGCCGTCGGCCCGGGAGGCCCCAAAGCGGGACAAAGCCCCGGGAGGTGGTATAGCCCGGGGCCTGCCCCTCCGTCAGGACCCACACCGCCAGACGGCGGACCTCCGACATCGTCGGCCCGGGAAGGTCGGGACTCACCATCCAGAACTCCACGCCGGTCACGGGCCAGGCTCCGGGATGGGTCCCTCCGCCGACAAGGGAGCGGTTGTACCCCTCCGGAAAGGGAATCCGGGACCCCATCCCCGCAACGGCGTCTCCGATCGACCCGGCCGAGGCCGCCACATACCGGCCGGCATCATTTTTGAGAGCCACAGCCCTGAGTCCCGACCGTTCGACCCATCCCAGCCCCACATAACCGATCGCCCCCTCCTCTTCCCGGACCGCGGCCACAACAGCCCGGGATCCGGCCACAGCCCGGGCATTGGGGTTTCCCGGCCATTCCGGAAGGGGTTCGCGGCCCACATTCTCCCGCCACCACCGGCAGGAATGGGCCAGATAGTCGCTTAGGAGAAAGGAGGTCCCCGAGGCATCAGCGCGCACGACCGGCCGCACCCGAAGGTGGGGGAGGGAGAGGCCGGGATTCTCCCGGAGGATGCGGGGGTCGTCCCAGAAGGCGATCCGGCCCGAAAGCAGGCGGGCCAGAAGGGCCCCGTCGAGACGCAGAGTCGAACGGCGGGCCTTTCCGGGAAGGTTGACCACCGGCACCACCCCCTCGAGCGCCACCGGGATCAGGACGATATGTCCCTTTTTTGCGAGTTCACGGGAGGTGAGAAAGATGTCGGAGGCTCCGATCGAGACGTTCCCTTCAAAGGTGCCGGTGATTCCGGCGCCCGAACCCGGCGCAAGGACCCGGAGGCGGGCCCCCGGATGCTCCCGCTCGTATCCGCGGGCCCAGGACCGGTTCGCGGGATAGAGCATGGAGGAGCCGGAGAGGATGAGATCTTCGGAAAAGGCGGGGGTGGCGCAAAGGAAGACCCCCACCCCTCCCAGAAGGGAAAGGAGTGTCCAGAGGTTGCGAGGGCGGAGAAGGACCATGATGCCTTCCTTTGTTGTCAGGATTTGTCACCCGGCTCCGGGGGCCCGGAGGGCTCCCGGGATCCCTTTTTTCCTGTCCGGGGATTCTCCGGCTGGATCGGTCGGGGACGGGGCGTTCCGAGCCCCGAAAGAAAATAGCCAGAATAGAAAGTCGCGATGCCGAAGAGGAAGATCTTGAGAAGAACCATCATCGTCATGCTCTGGATAAAGAAGAGAACGACATCGACGAAGGTCACGGCAAGTCCCAAAAGCTGGAGGGCCCGGCCGAGGGGATAAAGGAGATCACGCATGGGACTCACGCCTCCTTATCTCGGACAGGCACAGGTCGGCAAGCCGTCGGGAACGCTCCGGATCAGGGGGCCGGCAGGCCACGGCCAGGACCACCGACCCCCCCTTGCGGGTGGCCGGAACGGTGAGGGGCCTGACCGTCGTCCGGGTGGCCACATTGGTCAGGGGCCCCCCGGTCCGGGAGGCGATCCGGTCGTTCACCTTCGGGTCGTCGGTCAGGGCGAAGGCCAGACGGAAGGAGGCCTCGTCCCCCTCGAGATAGCCTCTGGGGATCCAGAGGATCCGTCCTTCCACCGCAAGCGTTTTGAGCTCGGGAAGGGCCACGGGAGAGATCAGGGTGATCCGGGCCCCGGCCTCGAGGAGGCGGGGGATCCTGCGGAGGGCCACGGAGCCTCCCCCCACCACCAGAACCGGCTCACCCGTGAGGTCGGCAAAAAGAGGAAAGTATTCCATCAGAGGTACCCCCGTCTCTTCCAGTAGTCGAGAAGGATCCGGGCCTTTCCGGCATAAGGGGAGGTCTTCCCCTGGCGGACGATGGTCTCCATGACCGCGGCGGCCTTCTTCCTCCTCTTTTCCCGGAAAAGGGACTTGGCATACCAGAACTGGGCCCGGGCGTAGATCTTCGAATCGGGGTACTTGAGAAGGATCGAATGGAACCGGTAGGCCGCCGCCTTGAAGAACTTTGTCCGGTAGTAGAAATTGCCCACGTAGAAATGAAGGGCGGCCTTTCTCTCCCGGCAGTAGGCCACCTTCTTCTCCGCCTTCTCCACATAAGGCGAATCGGGATATTCGTCGATCACCTTCTGGAAGTCCGCCAGGGCCTTGTCGGTCGGTGTCGGGTCACGGTCGACCTTCCCGATCTGGTAGAAATCACACATTCCGATCCTGTACTGGGCAAAGGCGGCGAGGGGGTGGGTGGGATGAAGCTCCAGAAAACGCTTGTATTCGCCCCGGGCCTCGATGAAATCCCCCTTGAAGTAGAAGCGGGAGGCCTCATCGAGAAGGGCCGACGTCCCGAAGACCTTTGTCCGGAAAGAGTGGGTCGGCTCGTCCTTGGGAAGGATGTTGGTAAAGGGGTTGTACTTCTGGAAGGTGTTGCTGAGACTTGCGCACCCCGAGAGCCCCGTGATCAGGAGGGCCCCCGCCAGAAGACCCGCAAGCCGTTTTCCCGTATCTCCCACTCCGAAAACCTCCCTTGACGGCCTCCTTCTCCGGCCGCACAATGACAGTCATGTCCAAATCCCTTTTTCCGCACCGGCTCCGTCCATGACGACGCGACCGGTCTATCTCAGGATCCCGGGACGGGCCGTCGGCTCCCGCCTTGTCGACAACCGGGAGCTGTCTGGGCTCACGGGGACGCCTTCCGAGACCATTTTTCGTCTCACCGGCATCAGAACCCGGGCCTACGCCCCCTTCGAGGACGAGGTGGAGCTTGCCGTCCGTGCCGCCCATGACCTCTTCCGCCGCCTTCCGGACCTGCCCAGGCCGGACTTCCTTCTGGCCGCCACCACCACGCCATCAAGCTTCATCCCGTCGACCGCCGCCCGGATCTCGTCACGCCTCTATCCCGACGGAGGGCCCCCCGCCCTGGATGTCGGAGGATCCTGCTCAGCCTTCATGACGGGGATCTTTACCGCCAAAAGCCTTGTCGCCTCCGGATCGGCAGGCACGATCCTTCTCGTGAACACCGAGCGCAAGACGGGACACGTCTGCCCCGTCCATTCCCCGGAGACGGCCCTCCTCTTCGGGGACGGCGCTTCGGCTACCTGGATTTCGGCTGACCCCTCGGGTCCGGGTCCGGTCTTTTCCCTGCGGGATCTCAGAATCGGGGCAGCCGGCCGGAACGCCTCCCTCATTACCTATACCTCAGACCCCAAGACAGGCCGCAAGATTTTGTCGATGGACGGCCCCTCCCTTTTCCGGCATGCCGTCCGGATCCTTGCCCGGGAGATCGGCACCCTCCTCCGGGACCACGGCATAACCCCGAACGAGGCCGGGGCCTTTCTCCTTCATCAGGCCAACGGCCGCATCCTTGACGGGATCGCGACCCGGCTGAATCTCCCCCCGGACCGGATTCCCAGGACAGTGTCCGTGTATGGTAACACGTCTTCGGCCTCTCTGGGGATCACTCTGGGGGACTTTCTCGACAAATCCCCGGATCCTTCTCCGGGCCCCCTGGTTCTGGGGGCCATCGGGGGCGGGATCACCTGGGGAGTGGGCCTCCTCGATCCCGTCCGAAGGGGATTTTGACATAGGGGGAGAAAGTCACAGGACAGGAGAAGGATCGGCCTTGCCAAAATCCGATCCCTTCCAGGGAAGGGGTTCCCCGGTTGCCCTGGACAGGGCACTGGAAAAACCGTCCCCGAGATTCAGCCCGCCCTTTTGGCTCATTCCTTCCCGTCTTCCTTCTCTCCCC
>JAKAWK010000011.1 GCA_021827365.1 Nitrospirota bacterium
GGGGCAAGAAAGTATTGGCAGGAGAAGAAAAAAACAGATAAAATCCGTCGCTGACGCTCCGGGGTGGATCCCGATCAGGAAATCGGGTGGATCCTTACGGTGAAATCAGGTGGCTCCCATCCCAGGAAATTGGGTGGCTCCCTTCGGTGAAATTTTGCAATTGCCACCGGAATCGGAACGATCAACATTCGAAAGCCCAAGATTCGGGATCGGTCCCGAAGCGGGGTTGTCTTCCATTCCGCGCTTCTCCCTCCGTACCTCCGGAAGAGCCGGAGCGTGGAGGAACTGGTTCCCCTTCTCTACCTGAACGGCGTCTCGACCGGCCACATGCGGAAAGCCCTGGAATCTCTCCTGGGAGCGGACGCCAAGGGGTTCTCTCCCGCCATGGTGGGTCGGCTGAAGGCGAAATGGACGAAAGAATACGAAGACTGGCGGAAAGGTCCGATCGAGGGGGAGTGGCTGTACCTCTTGACATCGACGGGATCTACTCGAAGATGCGGAAGGAATCGGACCGGCTGTGCCTTCTGGTGGTCATGGGCGTGAATGTCAAGGGGGAGAAGAAGATCCTGGCGATCGAGGACGGGTTCCGGGAACCTTCCGAAAGTTGGAAAGAGGTTCTGCGCGTCCTGGCGGAGAGAGGGCTCAAGCCTCCTCTCCTGGCCATCGGCGACGGGGCCCTGGGGTTCTGGCCGGCTCTCCGGGGGTCTTCCCGACCACAAAGGAACAGCGATGCTGGCAACACAAGACCCTGAACGTCCTGAACCACCTGCCCAAGTCGCTTCAGGCCCGGGCCAAGTCCCAGCTCCGGGAGATCTGGAATGCCGAGAACCGGAAAGAGGCACGGAAGGCGTTCCAGGCCTTTGTGAGGAACTACGGGGACAAATACCCGAAAGCGGCCCAATGCCTGAAGAAAGACGAGGAGACCCTTCTGGCTTTCTACGACTTTCCGGCGGCCCACTGGGTTTCGATCCGGACCACCAACCCGATCGAATCGACCTTTGCCACGATCCGGCACCGGACGGGTCGGGCGAGAGGGTGCTTTTCCCGGGAGAGCCTCCTGGCACTGGTGTTCCAGGTGGCGATGTCGGCGGAAAAAAGCTTCCGTCGGTTGAAAGGGTACACCCTCATCCCCAAACTCCTGAGGGGAACGATTTTTGAGGATGGAGTCGAAAGAAAACCAGAAAACAAGGACAAATCGAAAACGGAAGCAGAATGCGCCGCTTAGGCTCTCGCTCTAGGAGGTCATACACTGACATTTACAATAACTCTTGATCAGGAACGGTGACGCCTGGCTGTCATGCACGGAGGCCGAGGTCAGAAGGCAGGCAACCGGAAGCCCTCCTTCGACCACGGAGACATGAAGTTTGTATCCCTTCCAATACTCGTGTTTCCCCTGGCTGTTTTTCTTCCCGCCCCAATTGCACACTTTGGGAATCGCCCGTTCCATCTTGCCCGGCGTCATGGGAAGGTACCGCTCCACCCCGGACGGGACCTTCTGGACAACGGATTCTCCTTTTCTTGGACGGCCCCGTTTTCTCGACTTGACGACCACGCTCTTCCTGGTGTTCCGGGCCGTTTCCCTCGCCTTGATGGCCGAAGAGTCGTGGGCCGTGTGACAAATCCCCCGGTCCTTCACCTGGGCGTTCGCCAAGGCTTCCTGAGCCCGGAGGGGGATGTTCAGACAGGCCAGCGTGGAGTTGACCCGGGAGAATGCCGATTCGTCGGGCAACCTCTTTCCGAGCTTCCAGCCCAGAATCCGGCGCAGATTGCCGTCGACTTCGACCCGGGCGATCATGTCGCGGGTTGCCGCGATGTTCAGAACGGCTTTGGCCACGAAAAACCGGGCGAAGGGCACCCAGTCGTAGGCAGGCCGGCCTGTCCAGCTCCGGTTCTGGTGAATGCTTTCCTCGATGCGGACCACTTCAAGGATTGCGATGATCTTCTTGTGCTCCTCCGTCAGGACTTCCGCAAAGATGCGTTCAAAACGGGGAAACAGAAGTTGCGGAATATGATTCCAGAACGGACTGAATTTCATCGAGCCTCCTTAAGGTATTGGGAGTGGTGCATCGATGAAATAATTATATATTATAAATACTTAAACGTAAACTCAGAGAAAATCGCTCGGCCGCACGAGTTTTGCAAGAGGCTCCTGGTAAATCAATTTGGCTCACTTTTCTGTGGGCATTGTTTCCAGCATGGCTGGCCATAATTTTGATTGCAGCATGCCAGTCAAGTCGAGGGTTGTTGCTGTACCCTCGGAAGCATGATTGCATTTATTTTCCATAACCAAAGAAATGGCGTGAGTGAAATGAACGCTTTTTAGGGTTTCACCAATAAAAGAGGGGATATCTTGGATAAATGCTGATGTTGGCATTCCGTACTCATCCGACAGGATCGGTGAGATGACTTGATAATGAAGGGGACACAGGAGAATCGTTTTGAGATCTGGATTTTTTTTAATCAGATTGAGTCTGTTCTTTGCATATGTTAATTCGAAAACAGCTGGTTTGACTAATGTATCACGCACAAAATGAAATTGTAGTATTGTGCCACCAATTAAAAATGGAACAATCAAAAACATTTCGGACCATAATTTTTGAGTTGAAGCATGTGCGATGGACGCAACCGCTCCGGACATATAAGCGATCACCACAATCCAGACTGGAAACATAGTTCTCAGAAATGTAACAGGAAAGTTGGAAACCAGAACAGGTGAGAATGCAATCCCACAAAGGATTGGATAAAGTAACAACAAGGAAATTTTCTTTCCTATGGAGAGTCTTGATACGGTGATTCCGACAATAATAACTCCGATCAAGAACCAGGGAAACCATGCTATGGGGTTTGCAAACCAAAACCTATGGATAATAGGCATTGATGTATGAAAAAAATCATTGATCCGTTCCAGGGTAGAATTCAATGGATGCATCGATCTACTGGGATCGGCGACCTTCAAATTCTGATAGGAAGTGGGGATATACCATAATCCATATAGGGCAATAGAGATAATTCCTAATGAACCCATCTGGATCGTTTTTTGCGCCCACAATAAATCATCGTCTGTGAGCCAATGCCATAAACTGAATGCCAAAAGACCCCAATACAACATTGCAGAGGGCTGATACGTCAAAGTTGCTGCACCAAAAAAGACAACTGAGAGCATCAGGAAGAAGATCTTGTTCAAACCATGGATTCTATTTTCAAGAACATGGTAGGCAATCAATCCGGAAATGATCGAAAAAATAGCCCCAACTACAATAAATGAGGCTGTGATCCAGAATGCACAGATCGCAACGGCTGGGACTGTGAGAGTTAAGGCAGACAAGAGTAGGGCTTTTAATGGAGCAATGTTATTTTTAACAAGATAGACGAATAGAAGATATGCCATGACAGCAATACTGATGAGGATAATGAATCGTACAAGGCTACCTTCTTCGGAAGAGTGAACAAACTTTGAATATCCGCAAAGGATCCACCCTCCAAGCGGTCGGCCCATATCTGAGTACCAGTTAATGCTTATTGGAGACCATGGGCACCTTCCGGAACCCTCATTAAAATTGAGATAATCATCATGAAACAGATAGTTCCCCTGAATAGTAGGATAAAACATTAACAATGAATAGATAAATAATATTGCAGCTACGATTAGGTTATTGTTAAGAAACCTATTGATCTTTTCATAGATCACTATGATTGTTCTCCAAGATTTTTTGAAAAGTGTTTTTCGGACTCCACAATTGTCAGCGGTTTATTTTTTACCTGGTTGAAGATCCTCCCAATATAGGCCCCGATGATCCCCAAAAAAAGCGTATTGATTGATAGGGAGAAAAGCTGGATCAGGACAATTGTCGTGAACCCCCTGGGCCAATGGGAACCAATCAACCAGTGAGAAATAAAAACTCCGAGGATACCTACTGATGTCAGAAGGAAAAAGACCATTCCGGAATAAAAGACAATCCTCAATGGCATGACGGAATGATTAATAATGCCGTCCACACCCAATACGAAAAGGTTAGCCCAACTGAATTTACTTTTCCCTCTGGTTCTAGCCTGTCGATCATAAGGAATCCCGATCTGACGGAAACCCATTTCGGAAATGATTCCCCTCAGATAAGGGCTATCATCTTTGACTAGCCTGATTTCTTCCAAAATTCTGCGATCGACCAATCTAAAATCACCTGCATCCACAGGAAGGTTCTGGTCACTGATGACACTCACAAAACGATAATAGATTTTTCGAAGTGCATGAATCAGGAAGCCCTCTTCCCGAGTTCTTCGAATGCCAAAAACAACTTGGTATCCTTGCTCCCAAAGATTTAAAAACTCTGGGACCAACCCAATCGGATCCTGAAGATCGCAATCCAGTTGAACCGCAGCATCCCCTGTTGCGTTCAGATACCCGGTCAATATTGACTTCTGATATCCAAAATTTCGTGAAAATCGTATGATGTGAACTCTTGGATCTCTCTTTGCAATGGCTTCCAGAAGTTGCCATGTTTTATCGTGACTATGATTATCTGTGAACACAAACTCAAAGTTATAGCGCTGCTTGAGAGATTCTGTCATTTCCGATACTTGCTCGTAGAAAAATTCAATATTTTCTTCTTCATTGAAAACTGGCACCACGAAAGAAATTTTTTTCTTCAAGAGAGTCCCTTTTGCATGACATCTTCCAATGTTTTCCGGATTCCAGACTCAATGTCGTGTTGGCACCTCCAGCCGAGGGCCTCAATTCCTGTGACGTCAGCACTGGAGTTCATGATTTCATTTTCTCGATAAGGAACTCCACCAAACACAAGTTTTGTCTTTGACCCTGTAACTCTGTGCACGGTTGACACAAAATCTCGTATGCTGACAGTTTGTCCGGTTCCGATCCCGAATTGGGTAAATCCGAAAGGGATTTCCTCCAATTTATCCAAGAGAGTTATGTAAGCCTCCGCTACATCGTCGATATAAACGAAATCGCGCTTCTGTTCCCCAAGGGTAAGCTGTAATTCTGGAACATTTTGAAGGCAATTTCGGATGATATGGGACACGAATTTGCAATTGTCGTCTTCCGGTCCATAGAGATGTTCAAGACGCAAGTTGAGAAATCTTATTTTTCCTGATCCAGCAATGAGCTTTCCCTGTTCCATGAACTGACGTTTTGAGAGGGCATAACTGCTCAAGTAATTGGTTAAGGGGGACTCTGTGTTGAAATACGTATCCGTATTGAAAAACGTATCCGTATTGAAGAGGATCGCTGTCTCAAGAAGTTTCAGGGGAATCACCACATTTGAATCAAATATTGAGGAAACGGTTTCGCCGTGCTTCCCATAACAGGTTGCGGTATGAAGAACCACATCCACTCGATCAAGCTTTTCGAAGGGTTTTTCAAGTCCGTCTTCGACATCGAAAATATGCAGATGAGGGATCAGGGAAGCAATTTTTTCCAAGCTGGAGGACTTTCGCTTGAGGAGAACGATCGTGTAGTTTTCAGCTAGCAGAGATTTTACGAGATGACTCCCGAGAAAACCGGTTCCTCCGGTTATCAGTATGGTTTTCATGTCAGCGGGTTTTTAAGACCGAACTTTGGAAAAAGTTTTTCATATGACCACCTAGATAGTCCAGCATTACTTCAGCCAGTCCTGGATACACACCGATCCAGAAAGTGTTGTTCATGATCAGATCGGTATTTGTAAGTGTGCCGCTCACGCGGTAGTGCTTCTTTTGGAAATAGGGCTGACGGGTCAGATTCCCTGCAAATAGGAGACGACTGCCAATTTTGTGCTGATCCAGGTATTTGAGGAGATCCAGTCGTTCTATTCCAGTTTTTTTTTGAAGTGTGACGGGAAATCCAAACCAGGCTGGATCACTTCCTTCGGTTGCTTCAGGTAGGATCAGAAACTCCTGCAGTTCAGATAGTCGATTTCTTAAATAACGAAAGTTGCGCTTTCTGGTCGCAATGAATTCCGGCAACCGGTCCAATTGCGCAAGACCGACTGCTGCCTGCATGTCCGTGACTTTCAGGTTATAGCCTACATGAGAGTATGTGTATTTGTGGTCGTATCCCTGCGGCAGTCCGCCCAGTTGCCATCCAAAGCGCTTTCCGCAAGTATTGTCTTTGCCCGGAGGACAGTAACAGTCTCGACCCCAATCGCGGAAAGACTCAAGAATTCGCTTGAGTTTCCCGCTTTTGGTAAATACTGCGCCGCCTTCGCCCATTGTAATGTGATGGGCAGGATAGAAGCTGAGTGTGCCGATGTCTCCGAAGGTGCCGACCTTTTTGTCCTTGTATGTGGAACCCAGAGCATCGCAGCAATCCTCGACAATCCAGAGGTCATATTTTTTGGCGACTCTCATCACTTCATCAAGGGCAAAGGGATTTCCCAATGTGTGGGCAATCATGATGGCCCTGGTTTTGTCGGATACCGCTTTCTCGATTTGTGAGGGATCGATATTGTAAGTAGGAATTTGTATGTCGACAAAAACCGGTACCAAGCCATTCTGAAGCAAAGGATTCACTGTGGTCGGAAAGCCTGCGGCGACAGTGATGACTTCATCTCCGGATTTCAGAGCTTTCTCTCCCAGTTGGGATGAGGTAAGGGCTGAAACCGCCAGCAAATTTGCCGACGAGCCGCTGTTTGTTGTAAGGACATACTTGATCCCCAGAAATTCTCCCAGCTTTTTCTCAAAGGCATCGTTGAAACGTCCTGTGGTAAGCCATGCGTCGAGAGAAGCATCGGCCATATTCTGAAGCTCCTCAGTACCGATTACTTTACCTGAGGGAGGGATAACACTGACTCCAGGTTCAAATGGGTGTTTTTTCAGGCTGTAGGAGGAAAAGTGAGGAATTTCCGACAAGATCAGTCTGCGCCAGACTTTGGCCATTGTAGGAGCAGTCAGTTGCGCCAGTGGTTTGATAACAATATCCTTGTGCAATAGTATTGCTTTGTCTAAACGCAGGTGACTTGGGAATGGGAGAGGTTCACCACAATAATCGTCTTTTACAAGTTCAAAGCCTTGAGAATCACTTTCAACGGGTGTACGAGTGATAAACAAGAACCTGACATCGCCATTCTTGTCTGGCATCGTGAGGGCTAAGGCTGGACGGGCCTTGTTTCCTGACAAATCGGTGAAAGGAAATGGGAGTTTATAAATTCCCCCTGCCAGAACCTCACAGGTCATTCCACACATCCTCTTCAGACCTTCCAAGGACCTCTTGGGCAAACCCAGTCATTTCCTGCATTTTGGCAGTGGCAATCTTTTTGTTTGGAAGATCTTCATCCAGATCCAGAACGATGACTTCAAGACGAGTTCCTGCCGGTTTCCCAACCTTTAGATGCAGGATCCCGTCTTCACCGACGGTTTCCACGGTCCTCATAGCGTGCATCACAGTTCTCCCTCATTTTGATAAGCACGAATCTGACTGATCGTTCTCTCGCGCATCTCTTCCTTATTTGCATAGGCACGATACCAGTCGCTGATCGTCTGCAGGGCAGTTTCAAGATCCCATCGTGGCATCCAGCCGATTCGTGTTCTGCTTTTTGAAGAGTCCAGCTTAAGGTAGTGCGCTTCGTGGGGGTGTTTCCCCTCGGCCAATGTCCAGAGAGCACTTTCACCCCAGAGAGTGGACAATCGATCCGCAATCCATTCGACTGGTTTGGCATCCTCATCATTTGGGCCGAAATTCCACGCTTCGGCATAATTCGGCCCTTCTGCCCATAGCTTCTCTGCCAGCAAGAGATATCCTGAAAGTGGCTCCAATACATGCTGCCAAGGACGTATTGCTTGAGGATTTCGGATAATTGCTGGCTGCTTTTCCATGATCGAACGCATAATATCTGGAATCAGCCGGTCATTTGCCCAATCCCCCCCGCCGATTACATTTCCGGCACGGGCAGATGCCAATGCAACACCGTGGCGCTCAAACTCGGCAGGATTAAAAAACGAGTTACGAAACGCTGAAGTGAGCAACTCTGAGCAACCCTTGCTGTTGCTGTAGGGATCGTAACCGCCCATCGGTTCGTTTTCACGGTAACCCCAAGCCCATTCTCGGTTTTCGTAGCACTTATCGCTGGTGATATTGACCACGACCTTTACTCTACCAACACGGCGGACGGCTTCGAAAAGGTTTACTGTGCCCATGACATTAGTTTCATAGGTTTCTACCGGATTGGCATAAGAGTAACGCACCAAAGACTGGGCAGCCATGTGAAAGACAATCTCGGGTTGGTGGGAAGAGACTACGGTCTGGATTTGCTCCAGATCGCGTACATCACCTATGCAGGAAGTCATTCCACCAGCAACATGGGCTGATTCAAAAAGACTTGGTTTCGTGGGCGGCGGGAGAGAATACCCAACGACCTTGGCTCCCACGCACTGGAGCCAAAGAGAAAGCCAACTGCCCTTGAATCCGGTATGACCTGTGATAAGAACTTTTTTATTTTTCCAAAAAGAGGGATCCATCACCATATCTTCCAGGGTGCCTTGCCGGAAGCCCAGAGATCTTCCAGGTGAATCTTGTCGCGCAAGGTATCCATTGGCTGCCAAAAACCTTCGTGCAAATAGGCCGATAGCTGTCCTTCACGAGCCAGACGCTCCATCGGTCCGCGTTCCCAGACCGTATCGTCGTCATCAATGTAATCAATGACCTTGGGAGACAGTACGAAGAAACCGCCATTGATCCATCCGCCATCCCCCTCGGGTTTTTCATGAAAGCTGTTTGCCATACCTCCATGAACATTGATTGCACCGAAGCGACCTGGAGGCTTTGTGGCGGTCAGCGTCGCCAATGTGCCTTTCGACTTGTGCAGACTCACCAAATCAGAAATATTCACGTCTCCTACGCCATCACCGTAGGTGCAACAGAAATCTTCTTCTTCCAGATACCTCCGTATCCGTTTTATTCGCCCACCGGTCATTGTGCTCTCGCCCGTATTTACCAGTGTGACACTCCATGGTTCGGCACTGTTTTGATGAATCTCCATCTTGTTCTGAACCATATCGATCGTCACATCGGACATATGGAGAAAGTAATTGGCGAAATATTCTTTGATCACATAGCCCTTGTATCCCAAACATATAATGAAGTCATGAATGCTATGAGTAGAGTAGATTTTCATGATGTGCCACAGGATGGGTTTGCCGCCGATCTCCACCATGGGTTTTGGGCGAGTAGAGGTTTCCTCGCTGATTCGTGTCCCCATTCCTCCAGCCAAAATGACAGCCTTCATCTTCCCCTCGGTCTTCTTCATTCATTTCTTGGTGAAAGTTTTGATCGTTGCTATCTTGGAATTCGTTCTCCCCATCTCATTCGAGGAGTAGGTCCGACTCATTTTTGAACGGATGTTACCAGAGCCTCTTGCAAAACACAAAAAATTCCGGCAAAGAGGACCTGTGGAAACTG
Organism: Nitrospirota bacterium; assembly: GCA_021827365.1. GTDB lineage: Bacteria > Nitrospirota > Leptospirillia > Leptospirillales > Leptospirillaceae > UBA4572. Next base: position 9,389 of record JAKAWK010000011.1, read on the forward strand.
ATGGAAACCCGTGTATTGGGACCCCGCCCTCTTGAAAGGGAATTTGAGGGCAAAAATGATCCAAATCCATGAAATTTTCTCTACCCAGGGGCACCTCACCGAGTCTCTGATCGATCACCGCCTTATTTCTTTTCCGATAGCCTTACTTTTATTTCGCTCATTCAGAAGGATCTCCCAAGGATGACTCGAATCGTCACCCAAGGGGATAATCATTACGCGAGGCCGTGGTTCGGGATCTCCGAGGATAATAACATTCTTGCCGGATAGACTGGATCGGTATTCTCTAGACAGGCTGTAGACGTAGGGATCCCCTTTTTGGCCACATCCTCCTCGGAGAATAGCTCCGGTATCCACGAGGCACCGGAGTTCCATGAAGTAATCCGACCGCCTCATTCGCGTTCTTGCAAAAAGTTCGCCGGATGCCATTGGGCCAGATACCAAGGTCATCATGATGCGGCTTTCCTGCCTCTTCACCAGCTTTCTTTTTATAGTCGGACTATTGCGTCCCAACTCATCCCCCTCCCGTGATGTGTCACGCTTACAGGAAGTGCCATTTTCCGGTTCTGATCTTCTGTAGACCAGCATTCACCAATGCCGATGTCAGATCCCGCAATGATGTGCCTTTTGCCGGGCTTTTTTCCGGAGAAAATACCGATCTGCCTCCGTCAGGTATATCGTCACCGGGACCAGCCCTTCGCTGGCTCTTTTGACCCGGCATTTGGCCTGTCTTTGCGCGGGTATCTTCATCGCAGTTGTATTTCTTTCTCAGAAGGGGGCTCCCACGCCTTCCCTTCATATCTCGGGGGAGCCAGCCAGTAATATTCCCGACCTCTATTTCGCTCCACCTTCAGGTCACCATCCTCAACAAGCCTATTGAGCCCCTTTCTGGCCTCTCCGATCGAAAGCCTACATTTCCTGGCCAGTTTTCCGATATCGAGCTGATCCGAGAGAGCAAATCGAAGATTCAGAAGAACCCAGGCAAACACTTTGACATGAGGTTCATCGTTTACGTAGGCAAGGGGAGTCCCATCGGCCGGGTGACGGATAACCGGTTCCCCGAGATCTTCAGGGGTCTCGCTGGCATACTTGATCCCGATCCTCTCTCCCATGGAAATGGGATCTTCATTACCCTGTAGCTGGGACGGACCCGATGTTTGGACATCTGTTTCAGGGAATGGCATTTTTGGCTGGTCCCGCTGGTCCAACTGGGCCATATTCTCGGATTGTGGCGCCAATACTAACTCTTCACGGTTCATTGCCTCTGGACCACTGCTCAGTTTCACACTGGTCCCGCTGGTCCCAAAATTACTCCGGGAGTCAGAAAAGGGCCTTGGGACCAAATCCGGGACCACAGGGACCAGTCCGTTTTTTTCACTGGTCCCAACATGTCTGTCAACGGAAGTCGCATTGTTATATACATTTTCTTCATTCTGGCCCAGTGGGACAACTGGGACCAGCGGTTTTAATGATTCCCGAAGAATTTCTGCAATGCTCATTCGTGCGACTCCTTTCCAAAGACCGCCGAAGTGAAGACATAAACCCGTTTTCTTCCCAAGCCAGGAAGACTTTCGCGTTGGGGGATATGCGTTCCGTCAGGATCAGGGATCAGCCATCCCGCATCGATGAGGATCCGTGTCGCGGTCTGAAGATTCAATCCCTTGATGATCTCTGCCTTGAAAGACTCAGGCAGAACAAAGAATCTCGTATCTCCATCTTCCTCCTTACGGAATCCAACCCGATTCACGATCCGGATGTTGTCATCAGCCTCGAACGGTTCGAATCGACTCGACCCATGAGCTTCAAAAAATTGCCGGACCTGGGAAAGGATCTGATTCCTCTCCTGATTTCCCGATCCACCACGATGTTGAAGCCATGCCTTGAAGCAGGAGGAAGCCGATTCCTCCGCCTCACCCTCTGGCCAGCCCGTGATGCCAAAAAGGGTTGCCAACTCCCCAGCGCAGGCGATCAGAGCGAACCGATCCGCCACGCGCCTGACCTGCCCTTCGGATCCCTCTGGAAGATTCGCGGTCAGAAATTCAGCCATCCCCGTTCGGATGAAAGATTTGATATTCTCCAAGATTCCCGTGATCCCTGTCAGGAAAGATCGGATGGGAGTCCCGTAGAACTTCCTTGAGACATCTTTAAGGTGGTCTGAAAAAACACCTCCATCCTTGAACCCATGCAAATCCTCAAAGACGGTGCCTGGGCTGGGTTCGGCAGGAATATCGAGAAACCGGACCATCATTCCAGCCTTTGGGAAATGCCCTCCCGAAGCCATGTGAGCCGTGATGGTAATTTCTCCGGTCGATAGGGCCAGCGTCCTCCAGATCACTGTCTTCCTGATTCCTCCTGAACGATTCGCCCGTGACTTAGCCTGACCGTTCGCAATGAGGTATGCTGCATGGCCCGATATTCTTGGATCCGACTGTCCCAGTTCATCAAAGACCGAGAGGCAATCGTTCAGACCTGCAAGAACCCCCTCAAGACCGTTATCTGTGGTCCGCCATGAACGGACGTAGTCTCTGGAGCCATAGACAGAAGTTGAAACCTGGATAAGTGAGGTCTTCCCCGTAGAACTGGCACCGAAGAAATGATTCACCCCCGAATCGACCCCACCGAGGTGCAGAAGAGGTGCGGCAAAAGCTGTCGAAATGGCAAAGATAAGCCGTGAATTTCCAGCACAAAGTTTCCCGATATTGTCCCGCCATTCCTCGACAGTGCCGGAGGTCAGAAAAAGATGGTCGGTTGTTTCCGACTGAAATAGGATCCTTTCCGGGCCTTTGTTTCCAAATGTCTCATCCGGAAGGACAAAGACATCCTCATACCAACCGATCTTTGGGACGCACCGAATCCGGGCCTTTGGAGAGGATAGCTTCACAAAGTCCTCGAGAAGGCGCTTGCTCTTCTGACCGGAGGCGAGGATGTAGCCGAGACGTGCCAGCTCCCGGTGAAAGTCGCTCGTGTCTGCCCCAAGGAGCGTTGCAGGACACACCCAGACGTGGGGGATCCCATCGGGATCAGTGAACCGAAGGACACGCCCCCAATCCTCCGATTTTTTATCCCGGACAAGGGCCTCAACAATGAGCGGAGCCCCAATCCGGATTTCCCTCTCTCGAGGGTTCCCGTCGTCATCCTCTTTGATTTCCAAGGCATAGAGGCCCCCTTCCTTGATCCTGAAGCCATGGGGAATGCCTTGGAATTTATCCTCTTCGACTCCAGGCAATTCCGGGGGCTTTGTCAGAGTCTTCAATTTCTCCAAGGAGTTTCCGGCTGCGAGGTAGTCATCCACCCCAACTTTCTTTCCGCTTTCCCCATCAGGAAGGTAGAGGATGATGACATTCGCCCCCCGTCCCCGAAGGAAGTTGGCAAGGCGATCCCTGGCATTCTCTACCTTGGGATTACGATCGGCGTCCGAATCAAAAACGAGGTAAACGTTTCGCCCTTTGAGTGCAATACTTTCCCAGTCCGAAAGGGCCGTCGTCCCTCCTTTCTCATTGCTTCCGCGCCAATTCCAAACTCCGGAAAGAGCGACCACGCATCGGGTACCATGTGATAGGAGAGAGTCTGCCTTCCGGACACCTTCGGTAATCCAGAGGTCCACTGCGGGAGTTCCGATGTGGGAAAAGGACCGAGGATGAACATCCAGGCACATCCGAGACCGGGCTGGGGTCTCGTATTTGACCGCCTTTCCTTCCCGGTTCTTTCGTGGAGCGTCTGGCCGGGATTGAATATTTCCAATTTTCCCATCGATGGTATGGAGGGGAATAAGGAGTGTCGGGGTCTGTTGCTGAGCGGGTGTAAAACCAAGAGAGGCCAGAGCCTCCTTGTTTCCGACCGTCCGATATCCCCGCTCCCTGATGATTTCCAGTGAGATTCCTGACTCTTTCTCCAACATGTGGGTATGGACATCAGAAAGTTCGGCGATGGGTAAGGTACGGATGATAGGATCCGGATCGGGAACCGGATCCCTTTTTCTTTTTCCATCCGGCATCACCTCCGGGTCGAGAAAGCCTTGTGGTTCTGAAATCAGTTCTGTAGAATTTGACATAGGTGTAGTCTCCTCCTGGCCGTCCCGTGAAGACGGCCTTTTTTGTGCCATCATGCGCTCTGCCAAGAATCAATCCATTCTTGGACCTCCCTAGATCTCCATCCTGCAGCCCGGATCGAGAGTTTGATTTGCTTAGGAAATTGCCCTTTCCCCACTTTTCTCGATATTCCGGATTTTCTCGTTTTGCGGGATTTTCTTATTTTTCACGTTTTTAATGCCCGTTTGTGGTTTATCTGGAGGGTTAATTGCTACCGGTGCGGACGAGATTGCTTGCCCATCTCCATCGTCAACCCGAATGACCCTGAGCCATTTTTCGGAGTCTCTTTTCGCGTAGGAGGCTTCCCCTTCGGTAATACATGTCATATCAGGGTCCTTTCCGGGTTGCAGAACAACCGTCCACCTGCTCCCTGCCGGGAGATTAGAAGATCCACGGGAAGATTGCCCATGCTTCTCTCCATTCATCATCCCGACCTTGTTTTGATGATGGATTTCCAACACGGCAGCACCGGGCTCCCTTGATATTCTCCGGAGGCACTGGACAAGGACCTTCGCAGCCCGATCATCGTTTTCGCTGGCATCCATGACTTCAGCGAGGGGGTCGAGGATGATCAAACTTACCCCTTTCCCATCGCGAATGATTATGTAGACGTTCGAGGTAGGGGCTGGGATTCCTCCTGAATCGACGGAAACGAGATCACATTCCCGAACGGGAAATATTCTGAGGTTTTCCGCCCCGTCTGCTATCCATCCATAGCCCGGCAATTGGCGAATGGACCAGATCCGTCTCCATATCACCGGAGCTGAATCCTCCATTGAAAAAAATAGGGCTTTCCCGACCTTCGGCGCGGGCCAGAGGGCCTTTCTGTCAGGAGCATGGGCAAACCCGGGCGGTCTCCGGCAACAGCCAGGGCAATATGCAACGCAAGAAATGATTTTCTCGTTCCGTCCGGCCCGATTATCATCCCGAAGATACCGGGTTCGGCCGGGAAATGACTAACGATAAACTCCTGAGAAGGCGGAGAGGTAGTGACGCACATCCGGACATCAAGGGGCTTGAATCCGTCATCTTTCGGGATAGATTTTGCCAGCTCACCGATCTTTTGCTGGATTTGCAGGTTTTTTCTGGATTACCCTCGTTGACGGCCTTATCCAAAGAAGCGGCCAAGAGCTTGGCCCGTCGAAGTGGGGGTTTCTCCCGCAGGATCCGGGCATAACAGTTTGCATTACAAGCGGTGGGGACGATCTCGGAAAGTTCTGCGATATATATCCGCCTTCCCCCTCCCAAATCGACGGCGGACTTTTCCATCCAGTTAGCAAGCGTGACCGGATCGATCCCGGCCCCATCACACCACAACTCCAGCATGGATTTATAGATTTGCCGGTGAATTTCGAGATGGAAATCCTCAGGAGTCAAAACCTCCCGGTCGAGAACTCCATTGTCCACAAAAATCGAGCCAAGAAAAAACTTTTCGGCCTCAAAATCGTGGGGGAGATTCTTCAAACCATTGACAGGCTCCAACTGGCGAACTTTGGCGGAGGCTTTCATTTTCCACTTCCGGAACATTTATTCTTAAATCTGTTCAATCCTTCCCCAATGAATCTCCAACTCCAGCTCAATCCATTCCGGATAAGCTCCTCAGGAATGTCCCGTTGCCTTTCTTCGACCCGGTAACGGATGGTCTCGTATGCCGGGCCTATTCTTTGCCTTACGATTTTGAGACTAATAAATGGGGGGATCTTCTCCCTTGCGTCCACTCCGATCGATTTTCTCTCGTTCATCGCATCCTCCCTCCATCACCTGCGACAGGCTTCCTTGGGCGACCAACTTTCTTTTTGGCTGGGGAGGAAGAAGAAATTGTTTCGGTTTCAGAGGGAGGAAAAATATATGAGATGAGATCATCGAGAAGAACGAATCGCTCTCCGATCTCATCTTTCCTGACCCTGAGGCCAAGCGTACCTGCCTGGACCCGTCGAAAGAATCGTGAATAACTCAGCCCTACGCACTGTGCCGCTTCCTTCAGCCGAAGGCGCTGGCGCGGGTTGAAATGATTCCGAAGGGCTTCAGCTCCAGAAAGTCTGTTGGTTGACTGGTTCTCGGGTGAATGGGACAATGACATGGTTCATCCTCCTGTTATTCTGGCTCCTGCCTTCCAAGACCGGGCCTATGACTGGGTGGACTTGGCGCTGCGGGGTTGCCGCCCCGTGGCGCTTTTTTTATTTTCATGATCCTCTTTCCTGTTATTTCGCCTCCTTATCCATCTCTATCATTTATGGGGGTTGCGATCCGTAGCACTCCCCGAACAGATTCATCGTCTCTCCCTTCCTGACCAGGAGCCAAAATTCTCCCCCCTCCCTGCTCCTCCTGCAAGAATCCGATAAGTAGATCCGGAAAGGGTTCTCCCTTGTACAAGGCGGGTTTTACGGGCTTATCCCCGATCAATTGGTACACGTACACATGAACCCACGGGTCAGAGTCCTCCAGAATCTGAAAGAGCTGCACCGTCAGCCAGTCGCTGAAAAAATATCGCGCATCGATAGCTCTCCTTCTCGGCATTTGTGCCAATTTCCGACAAAGGGTTCCTATGTTCAACTGTGCTACATCTGTGTATGGTCCGGTGTTCTCCCTGTGCGTCATCCTGTGCCTGAATGGATTTTCACATCCGAGCCGGAAACCCGGCCGTTCGCCTTTCATGCTCTTTTCCGTATTTAACGTTTCCCTCGGCGTATATCGTTGTTTTTCCAAGTATCCAATGCTAAGAATAGGACACTGGAAGTTTTCCCAATAGTGGGCAAACCCCCCTTTTTTTGGACATGTCCATGGATCGAATGGCTCTCAAAGAAGACATTCGAAAGATCGACGGAGACCCGGACTTTGTCTTTTTCCTGTTCAACAATTCCTTTCCCGTCCGAATAAAAATCCAGACGTTTCCTACCTCTCCTCAAGAAAAAGCCGCACTTTACAAAAAAAATAAGCGCCAGATTCAGAGACAAAACCCCGAAAACTGGAAACAAGACTGGGATAGGATGAAACCGATTCTGAAGGCGGGACGAGAGCCTATTTATTCTTTGGAAACAGCTACCGGTATCACTGTATCTTTTGGACCGGTGTCGCGGGTACCCGGGGGATACGGGTTCCGGGAAACGAGGGGGAATGGGCGTCCTGTCGATATGTTGGCCCAGTGGCAACTGGGGGTGGCCTGGATAATGACTGCCTACTTTAGAAAGGTTTCAAGAAGTCCCCATTGGCAACTTGTTGCGGACCTTGTGAACTTCTATCTCCATGAAGAGAGGTGGGACTATTCCAGCCTGCGGATCGCCTGGCAAGGCCGGAAGAAGGATTTTGCGCTCTATAACCCCAAGGCATTTCTGGAGGGCTGGCTGGAGGTTTACAGGTGCGGTCTTGCGAAAAGGGATCCACCGCACGCAGGAGAAGAGATTTCCTGTTGACTACGTGACCAAAAGATGAACGCTTCATAACGCAATGAAACGCAAGAAATGGCTCATTTGAAGGATTTCAGAGGGATTTTCTTGTCACCCTCCTGTCACCCGAAAAAGAAAAATAAGGCATTAAAACGCAATTTGAAACACTCCATAACTTTGCTATTTTTAGTGATATTTTTGAAATCATTCTTGATCAGCGCAAGTCTTTTTCGGACTCAAAATCCGCCGGTGGTGACACCATAGGAGTTCGATTCTCCTCCCGAGCACCAAAGCCGATCCTTAAAATTCCCCATCCAGGATATACTCGGTCATCTTAATCTTAAAAGCTTTCGTTAAAAGGGAATTTTGAGGGAAAACGGCCCATTGTAAAAACGGGCCATAAATCAAGGTGGGAGATTAAAAAATGACAATCACTTTCCTGCCATTTGACTCACAGACCACAGGATCCGTGGATCAATCCCAAGGAACTTCTATCCTTGATTTTCATGGCTAAAGCCAGACATTGAGTCCGAACATCATGGTCGTGACAGCTCCAACATAGGCCTCTGCCAAAGATTCGTAGGAGATATTTCCGTAAAATTCAAGGTGGGGGCCTGCCTGGACGGAAACTCCGCCATCAGCCTGAAGTCCTACAAGAGGGCCAGGAGAATCAAATGTCCCGACCACACCTCCAATCTGCCCGTTTAAAACCACAAATCGGCCGATCTGGTCGAGGGTGGAAAGGCCGGCAAATCCGAAATTCGACGATAAAAGGACTGGGACAAGGCTTGTCGCATTCGGAATGAATGGTGTAAACGACTGGGTGTCGTATCCGGCAATCAGATGAAGGTCAGGTTTTTTCAGAAAATCCCAGTCAAGGGCAAACATCGTGTTATGGTTCAGCCCGAATGGCGTCTTGCTTCCTCCCAGCGTGTCATAGGTGTATTCATATTCGCCGGAGAATGTGAGGGTTGGAAAAATGGAAAGGGTTCCGTTCAACAGACCGCCACTCTGGAGAGCCCCATTCAGGAGAGCTTGCCCGTACCCGCTCCAGGGAAGCATGTACCACCCCTGACCATCGATTCTCACCCGGCCGAGGGGGAGGTCAAAATGCCCATAAACCCCGGCATTGATCTCATTTCCGGCGAAAACATTCCCCACGTCCAGAAGATAATTCGTCTCACCGGGGCCCTGGCCGTCGACACCGGCAAAAAGGTAGTCTTCAGGTCCGCTTGTCTGTCCTGCCGCAGAACCCACATAGATGTTTGTTCCCACTTGAAAATGGACAATATCCTTGAACAAAGGGGTTTCAACCGTAATCCCTGTCCCGATTGTTGATCCGCCACTATAGCCGATGTCAACGTTCTGGACACGGACATGATAATCGGAGTTTTCAATCTCATAGGTGGAAGGCGACTGGAGGGGCGGGGGTACGGTTTCCTGAAAATTTATATTCTGGTCGAAGGTTTCCAGGGGCGGAAGTGACATTGAGAGGACCTCGAGGGTTTTCCTGTCCTCCCGGATTTTTGCCCGGTCTTCCCGAGAAAGTGCCGGATCTTTGGCGAGCTTGTCCAGGATACCTCGCGCGCGGATCATCTCTCCCTGTTCCATGAGAAGCTCCGCCTTCAGCCGCAAAAGAGTCCGGTCACCGGGAAACTGACGGAGTCCTTTGTCCAGGATGGAGATCCCGTCCCCCGGACGATGAATTTTTCTGGTGATTCTCCCCCCGAGCGTGTAGGCTTGGTAATTTTTGGGGTGGAATTTGATGTAGTTGCCGATCTGCTCTTCCGCCAAGTGATATTTTTTCAGGGCGACGTTGCGGTTGATCGTTCTCCAGTCATGGTCGACATAGGGTTCTTCTGGCGGACCCGATGCACGGGCCGGGGAATTCCAGAACAGAGATCCGGACATGTTGGCAAAAAGACAAAGCATGAGAAAGGCCGGGGTCAACCCGGCCTTTCTGAATCGAAATCGCATTACCGGGAATGTCTGTGCATTTTGGCATGGTAACCCGCCTTGTTTGTGGGCGAATAGAGAGCCACAATCCTTTCGTGAGATCCCTGCATGATTTCCCTGGTCGCCTCTCGATGGGGTCCCCCTTCAAGGGCTGACCATCGGCCTCTTTCAAGTCGATGGTCATCGCCGTCATGATGCAGGGATGCTTCTGGGGACTCACGATCCTGAAGATCCCGCCCATTGCGGTCGAAATCTGAAGCATTTGTCCGTAATTCTCTGAGCCTGATCCTGAGAAGAGCAATTTTCTTCTTGACTGCGGCGATGTCCGCTTTCAGATCCGGGTTCGTCCTCTCCGTCCGAAGCGTTCTAAGCCGGGTTCTGAGCTTGGCGATCTCCGTCTTGACTGCGGCGATGTCCGCTTTCAGATCCGGGTTCGTCTTCTCTGTCCGAAGCGTTCTAAGCCGGGTTCTGAGCTTGGCGATCTCCGTCTTGACTGCGGCGATGTCCGCTTTCAGATCCGGGTTCGTCTTCTCTGCCCGAAGCGTTCTAAGCCGGGCTCTGAGTTTGGCGATCTTCGCCTTGACTGCGGCGATGTCCGCTTTCAGATCCGAGTTCGTCTTCTCTGTCCGAAGTGTTCTAAGCCGGGCCCTGAGCTTGGCGATCTTCGCCTTGACTGCGGCGATGTCCGCCGTAAGGTCCGAGTTCGGCTTCTCCGTCCGAAGCGTTCTAAGCCGGGCTCTGAGTTTGGCAATCTTCGCCTTGACTGCGGCGATGTCCGCCGTAAGATCCGGGTTCGTCCTCTCCGTCCGAAGAGTTCTAAGCCGGGCCCTGAGCTTGGCGATCTTCGCCTTGACTGCGGCGATGTCCTCTTTCAGATCCGGGTTGTTGGCCTTTTCCGACGACAGGGTTTTTAATCGATGTTCAAGTCGTGAAATTTCATTCTTGATATCCAGGGTGTCTGCCGTCAGGTCCGGATTGCTCACTGAAACCAATCTTGCTGGACTGGTTAACGGTTGGGACTGTGACGTCGATTCTTTCGCAATCCCCACTCCCGCCGCTGCGAGAAAAAGGATGCCGATGACCGGCACCGCTTTCTTGAACTTCATGGACGCCCTCCTTAGTGTTTGGTCAATAAACAATACATGAGAATCTATCAGATGCGAACAAAAAAAGATGTGACGAAAATCATGCCATCGAGGTTCTCTTCACCTCACAATTCTTCCCACATCCACCGAAATTATGCGCACGGGAATCCGTCTCACTTCCGTAACTTTCCAACAACCTCGATGTCATAGCACCTCCCTACTCTAGGAACAATGGATCTCGTCCACCCTTAAGGGGAGGTTCCCGTGTCATTATCCTGCGCTGTCCATCCCTCGTTTTCCCGCAAGACATCATTTTCCGTCTCCTGGGCCAGCTCTTTCGAAGACATTCTCAAAGCCCAGAAACTTCGGGCCGTGGCCTTCGGATTTTGTCCGCCAGAGACCCCGTTCGATGAAATCGTCCCCGAATGTGACGGATTTGATCCCCATGCCCGTCACCTGCTCGTCACGGTCAGCGAGACGGGTCAATGCGTGGGAACCTACCGCCTTCTTGACCCGGAAGGAGCCCGAAAGGCCGGAGGGTTTTACACGGAGTCCGAATTTGACATTTCCTCCTTGACCCCCTTTCTCTCTCGGACAGCGGAACTTGGGCGCTCCTGCGTCCACCCCGAATACCGGAGAGGAGGCGTCATCGCCCTTCTCTGGTCAGCCCTGGCCCGGACATTGATCGCGGAAAACATCCATTATCTGATGGGATGCGCAAGTCTCGACCTGACAAATCCCCACCTCGATCCGGACCAGATCTATAGCGACCTCCGCCTCTATCGATGGGGGGACCCGTCTCTGACCGTTGTTCCCCATCGTCCCTATCCCTGTCTCCTGCGCCCGGTGGGCGGCGGAAGAGGCTTCCCGCCTCTTCCGCCCCTTCTGAAGGGATATCTGCGACTCGGGGCACGCTGTATCGGTGACCCGGCCCATGACCCCCTCTTTCGAACGGCGGACTTTCCTGTCTGGCTCCCCCTTTCTGCCATGGACAGAGGCTACGTCCGCCATTTCCTCCGAAAGGGACCTTCAGCCTCATGAGCTTTTGTCCGATCTGCCCGCCTCCCCTTTCTCCTCCCCTGCGAGCCCTGCGGGGTGTCAGAGCGGCAACGCTCATGGCCCGGGGCTACTGTATCGCCAGAAATCAGTCCCCGTCTTCGGACGATCCTCTGGCCCGCTGGTGCCGGGATCTCCTTTTAAGCCTCGGGGTCGGAATCCTTTCCTCCGGGGAAGCCCTGCCCCGGGATTCCTGCCTTCTGGTGGCCAACCATATCTCCTGGATGGACATCCTGGTCCTTCGTTCCCTTCTCCCAGCCCGCTTTATCGCCAAGAAGGAGATCTCTCTCTGGCCCCTCGTGGGGTCCTCGGCCCGGAAGGCCGGAACCTTTTTTATCGCCAGAGGCCGGCTCTCCTCTTTCCGGCGGACACTGGAGCAGGTCGAGGAGACCCTTGAAAACAATGACTCCGTGGCGGTCTTTCCCGAAGGGACGACCACCTGCGGAGACCGGATCCTACCCTTTCGGTCCGGACTTTTCGAGGCGGCTGTCCGGACAGGTCGTCCCGTCCTTCCCATAGCCCTCCGCTATGAAACTCCCGACCGGAGGCGCCTGGACACCATCTCCTATACCGGGGGGGAAAGCTTTGCCCGCTCCTTCTGGCGAACCCTTGGCGAACCCCGAATCGTTGTCCGTCTTCACATCCTTCCCTCCCTCCTTCCCACAGGGCTTTCCCGAAGGGATCTCTCCTTAAAGGCCTGGACAGATCTCCGTCTGGTCCTTTTCCCTTCCCTCTGAATCTCCCCTCACACATTTCCATATGGATTTTCCCTTTCCCCTCCGGTATCATTTACATGAAAATACTTCATGAATCATTCATACTTAAACATTTCACTCCCATCATCCTTTCGTGGAGGAGACCCGCACCCCCATGGAATCCAGAAATTGGCCGCTCGAAATCGCCTCCTGGACCACCTCCCTGTTTCTCCGATTGATCAAGCTCACCAACTCCGCCCGATACATCGGCTTTGAAGGTTATCGCCGATGGCTGGGGGAGGGGAAGCCGGTCCTGATCGCCTTCTGGCACAACCAGGGCCTTTTCATGCCATTTGTCTGGTTCGGAAAACCTGGCAAGATCAAGCTGATCGTTTCGCAATCCAAGGACGGTGACCTGATCGCGGCCCTTCTCCGTTGGTTCGGGATCCTGAGTGTCCGGGGCTCCTCGAGCCGGGGAAGCACGGCCGCCTTAAAGGAGCTTCTTCGCCTCGACAGGGCCGGGGAGGACTCGATCGTCTTTACCCCCGACGGACCCAAGGGTCCCATCTACCGCGTGAAGGAGGGGGTCGCCTACCTTGCCCTCTCCTCGAAAAAGCCGCTCTACCTTCTGTCGGTGACCTGTTCCCGGGTCAAGGTTCTTGGCTCCTGGGACCGCTTTCGCATTCCCCTCCCCTTCGGGACGGCCACTTACGTCTGCTCTCCTCCCCTCCATCTTTCGGATTTTCCGGGGATTTCCCTTCCAGAGGCGGCGGCCATCATTGAGAACTGCCTTAGGCAGACCAACAGGATTGCCGATGCTCTGTCGGGAGGGGTGCTGACCGACCGCGAAGCTCTGTCGCTCCTTTCTCCGGACCGTTCTCCCTGGTCGCCCTATTCTCGCCGGGAGGAGTCTCCCCGGGAAGGGAAAGATTCGTAAGACCTTGGGAGGATTGCATCTTCAGACAAAAATGGTGCATTTTCTTTTTTTTGGGAGTATAATATTTCAGATTGAGTCAATTCGATCATAAAGAGAGACTATGCTCTGCTCTCATTCGAGAGGCTGGACAACGGCCTCATGACGAACCTAAGGAAGGAATTCAGGGTGCAATTGCCGCTAGCAAAAATACGACAGCACGTAGATAACTATAACCGGCTCGCGGACGATGCGAACTGGAACCGCTTCAAGTCACTTCACTGGAATGAGTTGAAACCCGAACTCCTCACCCAGGGCCAGAAAGATGCCGTCGTCTTCGTCACCTACGTCGAAGACCATCTCCCCGGATATTTCGCCGAATACCAGTCCCTTTTCCCAATCGAGGCCAAGACCAAGGAAGAGGCGATGCACAATCGGGAACTTTTTCACTTCACCGTCCGCTGGGGTCTCGAGGAGGACCGTCACGCCCAGGCCCTGGCCCTTTACCAGTACCACGCCGGGATCGAACCTGATCGGGACCGCCTTGAGGAAAAACTGATCATCGAGAACCGGAAGCCCTTCAGTATCGGATTTTCGAATCCTGTCCAGGTCTTCACCTACACGCTCCTTCAGGAAAAGGCAACCCAGCTCTACTACCAGAGCCTGTCACGGGTCGTCAAGGAACCGGTCCTGAACCGGCTCCTCATATACCTGACCAAGGACGAATCCCGCCATTTCGGATTTTTCTGCGACATGGTCGACACCTTCATCGAAACCTTCGGAGAGAAGGTCCTTCCCCTCGTCGAGGATGTCACCCTCAACTACAAGATGCCTCTCCACAACACCATGCACGACTACCGGCGCAAGGCCATTCTCATGGCCCGGGAGGCCCCGGGGTACGACCGGATGCTTCCCCAGAAGGTTCTCATGCGGCAGCTCAGAAGGACAGGAGAGCGCCTTGCAGAGCTTTCGCGCCCGATCGAGGACTCCATTTCCCGCATGATGACCGCCCTTCGCATTTCAAACATCGAAGGAGTCGCCTGAAATCCGGGACCGTTTTCCCCCGGGTTCCGGTCGTCGTAAGAGGAGGACTGTTGGCCAAGGGACTCACCACCCCCCTCGTCTATTTTCTTGCCATCTTCGTCTCCCTGGCCTCCCTCTTCCCGGGAGGCCAGGGAGACGCCGCGGTGGCCGGGACTTCGGAGCCCGCCTCAAGCTCACCCGGCTGGACTGTTCCGGTGGCTCCGGGAGGGCCCTTTTCCCGCCTCTACCTTCCTCAAAACGCTCCGATCGGGGCTGACAGGGGATTTGGCGCCAGACGTTGGGTTCAGATGAATGCCAACGCCCGGCACAACGCCGCCATCGACATTCCCAAAAAGGCGCCGGCCTGGTTCCGGGACGGGGTCTTCTGGCGATTTGCCGAGGCCCGGGCCTGGCCTCTGGAAAGACGCCATCCCTTCGGAACAAAAACCTACGGAGAAACAGAGGCCGGAGCGGTCCAGACCCAATTCTACGGAAATGCCCTGGGTGTCACGGTCGTCGGAGGGATCGTCTACGCCGAAAGCGACGACATGTTCGCCTACGCCTTAAATGCCCGGACCGGACAGCTCATCTGGCGGACCAGCCCGGTGGGGAACAACCTCATGGGCAATCCCCTGGTGGACGGGAACATCGTGTACCTTGCGGCCGGAGGGGTCGGTTTCAACTTTGCCAATGTCATGGCCTTTGCCAGAAAGGGGGCTGCCGTCCGGGGAATGGATGTGAGCTACAACGGCATCTACGCCCTTGACCGGAAGACCGGAAGGCTTCTCTGGCACGCAGGATCGGTGGGAGAGGCCATGCCTACGCCTGCCATCCATGGACGGATGCTCTATTTTGCCACCGGTTCGGGCTCCGTCCACGCCCTGGACAAAGTAACGGGGCGGCCGGTATGGACGGTCCGGCTTGGCGGAAACGACAACATGTCGAGTCCCGCATACAGCCATGGGCGTCTTTATCTCGCCATGGCCTCCCCTCCCCGCCTCTTCTGTCTCGATGCAGGAACAGGGCGGACCCTGTGGACGGGGACCATCCCGGGAGCCGCCAATACGGGGATGGGAGACGTGAGTCCGGCGGTGGGAGACGGGGTGGTCGTCATGGACACGGTCGCCCACCCCAAGATGGTTCATGGACAGGCGACCCTCGAGCCGGTCGTCCGGGGCTTCGATGCCAGGACGGGACGGCCCCTCTGGACCGTCTCCATGGGGCGGGGTCCCAAGCCTCCAGCCTTCAAGGGCGGCGTCCCCCTGATCCATGGGAAGATCCTCATTGTCGGATCTCCCGCAACAGGACGCTACGAGGCCCTGGATCTCCATACCGGCCGGCACCTCTGGTCCTGGCACAGGATCAGCTCCTCACGGAGCGCCCCGACCTTTTACGACGGCCACCTCTATATCGCCGGCGGAGATAGCCTCTATCGCCTCGATCCAAAAACGGGCCGGGAGACCGGACATCTCCGCATCGGCGGACGAATGGGGATCGTGAGTCCCACCATCGTAGGCGGCACAGCCTACCTTGCCAACTCCTACGACTGGATCGTGGCCGTTCCCCTGTCGTCTTTCGGCCCGGAACGCTGACCCGGCCTCCATCAGGAATTCCCGGTATGGCCGAACCCTCCCTCCCCCCGGGCAGTCTCCCCTCCGAAACCTTCCACGAGCTGAAAATCGACCAAAACGACCGGCATGAAGAGAAGCTGGGCAATCCGGTCTCCGGGAAAGACGGTATAGGGCTCCCTTCCGTCATTGGCCAGAATGACCCCGATCTCCCCATGGTAGTCCGAATCGATCACCCCGATACCCTGGGCCACCCGGATCCCGTGTTTTAGGGAGAGCCCCGATCGGGAGGCTACAATCCCCACGATTTCAGGATTTCCGATGTTGACGGCAAGACCTGAGGGGACCAGTTGCCGGCCTCCAGGCGGAAGAATCAGCGGTTTCTGGATGGCAGCCCGGAGATCCAGACCCGCCGACCCCGGTGTGGCAAAGGCAGGAAGGGGCCTCTCCTGGCCCTCCCCAACCTTTTTCACCTCTATGACTTTTCTCATGAGTCTCCCGACTCTGGGGGTTTTCCGTGTGAGTATCCGGCCCTTGCGCGAGAATTCTTCAGGGAGTGGAGACCCCGGACGACTTGCCCGAACCCGACCGGGAGGCCTTTGGAAAGGCCTGGCCCACGGGAATGTAGAGAGCCGAAAAACGGCCGTAAACATCCCTCAGGGAAAGGTGGATCCGGCCTTTGGTGTCTGTGGTCCGGAAAAAGACCCAGCCGGACGTGGTCACTCCCGCGGGAAAAACTGTGGGAAGCCCCAACTGGACCAGGCGCCCGAGCTTCGACCGGCTCTGTTCGACGAGTCGCCGGTCCATCAGGGCCTCGGACGCAATCCCTTGCGAGGTTTCGTAGCGGTATCCCAGAAGCCGGACCTCCGCCCCGGGATTCGTGATGGAAATACGGACCGCCAGAACCGGAATCGTGGACCGGTGTCCCGGTGCTCCTCCCGAATCAATGGCCAGAAGACGAGCCTTTGCAATCGTCCCCGTGACCGGGGGAGGATTCTCGTGGGGAGTACAGGAGAGGAGGGCGCCTCCCAGCAGAGCCCCGAGCATAAGTCTCCCGAATCGGCCGAATCTCATGTCTCCGGACTCCGGACGATCTCGGTGCCGATCCCTTCGGGGGTGAAAATCTCGAGAAGCAGGGCGTGGGCAATCCGCCCGTCAATCACATGGACCTTTCCCACCCCCTCCGAAAGGGCCCGGAGACAACCCTCCATCTTCGGGACCATTCCCCCGGCGATGATCCCACGTTCGATCAGGGAGAGGATTTCCCGCCGGTCGAGAGAGGATAGAAGCTCCCCCTGCTCGTCGAGGACGCCCCGGGTGTTGGTCATCATGATGAGCTTTTCCGCCTTGAGGGCGCCGGCGATCACGGCCGCCGCCTCGTCGGCGTTGATGTTGAGAGGGATTCCTTCCTCCGTGACGCCGACCGGGGCCACGATCGGAATGAACCGGTGCCGGTCGAGAAGATCGAGAATCTCGGGGTTGACCGTCACGATCTGGCCCACATGGCCCAGATCCCGCCCCGAATGGCTCTTTCTCTCCCCAACGAGAAAGCCGGCGTCCCGTCCCGAGAGTCCCACGGCCCGGCCCCCGTGCCGATGAACCATCGTCACGATCTCCCGGTTGATGCGGCCGGTGAGAACCATCTCCACCACTTCCATCGCGTCGCTTCCCGTGACACGGATCCCGTCGACAAATTCGGGGCTCATTCCCAGACGTCCCATGAGCTGGGAAATCTGGGGACCTCCGCCGTGGATCACCACCGGCCGGATGCCGATATGCTGGAGAAGAACCAGGTCCTGGGCAAAGGACAGGCTTTCCTCTCCACCTCCGTCAAGAGCTCCCCCACCGAACTTGATGACAAAGGTCTTTCCGTGAAAGGTGCGGATATAGGGAAGGGCATCGATCAGGACCTGGGCCTTCTCGAAAACACTGTCCATGGACTCTCCGGGATGCATTGTGTGTTTTGTCTCCTAGCTCTCTTCCCGAATCCTCGAGAGTTTTTTGGCCAGAAGGTCGAGGCCGGTATGGAGGTACCGCTGGGTCGTCCCGAGGGAGGCATGGCCCAGAAGCGCCTGAATTTCCCGGAGATCGGCCTCACGGTTCAAAAGATGGGTCGCACAGGAGTGGCGAAGAGCGTGGGGGGTCACCTTCCTGTCGAGACCGATCTCCCGGGACCGTTTTTTCACGATTCGGCCGACCTGCCAGACGGAGAGCGCCCGTCCCTCCTTTCCGGAAAAGATCGGTGAAGACGGAGGGAGGGATCCCTCCCCCTCTTTGGCTCTCCTGAGCCGGACGATGGCGGCCCGGGCCTCTCCCACAACCGGAACCCGGCGGTCCCGTCCCCCCTTGCCATGGACCAGAAGGGAGCCGGACCCTTCCTCGAAGTCTCCCCAGACGAGGCCGCAAAGTTCGGAGAGTCGGAGCCCGCTTTCATAGAAGAGCTCGAGCAGGGCTCGGTCCCGAAGGGAGGATACATCCTCTTCTCCGACGGGAACGGCGACGAGGGAGGCGGCCTCCTCTTCCGAGAGGACGGCCGGAAGGACCCGGGAGACCCGGGGCCCCGAAACCCTCCGGAAGGGATCCTCCTCCACATGGCCGGTCTTTTGCAGGTAGGAGAAAAATCCCCGGAGGTTCGAGAGAATGCGGGCAATGCTCGAGGGGGCGTAGCCCCGTTCATGAAGACGCTTCACGGACCGGAGGGCGCGGGGCCGGTCGACACGTTCCCAGAGAAAGCCCTCTTGGCCCCAAAAGGTTTCGCCCAGGAGACCGGCCAAAAGGGCAAGGTCCTTTTCCACAGCCGCCTGCGTCCGGGGGGAGCGGCCCGCCTGGACCATCTCCCGCCGGTAGGAGACGAACAGCGGGTCCCGGGAAAGCCGTTCTTCCATTCCTTCGCGTTCGCGGCCGCTCCGCCGGTTTCCCGATCCCGAGCCTCCCATCGGCCTACCCCTGACCCGGACGAAGTCGAAAGGGCCCAGCCGGAGCCGGAGGGGCCTCTTCATTCAAGTTTTCCCGCCACGAGGCAAAATCCCTGCGGGCCCGGGCTACGATCGCCTTGCGCCTCTCGCTCTTCCCTCCGCGGACGCGAGACGGGAGGGGCGGGAAGAGGCCGAAATGCAGGTTGACCGGACAAAAGGGCCCGGTCTCCTCCGGACCGGGGGCCTCTCCTTCCGGACGGTAGGCCGAGGGAACGAGTGCCCGGAGCAGGGCCCCGACTGCCGTCGTGGCCGGGGGAAGGGTTTGGGGGGGGCGGGGTCCAAGAAACAGGGCCGTGAGGCGTCCCAGGGCAATGGACTCGGTATACCCTTCTACCCCCACCATCTGGCCTGTGGGATAGACCCCCGGAAGTCTCCGGAGGGAGAGATCCGGTCCCAGGACCCGCGGGGCGTCAAGAAAGGTGTTCCGGTGAAGCGATCCGTAACGCAGAAAATGGGCCCCAGAAAAGCCTGGGAGCTTTCGGAAAATCCGGTCCTGTTCGGAGTAGCGGAGTTTGGTCTGGAATCCGACCAGATTGAAGGCGGTCTCTTCGCGATTTTCAGCCCGGAGCTGGACAACGGCATGGGGCGTCCGGCCGGTCCTGGGATCCACGAGACCCACCGGCCGCATGGGACCATAGGCCAGGGTCTCCGGTCCCGACTCGGCCAGTGATTCCACCGGCTGGCAGGCCTCGAAGGCCCGGAGCACCTCCGGACGGTCTTCCACGCCTTCGTGGGGAGGAACCCGCTCTCCCCGGAGAAGGTCCTCGACGAGGCTCCGGTAGCCCTCGGAATCAAGCGGAACATTGAGGTAGTCCCCGACCCCCGGTGTTCCGTACCGGTCTCCCCGGAAGAGCTTAGACAAATCCAGGGAATCGGCCTCAACCACAGGACTGATGGCGTCATAGAAGGACAGACGGTCGCTTCCGATCCTTTCCAGGAGATCCTGCGTGAGGGCGGGGTGGGTCAGGGGTCCGGTGGCAAGGATCAGGGGCCTGTCAGGAGGGATCCGGTCCATCCTCTCCCGGCGGAGCGTGATGTTCGGATCGGCCTCGACCCGGGCGGTCAGGTGACGGGAGAAGCGCTCCCGGTCGACAACCAGGGCTCCTCCTCCCGGAATGCGAGCCTCCATCGCCGCCTCCAGGACAAAGGATCCCATCCCCTGGAGTTCCTCCTTGAGAAGACCGTGGGCCGTCTCCGGGTCAAGGGACTTGAGGGAGTTCGAACAGACGAGCTCGGCAAGGTCTCCGGTCCGGTGAGCGCCGGTCTGACTCTCCGGGCGCATTTCGAGGAGGAGAACCCTGACGCCCTCTCTGGACAGGGAGAGGGCGGCCTCCGTTCCCGCCAGTCCCCCTCCGACAATGGTGACGGACCCGGGCTCCTTCACGCCGTGATCCCCGGCTCCTCGCCCTCTTCGCTCTCGTATCCGCACCCCTTCTCGGGGCAGGAGAAAACGGTTGCCTTTCCCTTCTTCCTTTCGATCAGGAAGGCATGGCCGCACAGGGGGCAGGGCTTGGAGACCGGCCGCCCCGGATAGGTCCGGTCACACTCCGGATAGCGGCTGCATCCATAAAACGTTCCCCTTTTTCCCTTGCGGGGAGTGATTTCTCCCCCGCACCCCGGCCGGGTGCAGGCAATTCCGGTCGGAAGGGGACGAGTCGTCTTGCATTTGGGATAGTTCGCGCAGGAGAGGAAGCTTCCGAACCGGCCGGTCTTGATCACCATGGCCCCCCCACAGGCCGGACAGGGAGGAATCTCCGCCGGGAGCGGAACAGGAGCGGCCGCCTGACCCTTCGGGGGCCAGGGCCGTGTGGACTTGCAGGCGGGATATCCGCTGCAGGCCAGGAAGGTCCCGAAACGTCCCTTCCTGACCACCATCGGCTTTCCGCAGACAGGACAGGTCTCCCCGGCTGCTTCGGGAAGGACTTCGGGAGCCAGGCCGTTTTCCGTCTCGACGATATTTCTAGTGGTCTTGCAGGCCGGATAATTCCCGCAGGCCAGATAGGCCCCATGGCGCCCCCATTTTTTCACCATCAGCGTCCCGCAGACCGGACAGGGAATCTCGGTCGGTTCGCTCTGGGCTTTCAGGTTGGCCATGCCGCCCCCGCGCGCCTTCGACAGTTCCTTTGAAAAGGGCCGGTAGAAGTCGTCCACCGCGTCGCGGTAGACCTTCTCCCCCTCCTCCACCGAGTCGAGCTCCTCTTCCATGCGGGCGGTGAAGGCCACATTCAAAAGGTCGGGAAAGGAATCCACCAGGAGTCGGTTGACCGTCTCGCCAAGTTCGGTCGGGTGAAAGCGGTTCTCACGCTTTTCCACATATTCCCGGTCGAGGATCGTGGTCATGATGGTGGCATAGGTGCTGGGGCGGCCGATGCCTTTCTCCTCGAGCTCCTTGATGAGGGAGGCCTCGTTGTAGCGGGGAGGAGGCTCGGTGAAGTGCTGCAGGGAGACCGGGGGAGCCGCCGCCTCCACCGGTTCCCCTTCGTGAAGGAGAGGAAGCTCGTTCTCCTCCTCGGCCTTTTCCTCTCCCTCCTCCTCCATGCCATCGACTTTTTTCCGGGACCGTCCTTCATCACCCCGGAGAACAAGAAAGCCCGGATCGAGCATGCGCCGGCCGGTGGCACGGAAGGTATCCTCCCTGTCGCCCTCGATCGTGACGGTCGTGAGAAGGTAGCGGGCGGGAACCATCTGGCTTTCGAGAAAGCTCTGCCAGATCAGCCGGTAGACCCGAAGGAGGTCCCGGTCGAGGATTCCCTCGAGGGAGTCGGGGGTCCGGACGACGTCGGTGGGCCGGATCGCCTCGTGGGCATCCTGGATCCCTTTCTTGTTCCGGTAGGCGGGACTCTTCGGAGGAAGGGCCCCGGGATAGTTTTTGGCGAGGAAGCTCCGGGCCATCTCCTGAGCCTCCGGCGCAAGTCGGACGGAGTCGGTCCTCATGTAGGTGATAAGTCCTGTCTGCCCCTGGCCGGGGAGTTCGACCCCCTCATAGAGCTTCTGGGCAAGCTGCATGGTCTTCTTGGCCGAAAACCTGAACCTGCGGGCTCCTTCCTGCTGAAGGCGGCTGGTGGTAAGCGGGGGAGAGGGCTGGCGGCGTTTTTCATCCGCAGAGAGAGAGGCGATCCGGAACCCCTCGGTGAGGATCCTGTCGACCGTCTCCTGGGCTTCTGCCGCTGTCCCGATCTGGGCCTTCTTTCCCGAGATCCTGTCGAGACGGGCCGTGAAGACGCTTCCGGCACGGGCCGGATCGGAGGGACGCATCTCGAGGGTGATGGTCCAGTACTCAACCGGGACAAAGGAGCGTATCTCGTTTTCCCGATCGCAGACCAGACGCACCGCCACGGACTGGACGCGGCCGGCGGAGAGTCCCCGCCGCACCCGTTCCCAGAGAAGGGGGGAAAGGGTGTAGCCCACAATGCGGTCGAGGGCTCGGCGGGCCTTCTGGGCATCGACCTTATGGAGGTCGATCTCGCCGGGCTCTGAAAGGGCCGCCTCGATTCCCCGGGGAGTCAGTTCGTGAACCAGGACACGCCGGATCGGCTTCTTGAGTCCGGTCAGCTCGCTCGCAATATGGTAGGCGATCGCCTCCCCCTCCCGGTCGGGGTCTGAGGCGAGGAAGATTTCCCGGGCCCCGCGGGCGGCCTGCCGGATTTCGTCGAGGACCTTCTTCTTCCCCTCCGAAACCACAAACTGGAGCTCATAGTCGTTGTCGAGGTCCACCCCGATCCGTGAGGGGGGAAGATCCTTAAGATGGCCGACGCTGGCCTTGACCTTGTATCCGCTTCCCAGAATCCGGGTCAGGGTCCGGGCCTTCGTGGGAGACTCGACGATGATGAGGGTCCCCTTCGGGGAGGCCTCAGGACCCTTTTCGGCGGAGGCGTTCTCCCGGGAGCGAGTCTTTGGAGATTCCGCAGTCTTTTTCCGGGTCGCCCGGACCTTGGGTTTGTCGGAAGGAGCCGGAGCCGATTTCTTTCGAACACTCACTTTTCAGAAGCCTTTCGTATAAGTCGTCATATCGCCTCTCCTCCAGACAGGATTGCGGAGAGGATTTCCTCGGCGCTCCCGATTCTCCGGGAGCCTTCGGACTCCAGAAGATCCGGTCCCTCCCGTTCCCAACCGCGGGCACCTCCGTCGAAGACCAGCACCTCCCGGCCTTCTTCGAGGGCAATTCTGGCAGTAATATAGGTTCCCGAACGGCGCCGGTGGGGACCGGCCACCACCGCCACCGACAGTCCGACGATCAGCCGGTTGCGGTGGGGGAAGTGCCAGGCCTCCGGCAAATCCCCCGGGGGAAACTCCGAAAGAACCAGGCCTCCCCCCTCCATGATCTCCGTTTCAAGGAAACGGTGGGAGACTGGGTAAACCCGGTCGAGGCCGGTCCCGACAACGGCGATCGTCCTGCCGGACGCCGCCAGTGCCCCACGGTGAGCAGCCCCGTCCACGCCCATGGCCATCCCCGAGACCACACCCAAACCAAGCCGGGCGACCTCCCGGGACAGGGCGGTCACCGCCATCAGGGAATCGGGTCCGGCCTCGCGGGCTCCCACGATGGCAATTCCCGGAGAATGAAGGGCCGCGGGATCTCCTTTCATCCAGAGCATGAAGGGCGGGGCGGAAATGTCCGAGAGAAGGCCGGGCCACCCGAAAGATCCGGGATGACTCATCTTAAGCCCAAGGCGTTCGGAATTGTCAAGAAGATCCAGAAGACGGGCTGTCAGGCGGTCCCGGTCCATCCGGGACAGGCTCTCAAGAACCCGGTCCCGTGCAATCGCCGGGTCGATTCCCGGTTCGGTCCGGAGCCGCCGCCTGCGGGACAGGGCCTCAAGTTCGGCCAGATGGGCCACTCCCCAGGGAAGCAAGGAGGTCAACAGCCCTCTCCGGGGATTTTTTCTCCCCCGCAAGTCGGGGTACAATAGGGGCATGCCACGGCATCTTGCGCCTTCCCCGTATGACGACAGGAAAAACCATGGACCAGTCCCTCTACCACCTTTTTCTTTACGCCACGATCCTCCTGACCATCCTGACACTTTTGGGAACGGCCTACTATCTTTCCGACCGCAAGCGCCGGCTTGCGGAAAGTTCTGACCGGCAGTCTCTCTCTCCGGTCGAGCGGCTCTCCGAGATTGAATCCCAGATTGCCGCCTTCCGGAGGCGGATTGCCGACCTTGAGGAGGAAAAGAGGAAACTCCTCTCTGCCCCGCGGGACTGATCGCCCAGCTCTCCTAGACCCCCCGGTCGACATAGAGCTCCTCGCGGGCCGCATTATACCCGAACAGCTCGGCATAACGCCCCCAGTTGACGAGCATGGAGAAGGCCATATCCACATCTTCGTTGGGAAAGGCCTCTCCGATCCGTCCCTTGAGCGTCTCCATGGAGAGGCTCTCTCCCTCCTCCCCTTCAAGCCAGGCGAGGACCCTGGCAAACAGGGGAAGGGTCAGCAGCCGTTCCCGTATCAGGGTCTTCCTTCCATTGATGTCCTTTTCCAGGATTTCCTCTCCCAGAGGGGTGAGCGCGATGTCGCTTTCGGGGGTGATGACGAATCCCAGGGATTCG